>JBBDHZ010000184.1:0-19949 GCA_040880645.1 Minisyncoccota bacterium
CAGGGAGATCCCGGCGAGACCCAGTTCTTTGTCTCGCTCGAGGATCGTTTAATGCGGGTTTTCGCGTCCGATCGGATCAAGGGTTTGATGGGGCGGTTCGGTATTGCCGAGGATGAGCACATCGAGAACCGAATGATCACCCGGGCTATTGAAAGCGCGCAGCGTAAGATCGAAGGACTGAACTTCGACGCACGCAAACGCATTCTTGATTTTGATAACGTGCTTGATCACCAGCGCAAAACGATCTACGCCCAGCGGCGTGCTGTTCTCACGGGTGACAGTAAGGCTATTATGCAGGAACTTTCCCGGATTATGGACGGGGCGCGCGAGGACGTTATTGCGTCGATCGAGAAGCGTCGCGAGGAGCTGGGCGATGAAGCTTTTTACACCGGCGCACGCACAGTGATCCTCGAGACCATCGACGTGCTGTGGATCGAACATTTGGAGGTAATGGACCACCTGCGCAGCAGTGTGAATCTTCGGGCGTACGGTCAGCGCGATCCGCTGACGGAGTACAAAAAAGAAGGTGTTCGGTTGTTCACCGAACTGCAGGAGTCGATCGAGGAAGATGTACTGAAGTCACTGACGAGCCTGCAGAGTGAGAACATAGCGGTGAGCGGATTCGGTCCGGTTGTTGCCGAACATCAAGACCCCGCGCAGCTTACCGTCGCGAACGCAAATGGCTCATCGGGCGGATCCGGTGGAACCGGCGGCGGCAGAGCTTCCGGCCAGCCCCAGCGCCCCAGCGGCAAGACCTTTGGCCGTAACGAAAAAGTAACGCTCGTAAAGGACGGTGAGGAGCTGGAGGTTAAGTACAAGAAGGCGGATCAGTACTTTAAACAAGGGTGGCAGATCAAGAATAACTAACAGCGGCCACCGGAAGAGCATTAGCACGGCGTACGCGGTGGATACGGGTATGGTATAATCAGCAGGTATGAAGCACTGGCTCAAAGAAAACGTCGCGCTTGTGATTGTGCTTGCTCTTCCGGTACTCCTTATTCTCGGCATTCTTGTGTCGATATACGTGCCGCGATTGTTTGCTCCGGAACCGCAGTACGATTTTCTCTACGGTGTACGGTCTGATCTGCCACATACTTTGTGTACGATCGAGTACGCGGTTGAAGGGGGCGGGCTCGTCGAGACGTTGCGGAGTGATCGATGCGACGAGGGTCAGGATCCAACGGCATCGCGTACGCTGTATCGGTACCGGGTCGGTGACTTCTCATCTGAGCGGGTGTCGGTCGAGGAAGCTCGGCTGCTGACGCTTGATCCGCATACCGCCCCTGATGGGTACAGAGTGACCCGGGAGTATGGCCATCGCGGGATCTTTGAAGTATTTGGATCACGCAGCGGCTCGGAGTGGTATCTTGTGCGAGACGGCGTTCGGCGATCGATCGAACTTGCGTCATCGGATCGATACTATTCCTCCGACGTTGTTTTTTACGGCTGGATTATACAGGACTAAACTTTCTCACGTATGGACCGATCAACACTGCTTCAGGAACTTACAACAGCGCTTCAGCGCGGCGAGGTGACCGCCGAGGAGGTGCGATCGATCGTAACAGACCACCGGGAAGGAAGTACTGATCGAAACCTGGCGCTGATCCGCATCTTCTCGTACATCGGCGGAGCGATCATACTGCTCGGGGTTATTGTGTTCGTCAGTATGAACTGGATGAGTCTGAATGCTGCCGCGCGGGTCTTGCTGACGCTCGGGACGAGTGTCGGTGCATATACGGCCGGGGTGATCGTACAGCGACTCAGCCGGCGCACACCGGGGTATTTGCCGCAAGCGTTGTCGCTCATCGGTATTCTTTTGTTCCCGATCGGTCTGGCAGTACTGTTGTATGAGACAGATCAGCGGGTATATACCGCCGGTGCGCAGGCTCTAATCGCTGCCGCGACGATGATCCTCGCCGTAGGCTCGTACCGCTTCGTTGAAACGGTCCGGCTGTATCTTCTGGCGGGTATCGCGTCCGGAACCTGGATGTTGGTTTCGTTCGTGTCTTTTATAACCGATTACGGCAGTGCGCTGCCGTTTGACGCATACTATCTGTATCAATGGCTGACGATCGTTATCGGTGTGCTGTATCTGGCGGGCGGGTCCTGGCTTGCGTCACGGCGGGGCGAGCACGGAGTGTCCGGTTTGCTGTATACACTGGGATCGATCGGCATCCTTGGTGCGGCGTTGTCCGGCGGGGATATCTGGAACACGGTCTTCCCGCTCGTGTTGGCCGGCGGATTTGTGGGAAGCGTACATCTCAGGAGCAACGGCTTGCTCGCTGTTTCCTCGATCGCCCTGGTCGCGTATCTGATCAAGGTGACGGCGGTTTATTTTCCCGAGGCAGTTGCTGTATGGCCGATCGCGTTGATCGCGCTTGGCGGTGTGATCGTTGGCGTAAGTTACGGGGCGTACCGGCTGCATATGCGGATGCAGGCTTCGACGGCGCCCGACGTAATGCCGCATGCACAGTAGGCTAACGATCGATAATCGTGATTACCGCGCTCATAACATTTATTGAAGAAACCCTTATTCCGTTCGGCGGCATCGGTGTATTTGCGGCGTCATTGCTTGAAGAAGTTTTAGCACCGATCCCGTCGGCCCTTGTCCAGATGGGGGCGGGGTTCTTTTTTCTTACCCCGTTTGAGAGTGTTTCGGTTGCGTTCGTGACCACGGCACTGGTTCAGGTGATCATCCCCGCTTCGCTTGGAGTGGCGCTGGGATCGTTAGTGGTCTATTACATCGGGTTTTACGCCGGGAAGCCGGCGCTTCAGCGCTGGGGCGCGTACTTTGGTCTAACCTGGCGTGATGTTGAGCGCGGGCACGAAAAATTCCGGCAGACGCAGGCAGACGCCACGGTGCTGTTCTTTCTGCGGGTCGCGCCGATCGTACCGAGCGTGGCGATCTCGGCGGTGTGCGGTGTGATACGAATGAATCTTTGGCGGTATCTGCTGTACTCGTTTCTCGGGACCGCGATACGGGTCACGTTTCTGGCGATGATCGGCTGGCAGGTCGGGCAGCTCTACCGAGAGTACTACGGCGTCATCGATCATTTTGAGAGCGCCGTGTTGCTCGGGTCACTTATTCTCTTTTTTGTTTTTCTCTTGTACAAACTGGTGCGGCGTCGGTATCGACGGACGTAAGACAAAATCGTAAAAGTACGTATGGAAACATTCACTGAGTGGTTTGATTTTATCGGTGCCGTGGGCACCCTGCTTGGCCTCGTGGGAATTGCGATCTACGCACCGGCGCTGTTTGTTGACCGGGGCCGTTTTTTTAGAAATGTACGGCGTATCGTTGCGCGCTTCCGTTTCCTCGCGGGGTTCGTGCTTTCACTATCCGCGCTTCTCGCGACCCTTGTCTACTCCCAGTTCATCGGGTATGCACCGTGTGAGCTGTGTTGGCTCCAGCGAATCGCGCTCTACCCCCAGGTCGTTGTGTTCGGCGTCGCACTCATTCAACGCGAGCTCAGGGAGTATTTTGTTCCGTTGATTCTTTCGCTCGCGGGCGTGCTTTTTGCCTTGATCCACATCTATATACAGGTGACCGACGACCTTGTTTTTTGCGCTCCCGGCGAGGTGGCGTGCAGCACGGTCTACGTTACCGAGTTTGGCTTCATTACGTTGCCGGTGATGGCGTTGATTCTTTTTGTGCTCCTGGGGCTGATCGCGCTCGGTGGGCTTTTGGAGAGGCGCGCAGGCTCCGGCCGGGACCGATAGGGGGGTAGTTTCGGGAGAATACGGCGGTCCCTATGCACAGTCGGTGCAGGGGGTCGGTGTGATAGGATAGAGTGAGTAGCATATGTCTCGAGACGTCGTACAGATAGGCTTTTTCGTCGCCCTCCTTCTCGGCGTGGCAGCGCTGACGGGGCTTGTTTTTGTGCCGTACATACCGGCTATCTTTTTTGCGATCGTGTTGGCGGTTGTGTTTTATCCTCTGCACCAAAAGATCCTTGCCGCTACGGGAGATCGTGCCTGGATCGCGTCGCTTATGAGCACTTTGGTAGTGCTGATCGTGATCATTATTCCGCTTGTTATTTTCGGCATTTTGTTGATTCAGGAAGCAACGCGCCTCCTCTCCCTGACCACATCATCTCAGTTTGACGTCGGCGCGACGCTTACGGCCGTTGTTGACTGGACGGCGGCAGCCTCGCCGTATCTGGCCGGACAGCTTGAGGTGTACGTTTCCGGATTTGATCCACAGCAGTACATCGTTCAGGGAATTTCCTGGGTGCTTGAGTCTGCTAACGCATTTATCGGGCAGGCCTTTCGTTTGATCATCGCGGGAGCGATCAGTTTGCTGGCGGTGTTTTATCTTTTCCGTGACGGTGATCGCGCGGTTCGCTACCTCGTTCGAGTGAGTCCGTTGGCGAGCGGCTATGAGCGAATGATCCTGAGTCGAATAACCGATGCGGTGAACTCCGTTGTGCTTGGTCGGATCCTGGTCGGTATCATTCAAGGTGTGTTGACCGCGGTCGCGTTGTCGGTGGTCGGGGTACCGGCGGCGATCCTGTGGGGAACGGTTGCGGCGATCCTTTCGGTGGTACCGATGCTGGGTCCCGGGCTGGTCATCACCCCGGCGGCACTGTATCTGATCGCGATCGGGAGTATAGGGAGCGGGGTCGGGCTGCTGGTCTGGGCCTTCCTCGCGATTTACTTCGTGGACGATGTTCTGGGACCGATCTTCATCGAGCGCGGGATCAAGATCCATCCGTTCTTGATCCTCGTCTCGATCCTCGGTGGTATTTCCTTCTTCGGCCCGATCGGCTTTGTGGCCGGGCCGGTCCTGCTTGCGCTTCTGTCGGTCCTGCTCGATATGTACCCGATGGTTCTTGAGCGAGAATTATCAGCCAAACATCTTGATCTGTAACCAATGACCACTCAGACAAATAACCCCTCGCGCGTTCTGATGTTTGGGTGGGAGTATCCTCCATACAACTCAGGCGGCCTCGGCGTTGCCTGCAAAGGACTCATCGAAGCCCTGGTGGCGGATGGGGTCGAGGTGCTGTTTGTTCTGCCAAAACGGATCCCGGTGTCGAACCCTCCGTGCCGGTTCATCTTTGCAGACGACACCGAAGAACTTGTGACCGCGGACGGCACGCCGATGTTACTCTCGGCGTATCTGACCGCCGAAGAGTATCGGGTGCGACGCCGACAGTACGGCGGTGGGGGTGGTGCGACCATCTACGAGGCGGCCGCCCGGTATGCCGCGCAGGCAGCGGCGATCGCACGAGCACACGCCGACGAGTTTGACGTGATTCACGCCCATGACTGGCTGTCGTTCGGCGCCGGGTTGGCGGCAAAGGAAGAGACCGGCAAGCCGCTGGTGGCTCACGTGCACGCGACGGAGTTTGACCGCGGTGGCGGCAATCAGATCAATGAATACATCTACGATATTGAGCGGCGGGGAATGGAGGGTGCGGATCGGGTCGTCAGCGTCTCACAATTTACGAAAAATATTCTCACGACCTACTACGGGATAGACGAGCGCAAGATCCTCCCGGTTCACAACGGTATCAACGCGGCGGAGTACGCCCCGGAAAAAGTGATCACCGATCGCGTCGTGCGGTTGAAAGAGCACGGGCACAAGATCGTTCTGTTCGTCGGCCGGTTGACGCTGCAAAAAGGTCCGGATTACTTCGTGGAGAGCGCGGCACGTATTCTTGAGCACGAACCGTCGACACTATTCGTGGTCGCCGGATCCGGCGATATGCAGCAGCGTCTTTTGCGCGATGTTGCCGCGGCCGGTTTGAGTAACAAATTTATCTTTGCGGGCTTTGTCCGGGGGGCGGAGTTGGTTCAGCTGTACAAAGCGGCGGACCTCTATATTATGCCGTCGGTTTCCGAGCCGTTCGGGATCACGCCACTCGAGTCGCTCATCAACGGAACGCCGGTGCTGATCTCGAAGCAGTCCGGGGTGAGTGAGTGCCTGGCGAACGCGCTGACCGTGGATTTCTGGGATGTCGAGGAAATGGTTAACAAAGCCGTGTCGGTGTTACGGCACCCCGGACTCCGAAACACGCTCGTTCAAAACGGGTATCAGGATGTCCTGCGGCAGACATGGCACGCCGCCGCCGATAAGGTTAAACAGCTCTATGCTACAATGGTACAAGTAACCTAACCCCGAGTACCCACCCCCTCGTGTATGACCTCCGTTTGTTTTTATTTTCAGGTCCATCAGCCGTTTCGGCTGAACCCGCACAGTATTTTTGATATCGGGTCCGGTAAATCGTACTTTGGTGTATCAGACGGTACCGATCTCGATAATCAGGCGATTATGAACAAGGTGGCCACGAAGTGCTACCGGCCGATGACGCAGCTGTTGCTGGAGCTGCTTGAGCGGCACCCGCAGTTTCGAGTCTCGTTCTCGATCACCGGAACAGCCCTGGAGCAGTTCCGGCAGTTTGCTCCGGACGTGATCGAGCTGTTCCGGGCGCTTGCGGCCACCGGCCGTGTCGAGTTTCTCAACGAAACGTATCACCACTCGCTGGCGTTCATCCATTCGCCGGAGGAATTTACCCGACAGATCCGAATGCACACCGAGGCGATGGAAGAAGTGTTCGGAGTCACTCCGACGGTTTTCCGCAACACCGAGCTTATTTATAACAACGACCTTGCGGCGATCGTGAGCAAGCTCGGGTTTCGGGGGATGCTGGCCGAAGGAGCGGACCATATTCTCGGTTGGCGTTCGCCGAATTTTGTGTATCACTCGCGGGGCGATACCGCGTTGCCGCTGTTGTTGAAAAATTACAAACTCTCTGACGACATCGCCTTTCGGTTCGGTGAGAAAACCTGGGAATCGTATCCGCTGACGGCAGCGACGTTCGCGAACTGGGTCAACAGCAATCACGGCGCCGGTGACGTGGTCAATCTCTTTATGGATTACGAAACGTTCGGAGAGCACCAGTGGGAGGATACCGGGATTTTTTCTTTTATGCGGGAGTTACCGACCGAGCTGTATCGACACCCGGACACACGGTTCGCCACCCCCTCGGACGTGCTGGCAGACCACGCGCCGGTCGGCGAGATCGACGCGCCGCAGTACGTATCGTGGGCCGATGTCGAGCGTGACCTGTCCGCCTGGCACTCTAACGAGATGCAGGCCGATGCGCTGCGATCCGTCTTTGCGCTCGAATCGGACGTGATCGCCAGCGGTGATGAGCAGTTGATCGATGACTGGCGCCGTTTGACCACCTCGGATCATTTCTACTATATGTGTACCAAGTGGTTCGCTGACGGCGACGTGCATACGTATTTTAATCCGTACCAGTCCCCGTACGATGCGTTCATCGCTTACATGAATGTGCTCCATGATGTACAATTACGAATAGATGAGATCAAAGCACGGCGCGTGAACGGGGAACCGGTCTCGCTGCGCAAAGTGACCTGAGATCCAAACTCGTTTGTTACTCGGCATCATCAAAATCAAGATCTATGTTCATTAAGCACAACTCCTACCACCCGCTCCTTCGTTTTTTTGAGAAGAGACAGGCTCCCCAAAACACCCGACCGATGCGGGCGGGGAGCGAGCGTCTGCGGCGGTATCTTTCTTCCTGGCGCGAGGCGTCCGCGGCTACTTCTGGGTCGATAGCAAAGGAGAGCCAACCGCTTGACGAGGAACGAGCTTTTCGCGCCGTTGACGGAACCGTTTTGTACACCCTGGTGGATCTGCATTCACTGCTGGCGCGGATGGAAGAAGAGCACTATACCCACCACGCCTTGGGGGAGTGCAACGACTTCTCGTGTTGGTTGAGGGACGTGTGGGGGGAGGAGATCGCGGCTGACCTTGTTTTGCGCTCGCGCGCTCGGAGTGAAGCCCAGGCGGTGGTCGAGCGTCTGTGTCGTCGGCGCGGTGAGTTGTAACAGGGATGTCTGTACTTTTGTATGTCTCGATCACTCGTTCTTGGTAACGGAACAATACTTGTGTGTATGGACGCGGCCGGGCGCGTTCGCGATTTTTACTTTCCATACGTCGGTCACGAAAACCATATTGCCAGCGGTGACTCATTGAGCGTGGGTGTCTGGGTGAACGGTGAGCTCAGCTGGATCGGGGACGAAGGATGGCAGGTGACGGTTGATTACGAAGAGGAGGCCCTTGCCTCGGATATCACCGCGTACAATCGCCGACTCGAGCTCACGCTTCATTTTCGAGACGTGGTGTACAACGAGGAAAATGTTTTTATCCGTCAGGTGACCGTGAAAAACGCAGCGCGGAAGCGTGACATACGCGTTTTTTTTAATCAGCAGTTCACGATCAGTGAAACGTCTCACGCCGACACGGCGTACTACAACCCAAACGAGAAAGCGGTGGTCCATTACAAAGGACGGCGGGTGTTTTTGGTAAGCGGTCGAGTTGACGGAAGACCGCTCGATGACTACACGGTCGGCTTGTTCGGTACGGCCGGACGGGAGGGTACGTGGCGGGATGCCGAGGACGGCGAGCTTGCCAAAAACCCTATCGAGCACGGACCGGTGGATTCAACGATCGGATTCCATTTGACACTGAAGAAAAACGAGACGGCAGAGATATCTTACTGGGTTCTGGTCGGGGAGACGTATAAAGAAACAAAGCGACTGCACGAGCTGATCGCACGTAAGACAGCGACGCATATTCTGAAGAGCAGTCCGGATTTTTGGCGCGCCTGGGTCACTAAAAGTAACTTCACGTTTTCAGGCGTACACGATGACGTGATTAGTTTGTTCAAAAAGTCACTTTTGATTCTGCGAACACACTGCGACGATCGGGGCGGGATCCTGGCGTCGGGCGACGGAGCAAGCGGTATGTACGGTAAAGATACCTACGGGTACATCTGGCCCCGGGACGGAGCCTTCATTGCGCTGGCGCTCGACCAGGCCGGATACGATGACGTCGCCCGTCGGTTTATTGAGTTTACGCATAATGTTCTGACCGAGGAAGGATATATCCTGCACAAATATCAACCGGACCGCTCGCTCGGAAGCTCGTGGCATCCGTGGATCCAGGAAGGGGTGGAGCAGCTGGCGATTCAAGAGGACGAAACCGCGCTCTTGCTATATATTTTCTGGGAGTACTATAAACGCAATAAGGATCTCGAGTACGTCGAGGAGATCTACAACAGCTATATAAAGCGGATGGCTGACTTTCTCGTTTCGTACCGTGATGAAACGACCGGGCTGCCTAAGCCAAGCTACGATCTTTGGGAAGAGAAGAACGGTGTATCGACGTTCACCTGTGCCAGTGTGTACGGCGCACTCAAGGCGGGTTGTCAGTTCGCGACTTTGCTCGGCAAGGATGACGATGCCGCGCTGTATCGGCAGGCGGCACTGGAGGTACAGGAAGGGATTATTGAGTATCTCTACGACAACGATGCCGGGTACTTCGTGAAGCTGTTGAACCGGAAAGGCAAGGAGATCGAGTACGACCGTACGGTTGACGTGAGCAGTTTCTACGGCGTGTTTCAGTTCGGTGTGCTGCCGCCGGACGACGAGCGGCTCGAGCGAGCGTTTCAGGTTACCCGTGAAAAACTCTCTGACCCGCTTCCGACCGGCGGATTTGCGCGGTACGAAGGTGATCGGTACTTTACCGTTGACCCGATGCTTCCGGGAAACGCATGGTTTGTGACGACGCTGTGGTTAACGCAGTACGCGATCCGTACGGCAACCACACAGGATGATCTCAAGGGGGTGGTCAGCGATCTCCGGTGGGTCGCGCAGCACGCACTTGCTTCAGGCGTGCTCTCCGAGCAGATCGATCCGCACACCGGGGCGCAGGTCTCGATCGCGCCGCTGGCCTGGAGTCACGCCGAGTACGTTCGCACGGTGATCGAGTATATGGAAAAACTTGAGGAGCTCGGTGGTCCGAAAGCGACCGAGCCGATCGGGTACGCCATTGACACCGATGACGCTGATGACTAAGCTAACACTACGTATATGTATATTATCTCTCGCTGGTTATTAATCGCCCTTTCGCTTTTGGTGGCCGCCTGGCTGGTCACCGGCGTGTCGATTGAAGGGCTGTATATCACTCTGATCGCCGCGGCGCTGCTCGGGCTGATCAACGTGGTGATCCGGCCGATACTTATTCTCCTCACGCTGCCGATCAACATTCTCACCCTGGGATTGTTTATTCTTGTTATTAACAGCGCACTGTTCTTGTTCGTCGCCAGCTTTGTCGACGGCTTCACAGTCGACGGTTTTAGTTCGGCCTTTCTCGGCGCGCTTGTTGTGTCGGTCGTCAGTTTTCTCGGCAACCGACTTCTTGTCTCACATACATCAAACACGAATACATCCCGTGATGAATTTCAGCGATAACGTGTTTGTATGACCACTATTCTGACCCACAGCGCTCGCTTTCACGCCGATGACGTGTACGCCGTCGCGACACTCGAACTTCTTTTTCTAAAACGCGGAGAGGGATTGCCACGGATCGTCCGGAGCCGTAAGGACGATGAGATTCAGGCAGCCGATATCGTGGTCGATGTCGGCGGGGTATACGATCCCGAGAAACAGCGCTTTGACCATCATCAGGGTGGACTGGACCCGCGGGCGAACGGTGTGCCGTATGCATCGTTTGGGCTGGTGTGGCGGAAGTACGGGACAGAGCTTGCCGAGCGCGAGCGTATTGCCGAGATGGTTGACATCACGCTTGTTCAGCCGATCGACGCAAGTGATAACGGGGTTGATCTCCACGAACCGCTGATCGAAGGGGTTGACGTGTACGAGCTTGATGATCTTGTCGGCTCGTTCGTGCCGGCCTATACCGAAAGTGATCTTGATATAGACCGACAGTTCCGGTACGTCGTCGATCTGGCCAAAGCGCATCTTCTCCGCGTGATCGGACATAAAAAGGCGGTTGAGGTTGCTCGCGAGACGGTCGAGGAGGCATATCAAGGCGCGGAGGATAAGCGGCTTATTGAGCTTGAGTACCCGGTCCCCTGGGAAGAGGTGATCCTGCAGTACTCCGAGCCGCTCTATGTGGTGTATCCGGTTGAGGTGGACGGCGAGGAGCAGTGGTACGTACGGACCGTTCCCGCGGAAAAGAATAGTTTTGGTAATCGAAAAGATCTGCCCGAAGCGTGGGGAGGGAAAGAGGGTGAGGCCTTTCAGGAGGTAACCGGTTTGGCGGATGCGGTCTTTTGTCACAAAGCGCGTTTTTTGGCCGGCACGCGCTCCCGCGAATCCGCCCTCGAGCTCGCTCGACGGGCAGTCGAAGCAGAAGAGCAAGGGGAACAAGAGGAGTAAGGGGAGCTAGCAGCTACGCCTCTTGCAGCTGAACACTTTCCGAAAGTGTTCAGAGAGGGCACTGCTTGTTTTTTGCTGTAGATACTGGCTCCCGGCCGGTGAATACGCTATACTCCCCCAATGGCATTTGTTGATGAAATAACCGTACATATCAGCGCCGGCAAGGGCGGCGACGGCGTTGTGCGCTGGCTTCGCGAGAAGTTTAAACCCAAAGGCGGTCCGGCCGGCGGCGACGGCGGCGACGGCGGCGACGTATATATTCGGGCGGTCCGCGACCTCTCGATCCTTCAGGGCTACACCCACACGAAGGAGTTTCGGGCCGAGGATGGCGGCGACGGCGCCAAGAACAGTTTGCACGGCAAGAACGGCGAAGATCTGGTGATCGACCTGCCGATGGGCGCTCAAGTGACCAACCAAACAACCGGTGAGGTTTTTCAACTTACCCGTGACGGCGAGACGATTCGCATTCTTGAGGGGGGCAAAGGAGGGCTGGGAAACGAGCAGTTCAAGTCGTCGGTCAACCGGTCACCGCGTGAATGGACTCCCGGGACCAAAGCAGAAGAGGCCGAGTTCCATATCGAGCTTGAACTGATCGCCGACGTCGGATTTATCGGGCTGCCGAGCGCCGGCAAATCAACCTTACTGAACGAACTGACGAACGCCCACAGCAAGGTCGGATCGTATCACTTCACCACGCTCGAGCCCCACCTGGGGGCGTACCACGGCTATATCTTTGCGGATATTCCGGGATTGATCGAGGGCGCATCCGGCGGGCGCGGACTCGGGCATACGTTTCTGCGACATATTAAAAAGACGGCGCTTTTGGCGCACTGTATTTCGTTCGAGAACGACGACGTGGTCGGGGCGTACCAGACGATCCGGAACGAGCTCACTACGTACGACTCGTCACTGGTGAAGAAGCCGGAACTTATTGTGCTAACCAAGAAGGATTTGGTTGAGGACGACAGGATCAAGGAGACGATCGACCAACTTACTACGCACAACCCCGATATTATTGCGGTCTCGATCATCGACGAGGATTCGATCAAGAAGCTGGGTGACGTGATCGTTGAGCGTGTGCGCGGGAGCGAGCAGGTGGAAAAAAATCATCCGACGGGCGAACGTGAGGACTCGCGTAATGTGATAGAATAATTTCTATGACGACCTATTTCCCGATAATCGGCCTTGAAATACACGCCGAGCTCGATACGGTTACCAAGATGTTCTGCGCCTCCCGGAACGATCCGGATGCAGCGCCGAACACGAACATCTGCCCGGTCTGTATGGCGCATCCCGGCACACTGCCGACGATCAATACAGCAGCAGTCAAGCACGTGATCACGGTCGGGCACGCCGTCGGCGGTGAGATAGCTGATTTTACCGAGTTTGACCGCAAGAACTATTTCTACCCTGACATCCCCAAGGGGTATCAGATCAGCCAGTTTGAGCACCCGCTGGTCTCCGGGGGCAGCATTAACGACGTTGCGATCACGCGCATTCATCTCGAAGAGGATACGGCAAAGTCAACTCACGATCAGGGCGACTACAGTCTGGTCGATTTCAACCGTGCCGGCGTACCGCTGATGGAGCTGGTGACCGAGCCGGTTATCACGAGCGGCGAGCAGGCGGCGGCGTTCGCCAAGGAGCTGCAACTGCTTTTGCGGTACCTCGGTGCCGGCGAGGCGAATATGGAGAAAGGACAGATGCGAGTTGAAGCGAACATCTCGGTGAGCACCGATCGGGAGGTCTTCGGAACGAAGGTGGAGGTGAAGAACCTTAACTCGTTTCGTTCGGTTGAAGGGGCAATTGCTTGCGAGATCGAGCGACACACGAACGCGCTTGAGCGCGGCGCAGTCGAGGAGATCGTGCAAGAGACCCGGGGGTGGGATGAGCAGAAACAAACGACGTTCTCTCAGCGCCAGAAAGAGGGATCGGCGGACTATCGGTACTTTCCCGAGCCGGATCTTCCCAAGCTCTGGATCTCCCGGATCCCGGAGTTTCACCCGGACAATATACACCGCGAGATGCCGGAGCTGCCGTGGGAACGCCGCGCACGGTATGCCGCTGACTACAATCTCGACGAGCAAACGAGCGATATTTTTGTCCGTTCTCTTTCCTGGGCGGCGTATTTTGAAGCGGTGATGGAGGCGATTGGCAGCGATCAAAAACAGCAGAAACTGGCGATCAACTACATCACGTCTGACCTGATCGGTTTAATGAAACAAGACACGAACATCGAGTTGTTTGCCGATGTTGATCCCGCAGGGTATATCACTCCCGACCATTTTGCGACGGTTATTGCGATGACGGCCGGACAGGATCTCTCGTCACGCGGGGCGAAGGACCTCTTGGCGCTGCTTTACCGGGAAGACAGAGATCCGCAGGAGTTGGCCGAGACGAATGGCCTGTTGCAGCAAAGCGACGAGAGTGAGCTTAAAACGATTATCGCGGAGGTTGTCGGGGAAAACCCGGACGAGGTGGAATCGTACAAGCAGGGCAACGTAAAGGTACTTCAGTTCTTGGTTGGACAGGGAATGAAGAAAAGTAAAGGTTCGGCAAACCCGCAGGTCTTGAAGGAGCTTCTGGAGAGTGAGTTAGGGTAATACTTCTCACTGCTCAAAGCCGGGCTTGGGGAAGAAGGATGTGAGGCCGACGACAGTGCTACCTAGAGAGTCGGTTTTATCGTTCGATACGCTATGTATATGACTTCACGAATCACAGTACTCTTTTTGCTGGCGTTCGGCTTGTTACCCGTGGCGTTTTTTGCCTTCACTGTCCCGGCCGGCGCTCAGGAAGGGCTCCAGGAAGGCCTGCACACGGACTACCAGGGGACCTGGAGCGGAAAGGTGCTCGAGGTGGTGAGCGAAGAGCGCCGTGAGATCCCCGGGACCGATACGGAGCATCTTTTTCAGATGATCCGGGCTGAGATCTTGGACGGTCCGCGGGAAGGCGAGATCATAACGTTTGAGAATGACTATCTCGAGCTTAGCCGCGGCGACAAATTTTTCTTTAATCATAACGTGTCCATAAACGGGAACGAAAGCTACGGGGTGGTTTCGATCAATCGCATTAGCTCGCTTATCTGGCTTGCCGTGATCTTTGTCCTGGCTGTGGTCGTCTTTGGCGGCTGGCAGGGCGTTCGCTCGCTCATTGCGCTCATAGGAAGTTTTTTGGTTATTCTGTACGTACTGCTTCCCGGACTGCTGAACGGCTGGGATCCGCTTCTGGCCAGTATTCTCGTGGCGTCCGGGATCCTGTTCGCGGCGGTGTTCTTCACGCACGGGTTTAATCGCGAATCAGTCGTGGCGTATGCCGGGACAATGATCGCGGTACTTTTGACCGGTGTATTTGCGTATTTCTCGGTGCATGCCGCGAATCTGACCGGGTTTGCCGCCGAGGAATCGGTGTACCTTAATTTTAATACCGGCGGCACGCTGAATTTTACCGGCCTGTTGCTCGGGGCGATTATTATCGGTGTGCTTGGTGTCTTGGACGACATCGCGGTCACGCAGGCCGCGGTGGTGAACGAGCTGTACCGAAGCAACAGAGAGATGACCCGGCGTGAAGCGTACAAGCGCGCGATTCGGGTAGGGCGTGAGCACGTGGGGGCGCTCGTGAATACACTGGTCCTGGCGTATACCGGTGTGTCGCTGCCGTTGCTGTTGTATTTCTATCTCTCGCCCGTAAGTTTCGGGGCAGCAGTGAATTCTGAGCTGTTTGCGACGGAGATCGTGCGCATCGTGGCGGGAAGCCTCGGGCTGATCCTGACGGTGCCGATCGTGACCCTGCTTGCGGTGCTGTATCTCAAAGGTGAAAACGCGAGCGGCCACTCCCACGGCCATTCTCACGGGCACGCACACGCCGGTCACTAGGGGCTTGCGTTGCTGTATTGGAATGGTATAATAATTACGGTGTATGCCGGGCAGCCGCTACGTTTCCGTGTGTGTATTCCTCGGAGAACGCAGAGGAAAGTCCGAACACTTATTCGCTCTTCGCAGCGTCTAAAAGGGTAGCGGGTAACACCCGTCAGGCCTGCGTTCGCGCGGGTCAGAGGTGCGAGCAGAGACGCCGGGCGGCGAAAGCTACCGGCATCCTCGAGAGGCAACTCTCGGGGATGAGCCCCGATGGCAACATCGGGGGTGAAACGGCTAAATCCTTACCTGAGTGCAAGGCCGAGTCCGACGTGATCGGAAGTGCCGCACGAGCCGTCTGGTAACAGGCGGCCCAGATAAATGGTTGCCCAGGATCGCAGGCTCTGCCTGAGCGATCCGGACAGAATTCGGCTTATAGGTATGCACCGAAAATGATCACAAAACTCGCCGAAAGGCGAGTTTTGTGCGTAGAAATGGGGCCCGTGCTATGATACCTAATAGTTTTGAGGGAAACTGAAAACATACATACGGAAAAACGAGACCGTACGACAGCACTATGGTGAACAAACTGATCAAACTAATTCACAGAGAGATCGCCGGTATTCACCAGGCGGCCTATATCCTCGGTATTTTTGCGTTAAGCTCGCAGCTACTCGGGTTGTTTCGGGACCGCCTGCTCGCCGGCTTTTTCGGGGCGAGCCGGACGCTTGATATTTACTACGCCGCCTTTCGCGTGCCGGATTTTTTGTTTCTGACGGTCGCCTCGATCGTCTCACTCTCGGTCCTGTTGCCGTTTTTTGTTGAGCGCCTTACTGACAGTCCGGAGCGAGCGAAGCTGTTCCTTGATCGCGCTTTTTCCGCTTTCTTTATGATCGTCATCGGGTTAAGTGTTGTTGCCTATTTTGCAATGCCGTACGTCGTACCGTATGTGTTTCCGGGATTTCAAACGGGAGAGCTTGATCAGGTGGTCAGCCTGAGCCGGCTGCTGTTGCTCTCACCGATCCTTCTGGGTATCTCAAACCTTTTCGCGGCCGTTACCCAGGCCTATCAGCGGTTCTTGCTCTACGCGATCAGCCCGCTGCTGTACAACGTCGGCATAATCGCCGGTGTGTTGTTCCTGTACCCGACATTTGGTATTACCGGTGTCGTCTACGGCGTAATCGCCGGTGCCGTGCTTCACGCGGCGGTGCAGGTCCCGTTCGTTGTGTCCAAGGGATTTTTCCCGCGGTTTACGCTTGGGTGGAATGTGCCGGACGTGAGGCGGGTCTTGTTTACCTCTGCGCCGCGCCGTATCGCACTCTCGATTAACCACATCGCTATTATTTTTCTACTCTCGATTGCTTCTCTGATGGCGGAAGGGTCAATCGCTATTTTTCAATTTTCGTTCAACCTTCAGTCGGTCTCGCTCTCTATTATCGGCGCAAGTTACTCCGTTGCGGCGTTCCCGGCTTTGACGCGGCTGTTTTCCAAAGGTGATATGCCAACCTTTCTTCGCCAGTTCACGACAGCCGCTCGGCATATTGTGTTCTGGGCGCTTCCTTTGACGGCGTTGTTTATTGTGTTGCGTGCGCAGATCGTGAGAACGGTCCTCGGAAGCGGTAGATTTGATTGGGCGGATACGCGCCTCACGGCTGCCGCACTGGCGATCTTTATCGTCTCGCTCGTTTTCCAAGCGTTGATGCTGCTGTTTGTCCGCGGATACTTTGCCGTGGGGAATACGCGCACGCCGTTCTGGATCAATATCTTTTCCGGGGCAGTGATCGTGGTTTCCGGATTCGGCCTGTGGTATTTGTTTGAAGCGAGCGCGGTCTTTCGCTCAGCACTCGGGGGTATCCTGCGCGTGAGTGACCTTGACGGTATTGCGGTGCTCGTCTTGCCGCTTGCCTACACCCTCGGATTTCTTGTGAACGGGGCACTGCTATGGTTCTTTTTTGAGCGTGATTTCGGTCACCGAATACAGGGGGTCTTTTCGTCGTTTTGGCAAAGTCTGGCCGGGGCCACGCTAACCGGGGTAACTGCCTACGGCGTTCTTCAGGTGCTCAGTACGGTCTTCGATCTCAATACGTTTATCGGGATCTTTCTCCAAGGGGCGATCGCCGGGTGCGTTGGCGCAAGTGTCGGTCTTGGTGTATTGTGGTCGCTCGGATCGCGTGAGCTTGCTGAGCTCTATAGCTCGCTCTCGCGGCGGTTTGGCCGGAAAACCAACGTGGTTACGGCCGGAGCCGAGACACTGGAAAATTAAGTATGGAACAGCAGAATCAACAGATCAGAAACTTCAGCATTATCGCGCATATTGACCACGGCAAGTCGACCCTTGCAGACCGGATGCTTGAGCTGACCCACAGCGTTGAGGGCCGGCGGATGAAAGATCAGATGCTGGACTCAATGGAGCTGGAGCGCGAGCGGGGGATTACCATCAAGATGCAGCCGGTCAGAATGTCGTATACTTCGTCACGTCCGGGCAGCGAGGGGTCATATACACTGAACTTGATCGACACCCCCGGGCATATTGATTTTTCGTACGAGGTGTCGCGAGCAATGAAGGCGGTCGAGGGGGCGATTATGCTGGTCGACGCCACTCAGGGTGTTCAGGCTCAGACACTCACTACGCTCCATATGGCCCAGGAGCTTGGTCTGGTCATTATTCCGGTTCTTTCCAAGGTTGACTCTGATCTGGCGCGGATCGATGAGGTCAAACTCGAGGTAGCCGATCTGCTCAAGTGCTCCCCGGATGATGTGCTTGAAACATCCGGCAAGACAGGGCACGGTGTGGCTGAGTTGCTCGAAGAGGTGATCGACCGGGTTCCGGCTCCGGAGATGCCTGAGGACACATCGCTGAAGGCATTGGTTTTCGACTTTGAATACTCAAACCACCGCGGGGTGATCGTGTACGTGCGTCTGTTTTCCGGCGAGGTCACCGCCAAGGACAGTCTTCAGTTCCAGGTCGCCGATGAACGCTTCGCCGCGACCGAGGTGGGAGTGTTTGCCCCGCAGCTCAAACAGATGGACCGGCTTTCTGCCGGCGAGATCGGGTATATCGTGACCGGTATCAAAGAGCCGGGCATCGCCTCGGTTGGAGACACCATTGCCCGGGCCGGTGACGCAACACCGGTTCTGGACGGGTATCAGAATCCTGCTCCGGTGGTTTGGGCGTCAATCTTCCCGGAGAGCCAGGATGATTTTGATTTTGTCCGTCGGGCACTTGACCGGTTGAAGCTTGAAGACTCCTCGCTGTCGTTCGAAGAAGAGAGCTCCCGAGTGCTGGGGCGCGGCTTTCGTTGCGGTTTCCTGGGGATGCTGCATCTCGAGATCGTGACGGAGCGCCTTCGGCGCGATTTTGACTGCGCGGTGATCACCACGGCACCCAGCACGACCTACGAGATCGTGCATCTCAACGGGGCGACAGAGATCGTATATACGCCGTCCGAGTTTCCGGAAGGGCAGGACGTGAAAGCAGTGTACGAACCGGTCGTGACGATGACCATCATTACACCGCCTGAATACATAGGGAACCTTACGCAGATACTGTACGAACACGAAGCGACAACGGGCTCGTCGGACAATTTTGGCGATAACCGGACCGCTCTCACGGCAACAATGCCGCTTCGTGAGCTGATGCGCGGGTTCTTTGATGATGTAAAGCGGGTCTCGGCGGGGTATGCCTCGATCTCGTACGAAGTGGGAGAGCGGGCCGAAGCCGATGTCGTTCGTCTTGATGTGTTGGTTGCGGATGAGGAAGTTCCCGCACTTACGCGGATCACCTCGCGACAAAAGGTGGAGTTCGAGGCTCGGCAGGTTGTCGATCAGCTCTACGAGATGCTGCCGCGTCAGATGTTCACAACAAAGATCCAGGCACGTTCGATGGGGCGGGTCCTCTCCTCAAAAACACTTTCGGCCCTCAAAAAAGACGTAACCGCAAAACTCTACGGGGGAGATATCACCCGAAAACAGAAGTTGTGGAAAAAGCAAAAAGAGGGGAAAAAGAAGATGCGCTCGCAGGGGAAGGTAACTATTCCCCACGATGTGTTTCTCAAGATGATGCGTCAGCAAAACTCACCGGACTCCTCGGGTAGCTAGAAGCCGGCGCTATAGACGAAGACCATACTGAGGATGACCAGTATAGCCAGTATGGAAAAAATCCGTTTGATCCGTTTTTGGTTTCCCGGGTTAAACATCATAATGAGGACATCATACCATTACTGTGTTGGTTGCCAAGCGGCACCTATTTTAGGCGTGGTATACTACACCAATGAACAGTCGACTTCATTCCCGACGGCTACTCAAACGGATCGTTTACTCAAAAGGGGCGGTGTTTGTGTTGGTGGTTCTGACTGCGTTTGCCCTCAAAGCGTCCTGGGGGGCGTATCAAAAAATGAGCGAAAGCGGGCAGCGCGCGGCCGTTGTTCGGGAGGAAACGCACGAACTTGCACAGGAGAAAGACGTCCTTCTTGAGGAATTGGCTCGCCTGGAGACACGTCGCGGGATAGAAGAGGAGCTGCGAAGAAAATACAGTGTGACGAAGGAAGGGGAGGAGCTCGTGGTCATCGTCGATAGCGAGGTCGAGGCGTACGTAGAGGAAGAGAGCGAGTCGTCGGTTCTCGGGGAGATCTGGAACGCGGTGGTCAATTTCTTTCGTTGACCTTCCTGTGCTCTATCGGTAGAGTGAGTTTGAGGCGGGATTAGTTTAGTGGCAGAACAGTTGCTTCCCAAGCAACAGATACGGGTTCGATTCCCGTATCCCGCACCGATGATCTTTTTGATTGCCCCACCGCTCCTCGTAAACAAAGTTTGCAAGGAGGGCGTTCGCGGATCATACAAGAGTAACCTCTCGCGCGATGCCGCTCACTACTCCCCGTA
>JBBDHZ010000185.1:0-3132 GCA_040880645.1 Minisyncoccota bacterium
CTTGTGCGATTAGCTCGCCGCACTTCAAGTAAGCGACCTGCATATTCACGCGGTGGTATCCGCCGCGGCAACTTCGCGTAGGCCAAGACCGAACGAACCGAGGATGACCTTGTGCCGCAGTCGTGGCCACGTAACATCCGGAAGGAGGAGAAGTCGGTAAGGCGGAATACGCTTCCAATGTCTCGACAACGGCGAATCGCCAGGCAGCCATGTACGCGGCCAGCCACGAAAAAATGCCAAGCAAAACGGCAAGCGGGAACTGAAAGCGTGACCTTTGCAACCGATGGACGCGCCAGGCGAGTCCGCCATAGACGGCCGTCATCCAAACAGGCGTGGCGATGACTGCGATTAGCCCCGGCAGGACCGCCGCCGCGAAAAACCAGCTCTCGGCGTCACTCGCAATGGGCATTAAGCCGAATAGAAGTGCAAGCGAAGGTCCAGCGAATGTCAGGAACGCGATCCAAAGTCCTGATCCGCCCTTGCGCTGCAGATACCGCTTAAGCAATTGGAGCAATCGCCATCCCACCCAAGGAACCCCTATCAGCGCCAGCATGCTCAACGGAATCGCGAAGACTAAGCTGAGGAATCCCTTCCAGCTCAAGACGTTGTCGACCCGCAACAACACAATTCCGACGACGAAGCAGTATTGCAGTGCCAACGGTATGCCAGAGTAGATTCCCAGACGAATCCAGAACCAGCGCCTCGCGAGCTCGAGCCGAAACAATCCGAGCGTGAAGCAGGCAATGGCGTAGAAGAAGAAAGGGTAAAACAAGGCGCCAGAGCGTGCCGACAAGAGAAACGCCGCATAATCGTGAAACGCTCCGGATTGCCAGGACGCCGTTACCGGCGAGCCGCGCAGCATCAAGAGCAAACCAATGGAAGGAAACACGTTTCCCAACAAAAAGTGGAGCCCCGTTTGCAATGGCGACATTGATTCAATGCGCGCCGTTTCTTCGAATGAGGCGATCATCATTCTCCGTGCTGATTCACATCATCGACGAAGTCGTCGAGTCGTCGTAGGTAGTTTTGAGTGAACCAATTGTTGTGGTCAGCGCCGGCAACTGCAAAGAAGTCTTTCGGCCCATTCGCCGACCGAAAGAGTTTTTCGCCAGAAGCAAAAGGAACTGTTCGGTCGGCCGTTCCGTGACTCTGGAGCAACGGGCCACGAAAACGGGAGATTTGCGATGCCGAGTCGAGCTTGTCCGCGGGGACCAACCAGGAAAGCCTTGGAAAATGGACGTCCGCAACATCTCTTAGAGAGGAGAATGTGCTCTGGAGAATCAGGGCACGTGGCGCGGACTCCGCAGCTAACTGAACGGCGATGGCGCCGCCGAGCGATTCTCCCATCAGCAGCATTTCGGAATCTTTTATTTTAGCGAGTTCCCGCAACTTTTCTCGCGCTGCTCTCGCGTCTTGGATCGCGCCTTCCACGGTTGGTACGCCTTCACTGCGACCATAACCTCGATAGTCGAACATGAACGTCGAGACTCGCATCCTCGATTGCAGGTATCTCAGCCACCGTGCTCGAGAAGCGACGCTCCCTGCGTTCCCATGTGCAATCAGGATCGTCGCTCGCGGATTATCACACGGGCAGTACCATCCATGCACGCGGGTTTCATCTTCTGCGGTGAACCAGACGTCTTTGAATCGCAGGTTGTCAGGTGCCCAATTACCGGCTGGATGCTTGGAGGGAAAGAACAGTAGTAATTCATCGAGAGAACGCTGTATCGCGACGTCCGGCTCGGGCTGGTTGGCCGAATGCTGAGCGAGACAGGGCGTATTCACCTGCACGACGACGCCAGTCGAGATGGCGAGAAACGCGAGCCGTGACAAGAGGTAATTCATTAGCCACCCGATCTGGTTTTGCTCTCAAGCGAACTGCTGGAACGACGACACGATTGAATGCAGGCCTCGCGGCCAGACGGTAGTCGCGGCCCATTCAACCGACGCGACACGGCCCTGACACCTTCGCCGATCTCGAACACGGTCCGGCCAGAGCGTCACTTTGCTCAGTTTAGGCGGTCGGAAAAGGCGGAGCGACTCATGCGGCGTCTGGTGCCAACCGAAGACCTCGCCGCTAAGGCCGGCCAGAGGCCTTCCAAACACTCCCTAGCCAGCAGCAAACAGAAGCCAGCCGTCCACGGCCATTTGCACGTTTCGCGCCGGATTGCTTGTACAAAGTAATTCAGTCGTTGGTGCGGCAGCATCCACGAGTGATTAACCATTCACGCTCGGCATGGAGCTCGGATGCGGTTCTTGCCGATAAATTGGTGTCGCTCATCCAGTGTTTTACCGCGTCTGCGTACTCTCGGCACGCTTCCAAATTCCCCAATGCTTCGGCGGTGCTCGGATCAACTCGCACCAGCATCCGAAAGGCCAGCGATCTCGCCGTGACGCGGGGGTGCTCGTCGGAACGCAGAGGTGAACTTGCAATCTCGATCAGACGGTCCACAATTCGGAGCGGCGGAATGCCATGTTCGGCAAGTGCATAGATGCCGTAGGCGGCCACCCCAACGTGGCGACACGACGGTAACGTTAGCAACAAATTGACCAGCTCAAGATGAAATTCTGAACCATCGAAACCGATCTGGCGGACTAGACGTCCGATCTTCATGGAGCCATGCCCGACGAACATCTCGTCCCGAGGCGACAAGGTCGACTGAGAGAGATCGACCGCACTGCATGCTTTAAAAAGCCTGGCGAGATCGCCTGGACCTGCGTTGTTTACATCGGTCAGATTCATGATTAGAGCTGTGGCCGACGCACGCCCCGCCGGGTGAGCGTTTCGCGCGGTGGACGTGTTCCGACGGCACCGTAACGTACAGTTTTATTACGCCTTGCGGCGTCGGGAAAAACGACGGCCGACGCCTCGCCAGCCAATAGTGTAGTCGCTTTGCAACACCCACTGGACATACGTGTTGCTGTTGGGGCCCGGAAAGATGCGATAGACCGATCTCCACGGATAGGAGTCGGGCGACCACTCGATGCGTTCGGCGATTGCCACGGCGTCGGCGCCCATCCAACGCCGCAATAGCCGTCCCGGACCGTTGCCGACGCCCGACGAAGGCTTGAGCAAGTTGCGGTGGAGGTGGCCCCAGCTGTCGCCGCCCTGGTCCGAATGCTGCCAGACCT
>JBBDHZ010000186.1:0-3118 GCA_040880645.1 Minisyncoccota bacterium
GCGATCCGGGAAATCTACGTATTGCAGGTGGTTGGACACCACCGCCCGAGCCCGCGTTCGCGATCGGTTCCAACCATTCGGCAGCCTTTGAAATCTCTCAGTTGCGGGTTGAAGTGCTTCAGGACCTCGAGCCCTGATGATTCATCGGCGAGTAGGCCGGAACAAGTCAACGCTTGCCGCGCCGGAACTTCGGTCGCGAGACACCCAGCGGTATGAAACGCACTTTGATATTGTCCCTTCTTGGCGTTTGCGCAGTTCCGGCAACCGCTTACGCGACTAATCCACAATCATCTGCGTGGCGACGTGTGCGACAAGCTTACTGATCGAGCCATTCGGCGCGGAACGTAATATACGGCTCGCGCTGGTAATCGGGGCGACTGAAAATATTGGTCGTCAAACTTTCGGACTGTTCGACTTTCCACACCGACTGCCGATCCAGAAATCCCTCCAGGGGATAAAAGGTGAACCGTACCATCGCATAATGCCATCTCGGTTCGCCGGAGTCGTCGTTTCGCCGGTCGAGGATCAGGAAAGCTTCGGGATCTGTGCCGACGGCAAAGGAAAAGATCGCGCCGGCTGATTCGTCCGCTTCGTCGCTGTCAAATCGATATAACGGTTGCGGAACCAGTCGGCATTGCTCTTTGCGACCATCCTTGAGCGTCAACTGAACATTAAACCGACGGGCCAGGACACGCAGTTGAGCATTGCGTTGAAGGGGGTCGGTGCCGGAGGCGGAGCGTTCGCCAGTGGACGATATTCAACCGTATCCTTCGGCGGATTCCAGATCACACGCCCATCGTTCTTCGCCTGAATCGCGTCGTTGGTTAAAACACGAAACGACTGCTTGCGCCGCACCTCGTCCTTGTACGTGTACGTGAAAAACGTGCCGACGACACACGGCTTGCTACCATCGGTCCACAGGAAGACCATACCATCCTCGCCGCGGCGCGCGGGGTTCGACCAGTGCAACAACGACCGAGGCTGCAACTCGAACGGCTTCCCGCTGGCGAGATCGGTAAACTCATAAGCCAACGCTTCCGCTCGAAACCGGTCCGACGGCTCGTCTGCCGTTTCCACGGAAGCGGCTTCTTGGCCGACCGCTGATAAGGTCGTGGCCAAGCCGAGGAAGAGAAACAAAATGCCGGTTTGTTGAAATTGGAGACGCATGGGATTTTTAGGTGCAGTGAGGGGAGCGGCGGGTTGTCGGAAATATCCGAAGCGGGACAAAGTGCGTTGAAAAGGTTGAGTAAGAATTGCTAACGAATTGTTCGGAAATAACTCCGGCATTTGAGCAGTCGCGAAGCGCCGACATTCGATAGCCTGGGACGCGAGTCCCAGGAACTGAATTCCCACGAACTCCAAGAGTCGCGGAGCGACGGCATTTGATCGGCATCCACGCCAGCGATATCAGAAATCATGCCGTCGCTTCGCGACTCTCATTCTCGTTGTTAAACCTGTACCCCGGACTCGCGTCCGGGGCTATCAAATCCCACCGCTTCGCGGTTCACATTCGACGGTCGTGAAGTGCCGGAGTTATTTCCGAACAGTTCCTCTAAGCAGGCGAGTTTCGGCTTCCAGCCAGGCGAGCTGGCGGGAGAGCAAGCAGCATCAGTTTTGTAAAACCGGCGGCTAGCGCCGTTCCGCTCAGATTGCCGCGTTTAGGCCCAAGACTTATTGCGAGCTACTTAACAGTGGATGTCACGCGAACGAATTGGGGGGAGGGGGAAACGGCATTACGGGATCGGCTTGGTTAATCCGGTGATGTAGGGCGTCCGTTGGTCGGGTTGATTTCGTTCGAGGAATTCATCCACATGCCAGACCTGTTCACCCTGATGGTGCAGGTCGAGCTCGCGCCATGTCAATCGAACGGGCTGGTATTGCCACACCACTCCGTCAGCTTGCTCGGAGGATTCAATCCGTAACACTAATTCTGGATCGGTGCCGTTGTCCCAGACGAAGGCAAACAGAGCTCCATCACGTTCCTTCGTCGAATCGGCGTATCGATAGATCGGCTGGGGTAATAGACGGAGCTGATTGGTGAGTTCCCTGTGACGCATTTCCGCCGTGAATTGGCGAATCAAATTTCTCATTTGCACCAGACGCATGCGTTCGCTTCCCGCCACCGCCGGAGCCTTGGCAAAGGATTTGAAAGCGAGTTCTTCGACGTCCGGCTGCCAACGCTTGTCGGGGAAGCCGCGTATCGTGACTGGCAATATCGGTTCCGGCTTCAAGAGATGAAGCTCGACGAACTGCGTGTTCGTGCCACGGATTGGGAGCGAACCGATCGTCCCCATCACCGCAAGCCGTGCTGCCGCGTCATGCCAAACGTAGACCGTCCCGAAGACGGTCCCTTCGGTGCTGAACCGGAATAGGGGCTGTTTGACGAGCGAATACTTTTCCTCATTTGCCTCCGCGATGAACTCCAGCGACGCCGCATCTTCGTCAAACAGCTTGAACAACCGCTCGGCGCGCTCATTTGTGGCTTGCGATGCTTCGTCGGAGTCGGCCGATCCCGCTTGCTGGCAAAATGCCGATCCAGAGAAGCCGACCAGCACCAAAGCGATGGCCGTCAATCGGCGGACCGCACCTACGAACGAAGTCGACGGTAATGAACACGGAAGTTTATTTGTCATTCGGGTTTCCTCACGGAGATATGGCGTGAACGGAAGCCGTCGAGAACGGGGTTACTGATCGGCTTTGGTAATTCCGGTTGGACCTTGGCCGGTCTCTCCTCCTCGGTCGATTCATCTTCCTCAGCGGATTCGTCGTCGTCCGCGGGTGCGTCTTCCTCGGCAGGTTCGTCTTCCTCGGCAGGTTCGTCTTCCTCGACGGGCAAGTAAGGCTGCTGTACTTCGCTGCCGCGACCGTCTCCGTTGTCTTCCAGCTGAGCGTGCTCGGTTTGCAGGCGTTCCATCGCCGCAAAGCGACCGTGGATTTCCAGATTCACCGCGAGATAGAGATCCAACAGCGACAGCGAGCCGTCGCGATCGACATCCTCCAACTCCTGATGCTCTCCTTCACCCACGAAGAGATCACCCAGAGCGTACGGCATCTCGGTGCCGGTAAACTCCAAGTCCGCTTCGGTCGCCGAAATGATCACTCTCGAATCTGCGGCGAG
>JBBDHZ010000187.1:0-3056 GCA_040880645.1 Minisyncoccota bacterium
TCGCTCCAATCAAGACCCGATCGCTGTAAGTCCGTGAAGACATGCAGTTCCTTTTCGGCGCGGCCCGCTTTCACGCAAATGTCGCGTGCCCAGCTGAACGCCGCTCCGAAGTCGGTCGAGCAAAACGTGGCTTCCGGTGCGACCAACGCTTGGAGCACATCATGGGCTCGGCCGTCGCCTTGGTCCGTCTCGATCGGGCGAACCGTGTGATCGAAGAACGCCAACTCGATCCGCGCGTCGCTGCCGCTATCCTTGATGACCGTTTTCGCCCGATCGACTGCCTGATCGATCAACCGCTCTCGGCCGGTGCGCAATTCCATACTGGCCGATCGGTCGATCAGTAACGCAACGAGCCGATCGGAACTGCCGCTTCCCTGCTCGATGAAGTACGGACGAGCAAAAAGAGACGCCAACAACGCGATGCAAGCCATGCGCAGTGCCAGGAGCACGAACCGTTTGACCTTCTTTCGACGGGCGTTCTTGTGCAGCACCTCGCGCAGGAACCGCACCGTCCCTAGATCCACGCGGCGCGTGCGCATACGGAACATCAGATGGACGATGACTGGGATCGCCAATGCCGCGAATGCTCCGAGGAACGCTGTTTGGACGAAATTCATGGGAAGGGGGCCAAAGTTCAAAGTTCAAGGTTCACAGTTCAAGCCTTGGCCCTGAAAGGGCTCACACATACCAGCCCAGGGCAGAGCGAAGCAGCGCAGCCGCGGAGCGCCGCCCTGGGTAAGGCGAACCGCGCTCGCGAAGCCCTGAAGGGGCGACACAGCCGACCAACCGGTTCAGTCCCACACATATCGTTCCTCTTATTCAATCGCATGTTTTTCAAAGCAGGCGGCATTCCAGCTGTTTCGCCCTTTCAGGGCTTGCGTTCATGTTGTTTCGTGACCCAGGGCGGCGATTCGCTTTGTCCTGGGCTGATATGTTTCAGCCCTTCAGGCTTCAGTGAGGACGGTGGTCCACCTATAGCGATATGCTTATCGATTGTCGTCTCCAACCTCCAACTTCTGACCTCTTCTCCTAAAACGCCTTCGCTCGTCGTACGAAATAATCCATCAACGCCTGATCCAATGGCTCGTCCGTCGACAACTCCACACGATCGACACCGCGATTCAAGCATCCCTGAGCCATCTCGTCACGCCAAGCGTTGACATGTTTCAAGTACTGTTCGCGGATGCTCTCGGCTTGCGTTGTGATCTCCTCGCCGGTTTCCAGGTCGTGGAATCGCACGTTGCCTTCCAGTGGGAGATCGCGTTCCCACGGGTCGAGGACGTGAAACAAGAGGACTTCGTGGTTCTTGAACTGCATGTGTTCGATGCCGTTCATCACCGTCGGCAGGTCGTCGAACAGATCGCTGATCAGCACCACCATGCCACGCTGGGGAGCGAGTTCGGCGGCTTGGTGAAAGGCCCTAGCAACGTCTGAAACAGGTCGAGCGTCGGTCGTCGCAATCGTCTGCAGGATCTCCTGTAACTGGTGCGGCTTGGCGCTGGGACGCAGATGCGAGACCACGCGATCAGCAAACAAAGTAATGCCGACCGCGTCGTGCTGCTTCAAGGCCAAATGAGCCAGCGCCGCGGCCAAGGCCGATCCGTAGTGTAGTTTGCTGCACCCGGTGTTTGCACATTCCATCGACTTGCTGATATCGAGCATGATGTACACGTTCATGTTCGTTTCCGCGTCGAATTCCTTCACGTACAGACGCCGACTGCGGGCATACAGTTTCCAATTCACGTGCCGCAAGTCGTCGCCCTGGACGTACTCGCGGTGCGAATTGAATTCGACACTGAAGCCGACGAACGGGCTGCGGTGCAGACCGTGCATGAATCCCTCGACAACCGCCCGCGCCCGCAATTCGATATTGTCGAGCCGCGAGAAAAAAACCGGATCTACGAGTTCGTTGGTGTTAACAGTTGCGGACATTTTGTGAAGTGGGTCGTGTGTGGGAGTAACTAATTTCTCTGCCCCATCATTCTGCGATTCCTTCAACTACTTTCGTGCTTCCATCGGGACGGCGTTCAGGACGCGATCGACTAACTTGTCCGAGTCGACATTGTCGGCTCGGGCATGAAAATTCAGCACCAGCCGATGCCGCAGCACGGGGTGTGCGATGGCTTTGATGTCGGCAAAGTCCACGTGGTACTTGCCGGAGAGAATCGCGCGCGCTTTGGCACCGAGGACGAGATATTGCGACGCACGGGGGCTGGCCCCGTACGAGATATATTTGTGAATCGAATGATCCATGGGGACTTCGCCGGGCCGGGTGTGAGAGACGAGCCGCGCCACGTAGCGAACCACCGAGTCTGCAATCGGAACGCCGCGCACAAGATCTTGCAGTCGGACAACTTCTTCCGCAGCCATGACCTTGCCAGCTTCCGCGGTCAGCGTGCTCGTGGTCCCCTTAATGATCCGCACTTCCTCGTCAACCGTCGGGTACTTCACTCGCAGATTGAACATAAAGCGGTCGACTTGCGCTTCGGGCAGAGGATAGGTACCTTCCATTTCGATCGGGTTCTGCGTCGCGACGACGAAGAACGGCGGCTGAAGTGTAAAAGTCTGTGTGCCAACAGAAACTTCACGTTCTTGCATCGCTTGCAGTAACGCGGCCTGGGTCTTGGGGGGCGTGCGATTGATTTCGTCAGCCAACAGGAAATTTGTGAACACCGGACCGGGCATGAACTGCAACTTGTGCTTGCCTGTCGTGTGATCTTCTTCCATCACGTCCGTGCCGGTGATATCGGACGGCATCAGATCCGGCGTGAACTGGATGCGTTTGAATTCCATGTCCAGTGTGCGGGCCAGGGTGCGGCCCATGAGCGTTTTGCCTAAGCCGGGCACACCGTGCAGCAGAACGTGGCCCCGGCACAAGAGGCCAATCAGCATTTGGTCGATGATCTCGTCCTGGCCGACGACGACCTTGGCCATTTCCTCTTTCACGCGCTGCCGCGCTTCGCGCAGTCGCTGTACGATGTCGGCGTCGTCTTGGGAGAGAGGTTTGCTGGTCGTCGCCGCTAAGTTATCCGCCTTCGCTTTCACCTGAGTCATTG
>JBBDHZ010000188.1:0-3053 GCA_040880645.1 Minisyncoccota bacterium
CACGAAGCGAGCGAACATCTGCTTCCCACCACGCGACTCATGCGCAAACTGCGTTCACTAACCGGTCGCCAGAAAGATGCGGGGGGGCCGCGAGAAAAATCGCCTCACTCATTGCCTCCTCAGAAAAACCTCCTCAAGCGAGCTTTCAAGACCGCCAAATCATCGGCAAGCCTGACCAACCGGTTCGCTGAGGAATGGTATCGACAGTTCCTGGCGTGGCGTTATCTCCGGCAGCGATACGTTGTCATCTTTGATCGTCATTTTTTTCCCGACTATTACGCATACGACATCGCCAGCAGCGCCCCCCGCACGATCACCCAACGAATCCATGGACTCATGCTCAACCGTTTCTACCCCCGTCCCGATCTCTTGGTTTTTTTAGACGCTCCGGCGGACGTGCTTTTCCAACGTAAAGGCGAGGGGACGGTAGAACTGCTCGAGCAACGGCGGGCCGACTACATGCAAATGCAACTCCTGGTTAGGCATTTCGAAGTGGTTGATGCAAATCGAGGGCTGGAGGAAGTCGTTCAGGACGTGTCCGAGCGGATCACGCGTTTTTACGAGCAACAAAGTAACGGTGTTTGATGGATACCGAACCGCCAAAAGCGAGGGTTCTTGTCAGCGACGCCCGCCGTGGTGCCGCTGTGGCGAGTATTCGCGCGCTCGCACGTAGCGGATACAACGTGATTGCCGCGGACTCGGATCCTCGCAGCCCGGGCCTCGCCTCGCGTTATGCTTCACAACGCGTCGTGTACGCCTGCCCCAAAAAGAATCCCCGGCAGTTTGTTGACGACATTTTGGCCGCGGTCGAGCGGTACCAGATTGATCTGATTCTTCCCGTTACCGAGCAAGTGGTTCTTCCCCTGGAAGCCGAGCGGGAACGTATGGAAAAAGCTTGCCTGGTTCCCTGGGCGCCGGTCGAATCCGTTGCGACCGTGCGTGACAAGAATCTCACTTTCCAGCTCGCTGAAAAGCTGCATGTTCCCTATCCGCGGACGCGGCTGGTTCACACGGTCGACGAAGCGCTAAACGCCTCCGCGGGGCTCGGCTGGCCATTGGTGCTCAAGCCAAAATCTTCGCATACACTGGACCAGAGCGACCAGGTTCGGGTCTGGAGCGTCGATTACGCACGCGACGACGAAGACCTCCGAGAAAAGATGGCTGCGTTCGAAGGCAAATGTCCAGTATTGCTCCAAGAGTACTTTCAAGGTGCCGGGGTTGGAGTCGAAGTGCTGGTTCACGAAGGGAAGCCGATCTGTGCATTCCAGCACCGTCGTCTACGGGAAGTACCTTTGACCGGTGGTGCGAGTTCCCTGCGGCGCAGTGAACCGCTTGATCCTGATTTGTATGCCCACACTCTCGCGCTTATGCAGGCTTTAAACTGGACCGGCCTGGCGATGGCGGAGTTCAAACAGAACGAGCAGGGGGAATCGCGACTGATGGAAATCAACGGGCGGATGTGGGGGTCACTGCCGGTCGCTGTCGCTGCAGGCGTTAATTTCCCGGTGCGGTTTTGCGAGCTGGTGCTCCACGGTCCCCGGGCGAAATCGCATCCCGTCAGTACCGATTACCAAATTGGTGTCCACGTCCAAAACTTTCAAAAGGAATTGAGCTGGATCATCAAGGTTTTGCGAGGCTCCACCAATCATGCCTTTTTGAAGCTGCCCCGACGGCGTGAGGCTCTGCGGGCAATCGTCGATCTGCTGAATCCCACTTACCGCTTTGATATTCTTTCGCTACGCGACCCGATGCCGGGCGTCAAGATCTTTTCGAATCTTTGTCGTGATACGCTGTTCGCGTTGGCCTCGCGGGTAGGGCTGAGCATCCGTCGGCGGGCAACCACCGATCATGAGGCGAAGACGTCTTCCGCCGTCGATCGGCCGCGGCCACCGCGTCTTCAGCGCCGGCCTCACCACAGCGAATCTCGCGTGGAATGAGGTGCACCCAGCAGATGCGTCAGATGCTCCGTCAGGTGGCTTGGCACGCGGCCAACTCGCCTCCCTTTGGGGTCGCGCTTTCCATGCTTGACCGGGTTACCGTATGCAAGCGGAACGTTCTTGCGGTCGTCACGTATCATCGCGTTGATGACGCGAGCCGGACGCCTTATTTATACCCCGGCCTGATCAGCGCGACTCCTCAACAATTCATCGAACAACTCGACCTGCTGATGGAGATGGGAAACATTGTGTCCTTGCAGCAGGTCCTGGAAGCGCGCCGCGGACAGACGGTGTTGCCGGCCAGATCGATTCTCATCACATTTGATGACGCATGCCAGGACTTCGCCGACTACGCGTGGCCTGCATTGCGAGAACGGCAGCTACCGGTGACCGTGTTTGTGCCGACCGCGTATCCCAATCACCCACAATTGCGTTTTTGGTGGGACCGTCTTCACGTCGCGGTGTGGCATGGACGGCTCACGCACCTGGACACACCGTGCGGAACATTTCAACTCGATTCTCGAGATGGACGCGAGCGAGCGATGCGGACGTTGCGCGAATATGTGAAGCGACTGGAGCACGAGTCCGCAATGAAGCTGATTGAAGATATCTGCATACAACAGAAGGTCTCGCCCCCGCCTCCGAGTGTGCTTGGGTGGGACCAATTGAGAACGCTTGCTCGAGAGGGTGTCACCCTGGCTCCCCACACCCAAACCCACCCGCTATTGACGCAAGTTTCAATCGAAACCGCCCGTCAGGAGGTCACCGGATCGCGCGAGCATCTGAAACGCGAAATCGGTGATGCATTGCCCGTTCTCGCTTATCCGGGCGGAGCCCACGACCAGTCTTTGATCGAAATGCTGCGACAAGAGGGTTTTGAGTTGGCTTTTTCCGTCCGACGAGGCGTCAACGACTTGAGCACCGCCGACCCATATTCACTGAAACGAATCAATGTCGGCGGGCGAACGACTCTCTCAATCCTGAGGGCACAATTGATCGCCGGCTGGTGGAAACACCGGGGTGGAGAATAACTGTGGTCCCGGCGAACCCACCCAGCGCTGAGAGCGTCGCCGGCGGAATTCGTTGCTAACGGGCCGGACGATACCGTAGGTCAGG
>JBBDHZ010000189.1:0-3043 GCA_040880645.1 Minisyncoccota bacterium
ATATCGGTGATCGTGAGCAGGGCGTCGCCGGTATTGGACACTTCGATGAACTTGCCGTCATCAGGAAACGCAGGCCGGACGAGCGGACTTGCTCCGGCTGTCGAGTCGATGGCTGTCGTAAACCGAACTTGCTCGCCCGGGACTGTGACTTCGATTCGCGGCAGGTCAGTAACTTGCGGATCTGGCGATGTCATGGGATCGATGGGGGGAGCGTCCAACTCGACAACTACCGTGTTGACCGGCACGTGCGAAGTCTCGGCGGAGATCGTACTGGACGGTTCGACGATCGTGAGGGTTTTCGTTTCGAAGCGAAGGTGGGCGTCCTTCAGATTGGCAACGGGCAGCGTCGTGATTCGTAATCCGCCCTGCCGCATCGTGAATACACTTTCGCCCGGCTGTTCGGCGTGAAAGTGCAGCCACGCGAAATGATCATCCGTGGTGGAGTAGCCCTGAAACGATTCTTTGACGTAACGGTCATCTCCATCGCTACCGATGGGCCGGCCGACCCCAAGGCTCTCCAGCGCGGCACCGCCCAGGCCGTCGATATGGCCGATATCCTGGCGGACTTCATTATTGATAAGGAAAGGCAAGATCGCAGGTCCGTCCTGGTGGAGTGTCCCACGCACCAGCACTGGCAGGTTCGGAGTGACCGCCGCGTGCGGGTCGAAGGGTTCGACGATCTCCAGCAGCGGGGCGTCCCAGGCGATGTCGAGGAAAATGCCGCCCAGGCCGGAGGCGCCGGGATCATGTTCTCGGGCTCTAATTTCAACAAAGAACGCTTCTCCCACTTCGACGGTGTCGTCGGTGATGAGTTCTCCCGGTATCCCGCCCGCGTCCTCGTAGAAGTCGATGGAAAACGAGGCCACCGCTAGCAGGACGCGTTGTTCGAGACGCTCGAATCGCAAGTAGTTGCGAGATCGGCAACGCCGCCATGTGGACTTCCGTGTCCGCTTCATTCCTGGCCTCCATGCCGGGTGAATGCCGCTTACCGAAGCTCAAAGTTCACACGTCGGTGGCGAGCGGCGCGGGAATGTCCCAAATTGGGCGAGTGGCGTCCATAGCGATTTCGCTCAGTTGGAGGCATTGACGGTGATACGGGCGACCGCTGTGTTCCCCAGCACCGCTGACTCGTTCGCGAGTGTTGTGAAAGCACGTTGAGGTTCTTCGTTGCCGATCGCTCTCGCCAATCCAGTAGCGACAATGGTAATTTCGGCAATTCGCGTCACGGGTGAAGCTTGAGGCTGATAACGGATTAACGAGAGGGCCGTCAAGAAGTCCGTTACCCGTGCCGCGGATGCGCCCACTCCTGTCAGAACCAAACGGTTCGGTTCGGTTTCTGATTGTGTGACCGCAATCGTACCTGGCAAGGTTTCCGACTCGTCGATCATCAGCGTGTCGCCGACCGGAGCGATCACCGTCAGCGTTAGGAGCAAGCGCTCGTCGCTGTTCGCAAAACTCGCATCAACGTCGGCCACGGGAATGGGGACCCCCGCAAACTCTGCTGCGTAGTCAGTGCCAATCGCTCCGCTGCTGTTGTCCGGATCAAGATCCAGGAATGGAGCCCGCGCCCGATCAAACTCGGCATTGAGCGTGCCGAAATCGCCCAGCGCGATCTCGCGGGACGGCGAACCCAAAAGACCCCACTCGCAGCTAGCGATGTCACCTTCGGCACCATTGGGACAGCGAGCATTAATGTCGGAAGTCACATCGAACAGGGGAGACACGCCTTCCACAATCGGCCAGTTGCGTCCGCCGTCAAGCAACTCGTCATTGAGCCGTCGTAAGTCCAACACATCAACGGCACCATCGTAAAAAATATCGCTGTCGTAGGTCGAACCACCAACTAGATTGACCGGGAAAGTAACATTCGCGTCGGTAAGAATTACGAGTTGGTCGGCCCGAGTAAACGTATGCGGACCATTCGTCGTTGCTTTGCTGCCCAGCCAATCCGGGAACTGTTCGATGACTGTATCACCGTTGCGAATCGCGGGATCGTAGAACGCATAGAGCTTGATCGAAGAACCCGCCGCGACGGAGACCGGGTTTTCGGGACCAATTAGATTGCCGCTGGCGTCGACCACGGAAACAAACTGGTTCCCTGGGGCTGCGATCATAGATGTGTCGAAACCGACAATATTGAAACCGCCGCTCGTCGTGTTGGAAATGTCAATCGACTGCCAGGGCATCAGCGCAGAGAGATACCGTGTTTTGTCCGCACCGGAGAGCAGCCGAAAGCGTCGTAACTGCTCGTCCGCGGGGCGAATGAACGGCGCATAGTCGAATGTGCCGAAGTTCGGTGCTTCCGCCACCCCGGAGTTCCCTTGAAGCACCACGCCAGGGTTCCACTCAATTAAATGTTCGTCAGGGTCACGCAGGCCAGCAGGGTCCGCAGACGGGAAACGCTGGACCTGGAACGTGCCGGCTGACAAATCCAACGTGTCTTCACGGATGGCGTAGGTTTTGCCTGCCTCTAGGTTCGCCAAGTCGTCGGTGGTGAAGACATAACTGCCGTCTGACGCAGTGATCGCAAATGGCTCGGTCGAATTCTCGGGATCGAAGATATTGTCGCCGTTCACATCTTCGATGTAGATACGCCAGCCAGCTCGGCCCAGTTCGCCGGCGTCCCAGATTCCATTTTGATTTACATCGTGCCATTTGAAGCCGCTGATAGCCACTTCCACATTAGGGTCTCGCGGTTCATCATCGAGATTTCGGAATGATCCATTCGGCCGAAACACACTCATTGGCGTAATGAACTGGACGAGTTGCGGTGGAGGCGGCTCGGACAGCGCGACGGCTACCGTCTCGCTATCGGTGTCCATCAGCGGATCGCCTTGTGGATCGGTGGCAGTGACCGTCGCCGTATTGTTGATCTCGCCGTCCGGGTCGTCGATGTCGCTTTGCGATACGACATAGGTTGCGCTAAATGTGGTCGTCGCCAGAGGTGCCAGACTTGCCACGGTGTTGGGACTGATCGCGCTCAGGCCCGGCAGCGGATCGCTGACGAACACGTTGGTCAAAGTTTGGTCGCCGGTGTTGGCGA
>JBBDHZ010000190.1:0-3042 GCA_040880645.1 Minisyncoccota bacterium
GATCGTTCGGCCGCAGGTCTGATAGACCCCCGGCCCGGCGATCGTCCACTGCAGGAGGTGTTCGACTGGCTCGTGGTTGGGCATGATGGCATTCCTCTCTGCCACAGATTCTGAAGCAACGGGGCGATGCGTTCAAGTCATGCGGGTGAGAACACGACACCGTATTACGCAAACGGGTTCACGATTGTCACCGTATCGTAGGTCATGCCGTCATCAAGATCATCCTGGCATGGTCAGACATCCGGATCTATGAGCAAGGCTTGGATCTTGGCGATCACCTCGGCTAAAACGGAATCGGATACGCGACAGACCCATTCGAGTTTCCTAGCCCGCCAGTCCACGTTGCGGAGGTGGTCCGAGAGGATGACGCTGGTCGTTCCGTCCGGATTGTCAACCTCGACTTCAAAAGCATATCCCTTCTTCCGACGAGTTGCTGGGCAGAGAATGCAAAGCCCGGTTTTTCGATTATAACTCTTGGGACTCACCACCAGAGCCGGACGCCTGCCTGTCTGTTCATGCCCGGCTGGCGGATTCAGTGTGATCCAGACGAAGTCGCCACGGTCGGGAACGTACAACCTTCGGCTCACTGGACGACCTCCCGCCCCACATCCGGACCAAAGTCTGTTTCACCGTGTAACTGGGAAGGCTTGCATTCATTTAGCAGTCTTTTGAGGCTTAACGAATGTCGAGGGGCCGGACGCACAACCAGTTCGCCCTCACGCAGTTCAAGATCAACTGGGGAGCCTTCACGGACCTGCAGCTTCCTGGCTAGGTCCTTGGGAACGCGAATCGCCAAACTGTTCCCCCACTTTTGCACCGTCGCCATCGCCCAGCCTCCCGATTGGATATCGAAGTGTTTCTACATTGAATCTACGCCTTGCGTTCGCTATCGACAAGTGAGCGTACTCAATCAAATGCAAAAACGGTGATCCAACTCGGGGTCGGATCACCGTTTCGATAGCCAGACAAAAAACACTTCCGGGGAGAGGAAGGAATCGGTTACGTGATGACTAGCCGCAGGACTTGCAGCCGTGGCGGCGGTCGTCACAGCAGGTCGGAGCGGGACAGCAGACCGTGACCGGCACCTGCGTACAGACGACCCGCGGTACGCAACGTGTCACCGTGTAAGGCACCTGACGCGGCACGCAACGTGGCGTGCGAATCGTCTTGGTGTAATGTACCGGCGTGCAAACCGTATACGGAACGCGCTTCGTGCAAGTGACTTGCTCGTAGCGGCAGGTCGTGTACGGCACTTGCTTCGTGCGGCACTCTTTTACCATGTGGCAGACCCGATAGGTGCAAGTCTTGACGACCTTCTCCGGCACCATGTGGCAGACCTTATAGGTGCAAGTCTTGACGACCTTCTCCGGCACCATGTGGCACTTGCGATAAGTGACCGTCTTGACGCACTTCTCCGGCACCATGTGGCAAACCTTGTACGTACAGGTCTTCACGACCTGTTCCGGCACCATGTGACAACGCTTGTACGTGACCGTCTTCACCCGTTGCTCGCTCGTCATGTGACACACGCGATAGGTGCAGGTCTTCGTGCGGGTTTCTGGAACCATACGACAAGTCGTGTAAGGAACCTGCTTGGTCACGACATCCTGCTCGTACCGAACGCAGTTGACAATCCGGTCTTCCACCTGGGGCACCCACACCTTGCGGCAAATGCGCCGCGGCGGGCATTGCACTTGAACCGTGCGGCACTCGCCCGGCTGGTAAACACAGCAGCAACGACACGGATCCCAAACCCAACAGCCAGGCTCTTGGATCACTTTCGTGACGACCGGACCTGGGCACTCGGTGACTTCCGTATCCCAATATCCGCTGCACACCTGAACCGTCTTGGTGTAGTGAACCGGTCGGCAGATGGTCTGGCAGACGTCGCGGTAATGCGTTTCGTAGATGGGCTTGCAAACGGTATAGCAAACGTCTTTCGTGCGCGTTTCCCAAACCGGGGTGCAGACGGTGTAACAAATGTCCTTGCTGCAAGTTTCCCACACCGGCTTGCAGACGGTGTAACATACGTCTTTCGTGCGCGTCTCCCACACCGGCTTGCAGACGGTATAGCAGATGTCCTTCGTGTAGGTTTCATACACCGGCTTCATGACCGTGTAGCAGACGTCTTTCGTGCGTGTCTCCCACACCGGCCGGCAGACGGTATAGCAGACGTCCTTCGTGCGGGTCTCGTACACCGGCCGGCAGACCGTATAGTCAACCGTTCGGTAATGCGTCTCGTACACCGGCTTGGAGACGGTGTAGTTGCACTCCTTGAAGTGCGTTTCCCGGACGTGCTTCACGCAGTCCACGGTCTGCTCGTCGTAAACCGTGTCGTAGACCGTCTTGTAGCAAGTGTATTGCTGCTGATCGTACACGACCTTCTTGCAAGTCTTGGTCGTGGTATAGCACTGTTGCTTGGCACAGTCATAGCTAGCGGGGGTAGTGCCGGCACTGTGGCGATAACTCGCAGCTCCAAAATACGCACCCGATGCATCTGTTGCGGACAGGGCGGCCGCAACCACCGCCAATGTCAGCACTCCCTGAAGCGTTTTCATCTTCCGATTCTCCTCAACGACGTAACACAGTGAAGTTCATCTAGCCTGGCGTCACTCGCCAAGCCGGTCCGGCCGATACGCTCCGTCGTGTAGGTTGCCTGTCTGGCTTGTGCAGGCGGGTCGTCATCAGTGACACGATTGGTAAGTAAGGGACATCGCTATCCCCGCTCACAAACAACTTGCCGGTTACCGTCGTTCATCGTCAAAAGCCCGATGACAACTTAAACTGGAAAGCATGGGGGCAATAAGTGGCCTGAGTGATATAGGTTTATTAGCAGGCAGATGACGTCCGGATGGACTGTAACGGACAGCGAAAAATAGTGAGCGACTAGGCTTTGGTTCGATTGAAGCGTTTGCAAAGGATAATCGGCTGCCTGATCGGCCTTGATCGGCCTTGATCGGACTTGATCGGACTTTTGCGAATTCTGTTAGCAGTAGTTCGTCGCTGGCGAAAGGTAGCCCGCATTACCGGCCGTGATTTCGC
>JBBDHZ010000191.1:0-3022 GCA_040880645.1 Minisyncoccota bacterium
CGTGGATCTTGTTGGCCAGTTCAACCTGGGTCATCCCGAGCGGATTCAAGAACTCCTCGAGCAACATCTCACCAGGATGCGTAGGCGGCCTGTATTTGGGAAGTCTTGCCATTTTCAGTGGTGGAGTCATTCCAGCGCCTTCATTACATCCTCGAGGGAAATCGACTCCTTTTCCCGCTCTTCGGGAGTCATTGCATCGAGCTTGGCAACCTCCGCCTTGATTTCCTCCAGTACGGCTTGCGCGTCCGTCTCTTCAAACCCGTGAAATGTCATGTCCGCCAAACAGTGAGCCGCAATCTCAGCTGGGGGCATATTTTCGAGTGTCGTTGGGTCGATTGGCATTCCCAACCACTTGGCCCAGGGGCGATACGAGACAGCGTAATCCGTTTCCTCATCAGCCCAGCCGGGTGCGACTTTCGCTCGACTGTGGTCGAAATCAACTTGATCTCGGTTCCGTTCACCATTCCGGCCAACGACCTCCATGCACGGTTCGTCATCAATCTTGGGATTATAAGATTCCTTGACGACAATGCGCATCGTGGACTCCTGAGGGTCAGTCGACTTCAGTTTCCCAAAAAGGATTTGGTAGCGTTCCAGGGAATTTCTGTGATCGGGATAGCACCTGAGCAACGCGGCCTGCAGATTGGGCCACGAGAGCCCATCCAATAATTGAGCGAAAGTCATAATCTGTTCATTTTCACCGAACCGACGGCAGTCGTTGCCACGCTTCGTCTTCCTCGGGATGATTCCAGCGATTCAGACAGGAGATACTCAACAAACCTCAAGACTTCCGACTGCATATTTTCCGGAAAACGCTGTACGTACTGTTGTATTCGGTCCGAAACGTTCATCAGGGGCACCTGAAAAAAGGGGCGGAGGTGTTGTACCAACAACTGTTTAATTCGGTTCAGTGAGGCTGCACCCGACAGTCTCTGGGCAGTATTACCGGCTGAGCAATTTGCGGCGAGAACGCAACATTGCCTTGGTATTCTGTGCCGGTGAGTCCTCAAGCAGCATGCTGATCACTTCAACCAAGTTTTCCCTCAACTCTTCGAGCGTAGCTCCCTGAGAATGTGCTCCGGTAAAACCAGGTACGGAACCGACGTACCGTCACGCTGGTCACTTTGCATGGTTTCGATCCGCGACCAGCGCGGTATAACAGCTGGCGCTTCACCTGCGGCGATCCGAGCGCCGCGAGGCGACGCGGTCAGGTGCATAACCCTACCGCTCTCTTGCCGGGATCAGCAGTATCGGGGCGTGAGACTGACGCGCGACATTGTGGCTGACGCTACCAAGAAAGATCTCTTTCACGAAACCGCGACCCTGGCTCCCCATGACAACCAAATGCACATTCCGCTCTCGGATCAAGCGCAGTATCTCGATGAGCGGCGAGCCGTAACTCAACACGATATCTATCTCGGGGCTACCATTCTTCGAGAGGGCATCCTTCATCCATTCGAGGCGCGACTGGTCGATTTCGTTGAACTGTTCAAGACGGTGACTGAGATGCGGCTCAATGCGTGACTTGTCCTGGACATGTAATAGGGTGATGTGTTTAGCGCCTTTGGTAGCAAAGCCCTTAACATGTTCAAAAGCATGGTCTGCTGTCTCAGAAAAATCAGTTGGAAACAAGACATGCTCGGTAAAATTGCAGCGGGAGACAGGCTCACACTCATTGGTCTCGCCCGGTTGCTTTTGCACAGGAATAAGAAGAACTGGCTTGGATGCGCTATGGATGACGCCAGCGGCGACCCCACCCAACGTCATTTCATATATCAGCGAGTGGCCTTGTGTCCCAATCACAATGAGCTCGTAGTCCTCATCGGATGCTACTCGGTTGATTTCCTGCTTCGCGAAACCCGGAACGGTCCGAGCTTCCACAGCGAATCCATGCGCCTCAAGTATCTCCTTCTGCTGCATGAGGTTCGCATTCAGTGCGCTGCTATCGTAATGGAGCGCTACCGAAGCCACCTCCTGAACACTCAAGCATTGGAGAAGCAGGCACTGCTGGGCACCGTAGGCTTTCAATACGCCAAGGCAGTTCACTACGGCGAAAGATGCAGGCGACAAATCTGTGGCGACAATAAAACGCTTAAACATGGTTTTGACTCTCTTTTCCGTTTATTGTGATTGCTGATTTCACAACTCTTCAAAGGCCTGATTGCTGGCGAATTTGCGGCGAGCACGCCGGCGTCCCCAGAATGTAACTGATCCGGCTGGTAGATGCCCGTCAGTGCCCGACTATTGGCACTTCGGCCGGAATTCGAGACTGAAATGGCTCTACACTTTCCCAGCCGGGTCAGCCTTCCTCGCACCCGAAGACGGAACGGTGGACGTGAGCCCGCAGAATTGCCTTGTTATGCTGCCCCACCCACTATTCAGAAGTCACGATCGAGAATTTGCTCGACCGTATCGGGAAGAAGTGGCGCGGTTCCTCGTGGATAAGCCGGTCACGCATTCCGGCTATCGACCTCCATTCGATTTCGGGATGGGCTGCCCGAAGTGAGTCCGGCAGCTTCGGGGAGGATGTACTGGATCTCGTCCAGAATGTGTCGCAGATAACCAGCCGGCGAGAGAGACATACTCGGCTTCCTGTAAAATACTTGGTTCGATGTGCCGACTGAGCGACTCTTTGGTCACAAGTTCAACATGACGTCGAAGGATGTCTTCCAGGCGGAAGCTCACGTTCATGAAGCTGTCGAAACTCTTCCGCCCTGGGGCGAATTCAACCAAAAGGTCTATGTCACTTCCGTCGTGTGAGTCACCTCGAAGAAACGACCCGAAGAGACCCAGACGCTCCACGCCGAGCTCGCGGAGCTCCGGACCCACGTGCCGCAACCGCTCGTGAATCTCTTCCTTGGTATGTACAGTCGTTTCCATAGCAACCAAGCAACGAATCAAAGCATCGATTTGCTCCTGTTTCTTCCTGGGGCAGCATAACGGCTGGCGGTTTCGCGGCGAGCAGGTGCCCACCTGCCAAAAAGTAACTGTTTCAGACCGATTCAGCCAGTCGTGCGAGCCC
>JBBDHZ010000192.1:0-18847 GCA_040880645.1 Minisyncoccota bacterium
GGTCGTGGATCATCTGGGTTAACAAGTTCGTGGCTGGCACCCAATTCGTTTCTTTCAACTCCAATGCTCGTTGGTTGACGGGCCCATCGCCGGTTCCGCTCGATCCATGGCATACCCCACAGTAGATCGCGTAGCGATCTCGCCCGCGTGCGACGAGTGACGCTTGCTCATCTTCTAATTGCCGCGGAAACGATGTTGCAAATTCGGTCACCGCGCCGCTGGTTGTTCCATCACTGGTCAAATAGCCCAACGCGAAATGTTGGTCATGCAATAACCGGCCGCGCGCGATCGTCCCTTCTACAGGCACTCGCATGGCCCGACCGTCGAGGAACCACGGATGCGCTGCCTGCGGAGCGAACTTGGCCTGCTTGTCCATATCCAGCACGAAGTGAACGCGTGGCTGCCGGGATTTGGTCTGTCGAGCATGATAAATCATCCCCAGCGGGATCCATGTTGCCACGACGACCATCACCAAGATCAGCACCATCCACCACGGTGGACGTTTCAATCGCAATTCGCGAACGAGCCGCCCAGGTGTCGGTATCGGAAATCGCTCTTCTTGATAGCTTGTCATCGGGCTACTCCGTCACCAATTCCAATGCGGTCGGCTGAAGAGAACGCAGGAAGTCGCCGGTCGTTTTCAGATCGAACTGCGCGTCCTCGGCTTCAATCACGATCAAAAAGCGATCCGCGGTGGCTCGCAAGAAGCGCCGACTGCGGGTTAACGGGTTGTAGAGCATCGGCAGCTTGTTCAAACCCAACAGGCCGAGCACCGTTCCAATGGCCGCAAAGAGAATGGTCGTCTCGAAAATAATGGGAATGTTGGCTGGCAAGCTGTAAATCGGTTTGCCACTGATCAGAAACTCGTAGCCCTGAACACTGGACGAGATTCCAGGCACCGTGGTCGCATTCATCCACCAAGTCAGCAGAAAACCGAACGCCGCACCGACAATTCCATGAGCCAGTGTGATCCACGGCAAAATGGTCGGCCTCAGCCCCATTGCATGATTAATATTGTGAATCGGGATCGGGCTATGCACGTCCCACACCAGGTAGCCGGCGTCGCGCACCTGTTCGGCCGCTCGAATCACCTCCGCGACGGATTCGAATTCGGCCAGCAGCGCATAAGGTTGGCCGTCTCCCACCATCGGGATCGCTTCATCTTGCGGGTCGGCTGCTGTCGATTGCGTCATCCCAGCACCTCAATTCGGTTTTCTTACAGAGAACTTGTTTTCATGACTGTTCATTACGTAAACCAGTGTCCGCGTCTCAGTTCCGGAGGGGTATCGGAAGAGGGTTGGTAGTCAAACTTCACTGGATGCTCGTCGGCATGAGCCTGCGGCATTACCGTTTTCACTTCCGCAATCGCAACCATCGGCAGGAATTTGCAGAACAGCAGAAACAATGTGAAGAACAATCCAAAGCTGCCAGCAAACATTCCCAGGTCAACCCAAGTCGGTGCGAACACGGCCCAACTGGAGGGCAAGAAGTCCTGATGCAGTGAGGTAACGACGATCACAAAGCGTTCGAACCACATTCCCACGTTCACGAACATCGCGACGATAAAGATTGCCCACACGTTCTTGCGTACCCACGGAAACCAAATCGCCTGTGGGGCGACGACATTGCATATAAACATCGTCCAGAATGCCCAGGCAAACGGCCCCAGCGGACGATTCATGAAAACGAACTGTTCGTAATGTTGTTGGCTGTACCATGCCGTGAAGAATTCGATCGAGTATGCGTACGCGACGATCATCCCGGTGCCGAGCATTATTTTGGCCATGTTCTCGATGTGCCGGTGGGTGATGAGGTCGCGAAGGCCAAACCACTCGCGGGCCGGAATTGATAGCGTCAAAACCATCGCGAACCCGCCGAACACCGCTCCGGCCACGAAGTAGGGCGGAAAGATCGTGCTGTGCCATCCCGGCAGCTGGGATGTGGCAAAGTCGAATGAGACAACGCTGTGAACACTAAGAACCAGGGGCGTTGCGAGCGCGGCCAGCAACAGATAGGCGCGCTCAAACCGCGTCCAATGGCGGCTCGATCCGGTCCAACCGAGCGAGAAAACTCCGTATAACAACTGCGCGGTGCGGCTTTTGGCTCGATCGCGCAGTGTCGCCAAATCGGGAATCATGCCCATGTACCAGAACAGCAGAGAAACTGTCGCATACGTCCCGACTGCGAACACGTCCCATAGCAGCGGACTGCGAGCTTGCGGCCACATCGCCAACTCGTTCGGATAGGGCGCCAACCAGTAAGTCAGCCAGATCCGTCCGACGTGCAGCCCGGGAAAAATACCGGCACAGCAAACGGCGAAGATCGTCATGGCTTCCGCGAAGCGATTGATACCGGTTCGCCAATTCTGTCGCAGCAGGAATAGAATCGCCGAGATCAACGTACCCGCGTGACCGATGCCGACCCAGAATACAAAATTAATGATTGGGAACCCCCAACTCACCGCGTTGTTATTGCCCCACACACCGACACCGGTCGTCACCAGATAGCCGACCGTGACGAATAACAGCGACAGTAGTGACAGCGCGCCTGCCATCGCCACGTACCACATGGTCGGCGTGCGTTGCAGCGGGATGTCCGTCACCAAGTCGGTGACCGTCGTAAAATCGTGCTCGCCCAGAACCAAAGGTACCCGCTGGTTCGGGTCGTTGGGCTGCAGGTCCAACTGGGTTGGCATCTCGCTAGCTGCCGGCAGGCTGAGGGAACTCATGAGTCACGATTCCGGATTTTGGCTAGGTAAGTCGTTCGTGCCCCCAGGTTCAACTCCGCGAGCATCTCGTACGAGCGAGCGTTGCGACGAGCTACGGAGACGGCGGAATGGGGGTCATTCAAATCGCCGAACACAATGGCCTGCGTCGGGCAGGTCGCTTGGCAGGCGGTTTGCATTTCACCTTCGCGCACCAGATCCGAGTCACGCATGCCTTGCGAGAACTCGTTCTTCGCGGTGATCCGTGCGTCCGCGATTCGCTGCACACAGTACGTACACTTTTCCATTACTCCTCGCATCCGCACGGTGACTTCCGGGTTATGCACCATTTTTTTTAAAGTTGAAACCTCTTCGCCCTGCTGTTGATCTGGTATTCCCAACCAGGGCTTGGCAGGCTCCCGCGGATCGGTGGATTGGTAATCGAAGTAGTTAAAACGGCGAGCTTTGTACGGGCAATTATTCGCACAGTACCGCGTGCCGATGCAGCGGTTGTAGACCATCGCGTTGAGACCCTCCGTGTCATGCACCGTAGCGGCCACAGGACAAACTTGCTCGCAAGGCGCGGTTTCACAGTGAGCGCATGCCGTTGGCACGTGGACCATGTCGGGATCGGCAGTGTCGCCCTTGAAGTAGCGATCGATCCGCAGCCAGTGCATCTCGCGATTGACGATCACATTCTCCTTACCGACGACCGGGATATTGTTTTCAGCCTGACATGCCACGACGCAGCCACTGCAGCCGATGCAGGTGTTCAAGTCGATCGCCATCGCCCAGCGGTGAGGCGTATCAAAGGGATGGGGTTGATCATATAAGGGAGCGGCATGGACCGCATGAGCGTCGCCATGAACGGCATGGGGATCGTGAACGTACTCGGGCAGCGTCGCTTCGTGAAGCAACAAACCCGCCTTCCCTTTGTCGCCTAGTCGCTTCTCGAGAGCGAAATCTGCCACCGAAGAAACGACGTGGTGCAATTGAGTCGTCGCCAATTCATGCTGCTGCCCCGTCTTGCCGGCCGTGCAGTTCTCCAGTACATAGCCCGTGCCGCTCGTTCGCAGCGGATACACACTTGTACCGACTCCGTTTCCGATGCGTCCGGCGCGAGTGCGACCGTAGCCGATCGCGACGGTGAGGCAACCGACGGCCTGCCCCGGCATCACGAATACCGGGATTTTCAGCGTTGCCTCGGGGACTCGGGAATTCCCAAGCTGAATCACATCACCGTTCGTCAGATGCAGCCGGTCCGCATCTGCTTTCGATAGGTACGCCACGTTGTCCCAGGTCAACTTACTGAGCGGTTCGGGCAGTTCCTGTAACCAAGCGTTATTTGCAAACCGACCATCGTGCGTCTTCGCATCGGCAATGAATTGCAGTTCGAAAGCATTGTTACCATCTCCTGCTTTCCCCGTATCGCTTTTCGCAGCCCGCGATTCGGGCGATTGGGGGTCCGCGACGGACTCGATGGCGAACCGCGAATCGGCATGGAAGCCGTCATGTATTGCCACTTCCCATCCCTTCGCTCCGGCGTCGGGAAATCGCTTTCCAAATGTGTCGCGAATCAAGGATCGTGTGTCGTCGGTCGGCTTGCCTGCCAGCAACGACAGCAGTTCTAGCGACGACTTGCCTCCGAACAACGGCAAGATCAGCGGCTGACCAAGCGTATGGGTCCCGTCCCAAGCCAGACCGTCGCTCCAGGTCTCCAGGGCATGTGCCGCGGGCAAATGCCACGTACACGCCTGCGAGGTCTCGTTATCGTGCGAACTGAGATGAATGGAGATCAGCGGTCGCTCGAGCGTCGAACTCAGATCGAGCGGTGTATCCGCTGGCCCGTCATAAACGGGATTCCCGCCGACGATGACCAGCGTTTGAATCACGTTGCCCTGCAACAAGTCGCTCAATTCGCGAATGGAGGCGACGTAGCCGTCGGGCGCATCATCGGCCAGCGGTTCTTTGGTGTAGCGAATGCACGTGCCGACGTTTCCCAGTCGAGCGTTGATTGCGTGAACCCATTGATGCGCACGGGGGCTGAGCGCCGGCCCGGCCGCCACGACCGCTGCGCCACCAGAACCGAGCAGGTCCTGAGCAACAGCTTCCAGTCGCTCGCTGATTCCCTCGTCGATTCCAAAGGGAAGCTCGGGCGCAACGCCGAGGCGTACTGCCAACCACTCGACGGCCAGTTCGATCTGAGATGGTCGAAGTGGAATGCGAGTGTCAGCCACCGAGCCGGTTACCGACCAACAGGCTTCGATGCTGACAAGCCGATTCATGGATCCTTGATCCGCCGATCGCCGCCCGACGGACCAATCACGAGCCAGCTTCAGATGCGCCGGATGCGACCCCAACAAATCCGCATCAAAGCACACGATCGTCTTCGCTTGTGTCAAATCGTATTGGCAGCGTAGCGGCTGACCGAAGGCGGCTCGGCTACCGGCCCACGCATGATCGCGGTGGAGCGGCTGGTACGCAAACCATCGTGCCTTCGGCATTGCCTGTTTCAGTTCTTCGACGAGCCGGCGCTGCGTGGGGCTGCTACTGGGCTGCAGCAGGATTGCCAAGCCGTCACCTTCACGCGCACGATGGTCGGCGAACAGTCCTCGCGCGTACGCGTCAAATTGGTCCCCGCTGCGTTTGACGCGCATTGCATCGCCACGGGGATCCATTATTGGACGTGCGTCGCCGGAGGTCGCGGCGGAAGTCTGCACCACGCTTGATCCGTCTTCCGTGAAGCCCGAATCATCCGCGGGCGTCTCGGTCCGTTGCAATATCACTCGACTGCGGTCTGGGTCATAAAGATCAAGCACACTCGCTTGCGCCAATCCGCTGGCGGATCCGTTAGAGGTCGGATGCTCCGGGTTGCCTTCGATTTTGATGGGTCGACCATCGTAGCTTTTGGCTAAGATTCCGGTCGCGACGCCGTCCAGCTCAAATAGCGTCGCGTAGTGCTCAGCCACGCCGGGTGACGAGCCTGCTGGGCGGGCCGTGTGAGGCCGAATCTCCTCCACCGGCCAGCGTCGACAGCCGGTACTGGTGATTCCAGCCAGCGCCATGCTGGCTCCGAGCAATCGCAGAAAACGACGTCGATCATGCGTCGCGACCGATTCGGGTAGTTCTGGAAATTCCGTTTTGAGATAACCCGCCGAGAGCCTCGTCGGCTCAGGTCGGTTCTTTATCGGTGACATATCGAGCAGCTCGTCATAAAGTGCGGTGACTGAACGTGATATTCGGAAACCAATTTGGCACCCAAGTCTTGCTGACTTTTGCCGGTCGCTGCCAACGCATCCCAGCCCATGGCTGTGACCGCGTCGCGCGGCCGCAAATGCTCCTCCGGCGCGCGGTGGCATTCCAAACACCACGCCATGGAGAGCGATTTGGCTTGAGAGACTTCCTCCATTTGGTCCACGCGGCCGTGGCACGACTCGCACGCCACTCCCTTGTTCACGTGGGCCGAATGATTGAAATAGACAAAGTCCGGAACGTCATGGACTTTGATCCAGGAAATGGGCTCGCCCGTTTCGAAGCTCTTGTTGACCGGCTCGATGAGCGGACTCTCTGATTTGATCGTTGCATGGCAATTCAAACAGGTTTGAGTCGGCGGCACGGCGGCAAAAGCGGCTGTCTCGACCGTCGAATGGCAGTACCGACAATCCATCTGCAGCTTGCCCACATGCAAGGCATGGGAAAACGGTATCGGTTGCTCGGGCTCGTAACCGACGGCTCGAGTGTCCGGGGAAATGGCTAATGTCCCGACGAACGGAATGTAAGTCAGCACGCCGATTACCAGGATCAGCATGGCGGGAAAAAAATAATTCGCCCAACGCGGAAAGTGGAATCGATCGTCATCGTCCAACTGTGGATCGGGCTGTTGCTCATTGCTTGCCATGATTCTTTAACTCCACCAAAAGCAAAACGAAGCGACGAACATCCACGCCGCCGCAGCGATCGCCCAGCCGCCAACCGAAATCTTGCTAAGCAACGGGTCGACTTCACGACGCCCGGTTAGCAGTCTCGGCAGCAGCAGATTGCTGGACAGCACCACGACACCAAGCAAGAACGCGCCGTGAACCGAGGTCAATCCCAGCGTCAATCGCCGCATCAGTGTTCGTCGTCTCTCGGCCAGTTGCTCGACGCGTGATTGGCCGCCGTTCTTTTCAGTTTCGAGGATCCGCACATCGATGCCGCTGGGCGGATTTGTTGCCGCGGGAACAACCCAACGAGCGAGTTGCACGGCAGGTGCGTCGTCCCCACCCGGTACTGTCACATCGCCGTCTTGAATGGAACGCACATACGCGGTCAAGTGAGCGATCTGGTCCTCGGCCAGGAACGGGTTACCGCCGCGGGCCGGCATGACTTTGCCACTCTTGTTGTTCGGGTCACCAACGGCTCGTCCCCGTCGAATCACGTCGGCGACGGCCGCATCATCAACCGACGCGATAAATTCGCTGCCGACTAGTGAAGGAGCGAGATTGGGAATACCTTGTCCGGTCGGGCCATGACACGTGACGCAAGTTGTTGCGAATAGTTTTTGTCCTTCCTCTGGATCGCCCGCGATAGTAACCGAATTTGCTGCCGGTGCAGCCGGCGCTGCCTCGCGCGTGCCGTTCGCATTCGAGTAATCGAGCACCAGTGGTTGCATCGTCAGGCTACGGGTTACCATCACTGCCTGAATACCGATTGCGATCAAGCCACAACCGATCGTGATCGCGAAATGCCCGAGGTAACCCATCTCGGAAGCTTTGCGCGCCGCCTTCAGAGACCAGTATAAATTCACGAGTGCCCAGCCGAGTGCCGCGATCAGCAGCCAAGCCCAAATCGATTCCGGCCTCCCGCCCTCCGCAGTCGCCTCGCCGCCGGTGTAGGTCTTATGCACCACTATTGTCGAAAACAGCAAAACCCAGAATGCAACAAGTGCAATCATGCCGATTAGAAATACAATCGGCACCCAACGGGAACGTTCCTGGCCTGTTTTAGACATGGCGGATCAACCGTAAACAAGTTGTTATCACGAGCTAGGATCCTTTGGGCATCAGCAACGGCACCACATCCGGTGCATCGCATTCATAGGGGTTTTCAGGATCGGTCGCGGGTGCCAGCGGGGCGTTGGGAACCGGGTCGATCGGCCAATTATGGAACTCGGTCAAATGCGCCCAAAGCAGCATCAACCACTGGGCGACGGCTCCGAAGTAAGTGATTCGTGTCGAGTCGATCAAGTGGTAACAGACCGACGGAAGCCAGTCGTGCATATGTAGCCGAGCAAATTCCGCTAACGCATCCCGCACGACCTCGCGCTGCGTTTCATCGGTTGTCTGCGCCGCCATGGCCAGCATCATCCCGACGAACTCGAGTTGACACAGCAGATGGTCTGGGCGCTCCCCACGCGTCAAACTGGCTTGCCAGCCGAAGGCGTTGTAAAAGCCGCACACGTCACCGAGGATCGTGCCCTTATCGCGGCGAATATAGCTGGCTTGATTTAGCGTGCAGGCTTGTGAGCTATCGAACAACCGCCAATATTCGTCGCTCCAGGCAGTGTGTTCGAGCTGACGAGCCAATTGATACACTTCGGCAAGGGCGTCGGGCAAAGTCGGCTCCCCCTCCATCGCAGCCGGTTTCGGGCCCTTCCCAAACGCACGTTCCAGCAATACGTTGAGCGAATCCAACGGCAGTTCGTACCAAGGTTCTAGCGATGAGCCAACGAGCGATTGTGGCGAGCGTAGCATTTCGACAGTCGTCAAAACCAAGTCGGCCTGTGCTGCGAGCACGATCGATGACTCTCGAGGGAATTCTCGTGACGGCATTTCGCGATCTCTGGATGTCAAGGGATAATCCGCATGGGTAGCCAATTGGTGATTTGTTTCTTTCCGCCGCGATTGGCGTTGTCGCCATCCCACACAGCGAAAGCGATCATCTGTCTGTCGGGACTGGCATTGAAGCGTTCGATTAGCGGGTCGCTCGGTTCGATCGGGCGGTCAAACACGACGAACCACTGTCCGTCATTCCATTCGCCCCGCCCCCGACTCGGAGTGCCATCGATGTGTGTGCCGCTGCCGAAGCCGTGCGCTGTTAGCTCTTCAATCGGATGTTTGCGTTCGTAATCCGCCATCGGGTTGCCCGATTTGGCCGCCACCATCCATTGCATGGCGGTGTCATTGTCGATCGAACCATCCGCGGCATGCTGCTCTTTCCCATCCGCGAACCAGTACAGATCGACATCGGTGTTGGGATGGACTTTCGCCAAACCCTGAAAGCCTTCATCGACGTCCTTCTGCCATACTGCCTTCCAGTACAACATGCGAACCGGCATGTCGGGGCCGCCCATGGTGTAGGGCGCACCGTCAACTAAGGGAAACTGCATCGCGACGGCGTCGGTGAACTGTGACACCTCGCTTCGATCTGCAGCGCCAGCCTTGTCCCAACTCAACCGCCACACGTATCGCTGGTCATCACGTACTGCTTGGACACGGATCTTGGGAACAGTTGCTTTTTCCAGCACTGGCGGTGCCACTTGTTGCGGTGCCAAATCGACTTCGACAACTGCGATTTTCTCCCAGGCGGGATCAAGCGGATCATCGACGCTGGGAGCTGACGCGAGCTTCGTGATAGTAATTTCGGGGGTCGGGGCTTCGGTGGGACCATCATTCGCATTTAATCCCGAAGCCGCCGCTGGTGCTGGAATCACATGACTCGACGCATCATCCCCGCGGGGGACGACGACCACCACGGGACGCCGCGAAACCAGAAAAATGGCGGTAATCATCGTCACCACAATCAGTGCCGCGCCGCCAAAGATCCCGAGCAGTAGGCGATTGCTATTCTCGTCGCGTTTCATTGATATTTCCCCTGCAACTGTCGATCGAAGAGCCTTAGGAACAGTCAGGCGGTATTGTGCCGATAGGCCGCATTCGCTTCGTCGAAGTGCTTGCGGTAGTAGGTGGGTTCCGTGAACGGGACGCGCACGACCTCTTCGCCATCGACGTCCCAACCAACCGCTTCATCCCCCTGAACCTCATACCGCGTGATGATGCGTGGGCTCGCCCCGAACAACATCAGCGCTCCGAGCAACTGCTTGTCGTCTTTCAAGTTGCGATACATTTCCTTGGCTTCTTCTACCCCGGGGCCGAACATCTGTTCCAAAAACGGGTCGGGAACATGGACCGGTGGAATGTAGAAGACGTTGGGGCCCGTGCCGAATTGGGGATAACAAGGCAAGGCCAACTTGCGAAATTTGACGATGTAGTCGAGCGGGTTATCTTCGCGTGGCTCTTCATTCGTTGACAAGAATCCGTGCAGTCGGATTTTGCCGATGCACGATTCGACGCACAGTGCCACGTTGCCTTGCTCGACGCGAGGAAAGCAGCCGATACACTTTTCGCTGGCCCGGTTGATGACGTTGTAGAAGACCTTTTTGTAAGGACACGCCTCGACGCAGTGTTGATAGCCGCGACACCGCTCTTGGTCGACCAAGACGATCCCGTCTTCCTCGCGTTTGTAAATCGCCTTGCGCGGGCAGGCAGCAGCGCAGGCGGGATGATCGCAGTGATTGCAGATCCGCGCCAAGTAAAACATCCAGCCGTTGTGCGTGCCGTCGAAGTGCGAACCCTGGTCGATCATTTCCGATAAATCATCTTCGCCGAGATTCGGTGACGAGTAGTCGCGCTCGGTCGGCAAGTGCCCGGCGGGCGGCTTGCCTTCACCATTCTTTTCGAAGATCGTGATCGAATAAAGTTTTTTGCCGTCCCATTCGGCAGGGCCACATTTCTGCATCAACCGACTGTCCCACTCGTGCGGATAACCGCCGTAGGGTTTCGTCTCGACATTGTTCCAGAAAATCGTCTCCTGCCCCTTGCCGCTGGTCCAACAGGTCTTGCAAGCAACCGTGCACGTTTGGCACTCGATGCATTTGTTCGTGTCGAACACGTATGCCACCTGACGCTCGGGCTTGGGCGCGTCGTATGGATATTCCTGGTCGCGGTCGATTTGCCAGTTGAATCGCTTGACCATGGTGCGGTCCTTTTTTGCCTGTCGGAGTATGTGATCCGGTTTCGTTGTCGTTCTCAGCCCATCCTGATAAACTTTGCGGCGATGAAGTTCTTCAAGAGTTCGCTTTCGTAAGTCGGACGCATCCCCAGTGCAGCGGGACGCCACAAGCCGCGGCCGCCGATGCCGCCCGCTTCGGCTCGGGTGATGCGTACCATCGCTTCTCGCGGCGCGCCGGTGGGACAGTGCACGTCGGGGACGAAACCTTGTGTCATGTCCTGGGTCAACATTTCTTTGACATTTAGCGAGTCGGTCATCCAAGTCGGTTTGAGAAAACCGCGTGTGCAGCTTTGGTGGCTTCCCGAGCGAAACATCGCCTTGTACTTTGTGATCGGCGATTGAGCTAAACCGGTCGGATGTTCTTTGGCCCCTTGAACGGTCCCGTAAGTCGCGCCGTGTGCGTTATGCCACATCCGCGTGACACCGCGGGGCGTGCCGGGATAGTAGCGCGCCCGCGCCATCAAGCGGGCCATCTCATAGGCTTCGGGATTCTTCTCCCAGCCATGAAAGGGGCGGTCCTTGGGGTCTGCATCGATCCACACGTAATCCCCTTCCTCGACGCCGATCTTCTTCGCGTCCAGCGGGTGCATGTCGACATACATCTCGCCCACCATCGGCATTCGGCGATCGGCGCGGTGCATGTCGCCAAAGGGTCCGAACCACACGGCGATGATGTCCACGTCCGTCGGCGTCGTGTGTGCCCCGTGGCGGTATTTAGGCGTATGAAAGATGAATTCGTAGCCGTACTTTTTCAGCGGATGTTGCGTCTTCATTAGCTCTTCGACGGTCATGACAACGTGTCGTGCTTGACGTGCATCGCCCGACAAATCGGCGCGGTCAGCTCCGTAGTCTTCCGGGCTTTTCGGCCGTAGCAACGGGTGTGGCTCCGCCACGATCACGTTTGGCTCATAGAAAGTCGAATCGATCGGTTCGCGGTGCAACACCAGGTTTTCGCCGCTGTCGATGAATTCAGCCTCGTCGCGGTAAAACTCCAGTCGGCCGGTTCGCGTGTACCAGGGTCGGTCCTCGTTGGACTGTTCCCAGCCGCCAATTTTCGGATAGGTGCGTGTTTGTAGAATAGCGGGGATGCCTTTCGCCGCGTTGGCCTCGAGATCCTCGATTCGGTAGCCACGGGTCGCGTTGGAATGGTCGAGGATACGCTGCAAGTACGGCCGCACGTTTCCTTCATGGACGAAGTGCCAGTAATCGAACAGTCGCTTGTCATCGATCAGTCGTCCCATGGCCGCGCACAGACCGCTAGCCACTTCGATATCACCTCGCGTGTCATGGATGCGCGGCAGGGGCGTGGCCGGGAAAATGTAAAGAAACGGATTGGTCACGCTGATGGTCATGTCCGGGTGCTTGAATTCGGCCCAACTGTCGACCGGAAAGACCACATCGGCGTATTCGCAACTGGCTGTCCACCACCACTCGTTGACGCCCAAAAATTCGACGCGTTTCAGGGTGTTAACCACCGTTTCATAATGGCCTTTCGCATTCCCGATCAGTGAGTTCGAATTGGAAACGTGGATCGCCTTGGTCGGCGTCGGAAGGTGTGTCTTGCCGGTCAGCACCGCATCGCCATAACGCAGGATCGTGTCGCCGTGATTGAAGTAATGCACCGACTCGCCACGGTAGTAGCGTTTCTGGCTGGCGATCGGCTTGCTCGGATCCAGTTCGACCTCAAAGGGATTCTCGGCGATGTACTGTCCTAAACCGCTGAAGAAAGCCCCGCGGTAGTTGCCCGAGAACGAGCCAACATTTCCACCTTGAAAACCGATGTTGCGAGTGAGCGAGGCGAGCAAGAGCACCGCTCGGTCCTTCAAATCGCTGTTGAAGTATTGATTTGGCCCCATGCCGAGCAGGAACGACGTCTTTTCTGGATTCGCGGCAATCTGTTTCGCCAATCCACGGATCGCGCCGGCCGGCGCCCAAGTCAGTTTTTCCACCTGCTCGGGAGTGTAGGAACTGTTGAGCATCTCCTGGGTCACGTCGAACACCGTTCGGCATTCTACCGATGTTCCGTCGGTCAATTCGACTGAAAATGTACCGGTGAGTTTCGGTTGGACGCCAGTTTCCGCAAAGTACTTCCCCACCTGGTCGCGGTGAATCGGGACCGGTCGATCGGCCGACGCGTCCCAAGTGACGAAATCTCCCCACTCCTCGCGACGCTCCCGGCCGAGCACCGCACCCGCCTGCTGGTACGGCTGCGGTGACGCCTCACCCGGTTCCGTGATCTGGACACCGTTGGCCAGTTCGGCGGCGCGGTAATCCGCAAAGACGTCGTCGGCACGTAGCATCTGGCCGTTGTCCATCCGCACCAGTAGCGGCAGGTCCGTATTGTTCGTCACGAAATCTTGGTCGAAGAGATTCTCTTGCATGACGACTTGGGCCAATCCAAGCGCCAGCGCCGGAGTGGTGCCGGGGCGTACGACGAAGGCTTCGTCCGCCTTATTCATCGTCGCCGAGTACTCCGCCGCAATCACGACGACTTTGGATCCTTTCATCCGGGCTTCGCACAGCCAGTGCGAATCCGGCATCTTGGTGCAGATCCAATTCATTCCCCAGACAATGATCAGGTTCGAATGCTCGACGTTGCAGAGGTCGAAATCGAGCGCCTGCTGACCGGTGACCATCGGATGCCCAGGTGGCAGGTCGGTATGCCAAGAAAAATTATCCCAGCCGCGTGCCCCGATCGCCTCATCGGGCCCGACGCCGCGAAGATTGCTGTCCAACAGTGCCATCGCATTGGCCATGCGGTACTGGGCAAAAATACGAGAAGCACCCAAAGCTGGCATCCCACCACGAAACTTGAGCGTTTGGGTTCCCGCGCCCTCGGTCGCGTCGACCATCAGCGGATCGTAACCTTGGTCTCGCAGGCGTTGCTTTCCAGCATCGCCGCTGTACGTTTCCGCGATGTTGGCCATCGCTCGCGCCGAGTAATCAAATGCTTCGTCCCAATTCACCGCCACCCAAGCGTCGCGTCCACGACGCAAGTACTTCTCCGGGTCGACGGCACCGGTGTCCGGATCGCGAGGAAAGCCCTCGTCGACCCACTGCTTGAAACCTTTGCGCATCATCGGACGCTTGCAGCGCCGGTCGCCGTAGAAGCGACGCACCAAGGCTAAGCCTTTTTGGCAAACGCGCGGTTCCCAGCGTTGGCTGGCCCGGTTGCCCTCGAGATCGGTCGCCTTTGAGAAGCCGAATGACGGACTAATCCGAGTGACCACGCCATTCTTAACGTGTGCGTTAAGCAAGCAGTTGTGCGTGTCGTTCGGCGCGCACAAGAACGTGAACGAGGAGTCCGAAGCATAGAGGTTGCGGTAATGTTGCTCCCAGTCGCGGTTGGGATAGCTGCCCAGCGGATTGTCGACCGTCAGCGGCACGATGTCTTGAGCGGCCGCAATCGCCCACTGTCCAATCGCTGCCGAACCGGCACCGGCCACCATCAGTTGCGAAAGAAACTGACGGCGATTGGTTGACCTGCTCTGGGGCTGTCCACCTTCGTTCGGTTTCATCGACGTGGTTCCCTGCTGAAATCAAGGTAAAGCTATCCCCGACGCTCCATTCTACGGATATCTGCACCCGAGTGTATAGGTTAAAATTAAAAAAATTTCAGGCGTGCGGATTTCCCGGTGCGTGCGATGGACACCGCGACGCCTTCGGCCGACGATGGCGATTTGCCGCAGGCCGATTGCCCAGCTAAGCAGGTCACCGCTCGTAACGCATACTCGATGGTTTACGGCGTCGCAGTTGCCAACAATCGTTTACTCATTCGCACCGGCCAACATCTGTACTGCGTGGGCCAGTGAATATTCGATCCTTCCTCCTCAGATAAAAGTAAGACATAACCATGGCCATCAACCACGCTAATTCTGCCGAGGTAATTCATTTGCAGCCGCTTGGCTCCAAGATCGGCAGCACCAAGACCTACACGCTGTTCAAGACGGATGTGATGGAGGCAATTCGACTGGTTCTGCCCGCTGGCAAGCAGATTGCCGAGCACAAAGCGCCTGGCGAAATCACGGTTTATTGCTTGGAAGGGCGCGTCAAGTTCACATCCGAAGGAAAGACCAATGAACTGGTCGCTGGCGATCTGCTGTACCTCAGCGCTGCCGATCCGCATGCCGTCGAAGCGATGAAAGATTCGTCTGTGCTGGTCACGATCCTGTTGGGGAGTTCTGCTTGGCGACAGGGCGCTGGATAAGGTTCAGGCCCTGCGTCGTTCCCAAGTGGGCGAGCAGGCGCGGTCTAATGTGCGCCAGCGTGAGCAGGCGCAGCAGCGGATTGTCGTAGATAAATCTGGCCCACCGACAGAAAGTTGGCGGCGCGCCAGTAGGCGTCCATCTGGTGGAACAGTTCTGCGGTGAGCGGTTGCGATTTTTTATTCATGATGTCGACTACAGATTCATCCCGTCACTTTCTAGTCCGCAATTTCAAGGAGAGTGAGGGTAAACTGGGTTTCCTGGCTCCGGCGGCTCCGCAGAGACTTGGCGTTCCTGGGTCGACGGGGGAAACAGGATCGTCAACAACAACGAGGAGTCCTCAATCCCCAGGAGCGCATGAGGTTCGTTGCCAAGTAGGAAAAGCCAGTGGCCGGCCTTTAGGTCGTGGGTCTGGCCGCGGGCGGTGAAGGCGATCCGCCCGTCAAGACAATAGATCGTGATCGCGCCCCCGACCTGATGTTCGGGGATTTCGTGGCCTTTGCGGACCACCATCCTAATGGCCTCGAACGTCTCTTCTTTCACAAGCGGGACCGTCGTGGCCACGGTAAGAGACTCCCCGTCGCGTCGGAGATCTACGGGCATCCCGGGGTATGCGTGCTGGGGTGGGTGGGTATTCGCCATGATCGTTCTCCGTTAGGTAATGAAAGGAACGCGTGTCACGATGAGTTGGCTGCACGCGAAAACGCGTCCTGGTGTTGGATTTGGCACTGCAGTCATTCCTTGTGTGGGTGGCTGGCCACGGCCATCGCATCAAACGGTGAATGAAGTATTCGGCGCAGGGTTGTCTCGGTGAACCCCTCATGCGAAAGATTGTGCGAATTCGTTTTCGCACGCCCTGAAATGGAGATGGCAATGCTTTCGCAAATCGATGTGTTTCAAGAGTGTTTTGATCAAGTCGACGATCCACGCGTCCGAGGCAGGACCACTCATCCGCTGAATTCAATTCTGTTTCTCGTCGTTGCGGCTACGATCGCTGACGCTGATGGCCCCGAGGAGATCGCGTCGACCACTAACGTCTTTGGCCACTCAGGCACCGTTGCAGGTCTGCGAGCCGTACGGGTGATTGAACTGCTCCTACTCAAATCAGCTGGATTTCCACGTCCTCACCTTTAATTGCGACTGGGTATGAATCGACATCGCGAACGCCGGGGCCGCTCAACAGCTTTCCGTTGGTGACATCGAACTCTGCGCCATGCCAGGGGCAAATGGCAACGTACCCAACGAGTGGTCCCTCGCTCAATGGAGCGCCCTGGTGCGGACACGCATCGTCAATCGCATAAAACGTTCCGTCGATATTGAACAGTGCGATCAATTGATCATCAGCGATAACCATTTTGCCCGTTCCGGGTGGAATGTCCGCGATGTGAGCGACCTTGAACCAAGCCATGGGCAGCTAATCCTCTCGCGTAAATTTGGCGATTTGCTGACCCTTTATGCGTTCAAGATCGCGAAGCCGTTTCGCCAGTTCCGTGACCGTGGAAGCGGCACTGCTATTCTCAATCCGGTCAAAGAGCTCCTCCAATCGTCGATCTGGTGTCAATGCACACGCAAGGGAATCCTCAAAACTTGGCTCACCATGGCATCGACACTCGGCGGCATGCATCGCATCAACGCTTAAGGCAGGCCCCGTGATTAAATACGTCGAATGCTCGGGCGAAAGATCCTTCATTTCGGACTGGATCACTTTGATCGAATGCTCTTCCAGTTCAACCAAGTGTTCCAGCAATATTTCAGCTCGCGGATCGGTGCTCGCACGTCCCAGCTGTTCGTACTGTTTCGCTCGCTGTTGGTGATAGTCGGCTAGCATTGCCAACACTTCGTAGATCGTGCTCGGCTGGTTCATGGTGCCTCTCCTGGACGCGCATGGGACTATCCAATTCAAGAGGAATGCACTATCCTATACTTGCGGGTGTATTTTTACTAGTCCTTAAACGAGCGGTCCGCTGGCATGACGAACAAGCAACTCACGGTACGCATCGAGCGCCAAGACGATCCATCGAAGCCCCCGTACTGGCAATCTTTTGTCTTGGACTACGGTCCGGGACTGAATATCACCAGTGTGCTGCAGCGGATTTCTGCAAACCCAACGACGAAAGAGGGTTTAAAGGTGTCGCCGGTCGCCTACGAGTCAGGTTGCTTGGAAGAGGTTTGCGGTTCTTGCACCATGTTGATCAACGGGCGAGTGCGACAGGCTTGTTCAGCGCTAGTGGATTCATTGCTCGAAGAGGACGCTTCGGAAATAAGGCTTCAACCAATGAGCAAGTTCCCAGTGGTGAGAGACTTATGCGTGGATCGCGGTCGTTTGTTTCGAGCGTTAGAAAAACTCCAATGTTGGATTCCCGTTGATAACTACTACGGCATGGGCGATGGTCCAAAGCAGTCACCGGAGCAACAGCGGCAGGCATATCCGCTGAGCCAGTGCATGAGTTGCGGTTGTTGTTTGGAAGCGTGCCCGCAGTACGCAAAGGTATCGGTCGCGCGACAAGAGGGCGAGAGCGATGACGCCTACAATCAGCGGCGTGATGCAGAACACGATCGCCACTTCATCGGTGCGGCGGCAATGAGCCAAGCGGTGCTGATGAATTCGCATCCGACGGGCGAGGCGATGGCGGCCACAAGGATCGAAGCGATGATCGCACCAGGTGGCATTCAAAACTGCGGAAACGCGGGCAACTGCCAGGCCGTGTGCCCGAAAGAAATTCCACTGATGCATTCTTGGGGGCGGGCCAACCGCGCAGCGACCATTCACGTTATCAAGAAGTTCTTCGATGGTTGAACCTGCCCAATGAAACTTAGATTGTTATTTGCGTCCACCGTCATCTTTTGCTGCACCGCTTGGCTGTTTGCCGAGGAGAAACAGTCGGAATCGGTAATCGAAGCGATGCCAGCATCCAATAAGACCGAAGCACGTGCTCGGGCGATGATGCTGCACGAGATGGTTCGCGGCACACTGCAAATCATGCACCGCGACTTCTTTGATGAAGACAACGCGCACGCGATTCCGTCGGCATCCCTCGAAGACGTCTTTCACGAGATGGGCAAGAGTTACAACATGCAGCTAAAGTGGCTGATCGTCAATACAGACGTTATCAACATCGATCACCAAGCGGAGACCTCGTTTGAGAAAGCCGCGGTGAAAACGCTCGCCGCCGGCAAACCATTCGCTGAAGAAACCAGTGCGAACCGTTACCAATTCGCCGGACCGATCCGTCTGAGCTCGCAATGCTTGAAATGCCACGTTAAGCGCCGCACCAGCAACGACGATCGCACGGCGGGGCTGGTCATCACCATGCCGATCGCCCCCGAACCAAATCCGCAGCGTTGATCATCGCTTTCCATTCACAATGATGACGGGTCCTCGAAGTGGAAGAATGCCCGATGCCGTCTCAGGAAGTACGCAAGGCAACGCTTGTCGGCTTGGCGGCGACGGCGATGCTGAGCCTGTTGGTGTTTGTCGGCTCACGTACCGCCACGGCTTGGTACAATTTCCGCCGCGGTCACTCTGCCCGGGATCATCTGCCGCCGGTACGCGACGACGAGGCGCCTCCGCTGTCAAGAGACTTCCGTAGCGACAAGATCATTTGCGATTCCGAAGAAGACGCGCTGGATTTGCAAGCCGATGCCACTCCCATGCAATGTCAGCTCAGGGCGATCTTTCGACATCCCCAAAAATCTGCAGCCGCGCAAACGAGCCGCCCCAAGTAAGACCCAACTTATCGATCCTCAGGGGTACGGTATTCCTAACCTTACGGCAGCTTCTCACTCAAATTCAAATCCGCGAACTCGGTGCGAATCGCCTCCGGCGTCGGATTTTCCAGCGTGCTGGCGATCTCGCGTGCTAATAACTGCCGAAAACGCTTGCGACTTT
>JBBDHZ010000193.1:0-3005 GCA_040880645.1 Minisyncoccota bacterium
GCAGTTCGTCCGTCCGCGAGGCCAGTTCGCGGAGGGCGTCCATCAGCCCTTCCGGATCGAGCCTGATTGGAACCAGTCCTCTGGAAATGCTCTGCACTTCTTGATGTGCTCGCGTGAGTCCGTCCAGGATTTTTTTGGCAAGTTCGCAACACTTATCTAGATCTACAGAAGCCTTCGGCCGATCGCCGGATTCTTGTGAGAGATTGCTGAATAACGCCTGCGCCAACATCCCCAGGCCGGCAAGTTCCTGTTGCGTGCTGTCGTGCAGGTCCTGGCCAATGCGGCGTTGTTCGTCTTCGGCAATGGCCACGACGTCGCGCTGAAGCCTTCGTTGTTCGCTCATGTCGCGGATGATCCCCGTGAAGAGATGCAGGTGGTCGACTTCGCTGACAGCGAGCCCGATGGGAAACGAGCTGCCATCCTTGCGGCGGCCGACCACTTCGCGTCCAATTCCAATGATGCGGGCTTCAGCGGTTTCCAGATAGCGCTGGATGTAGCCGTCATGCTCGTCGTGGTAAGGCTGCGGCATCAGGATCTTGACGTTCTGGCCGACGAGTTCGTCCTGGGTGTAGCCGAACATTTTCTCGGTGGCCGGATTGACCGTGGTGATGATGCCGCGCCGGTCGATGGTGATGATGGCGTCGGCCGCCGTATTGAGGATCGCCCGCATCCGCTCTTCGCGGTCCCTCAGCGCCCTCTCGGCCTGGCGACGACCCGTGATGTCGTTTCCTGAACTGAGCACACCGACAACTCGTCCCGTCTCATCATGAAGCTCGGAATTATGCCACTCGACAATCCGTTCTTCACCTGTCCTCGTCAGGACTGAGTTTTCGAAATACTCAACATTCGCTACCGTTCCGTTCATGATTTGCTGAAAGATGCCGCGTACGTCGTTCCGAGACCCTTCCGGCAGACAAGTGTCAAACCAGCTTTTACCGAGGAGTTCATGCTCGTCGCAACCCAGCACTTCACAGCCTTTGCGGTTGATCAACGTGATATCCCCTTGGGAATCCATCGCCACCATGATGACGCCGCTGATGTCGAGATACTGCTGGGCTCGATTCCGCTCCTGCCGCAACAAGCGTTCCGCACGCTTCCGCTCAGTAATGTCGCGGTGGACCGAGACAAAGTTAGTGCGGCGGCCTTCGGCATTGAACAGCGGCGTGATGAACAGTTCGGCGTCGTACGGCGTGCCGTCTTTGCGGTAGTTGATCACTTCGGCAAGCACCGAGCGGCCGGCGGACAGTTCCGCCTTGATCCGATCCAACGTCTCGCGGTTCGAATCGTCACCTTGCAGAACGCGCGGCGACTGGCCGATCAGTTCTTCTGCCGTATAGCCGGTGATTTGGCACATTGCGTCGTTGACGAAGACGATGTGCGGCCCCGGCCAATCCAGGTTGTCGCTGGTGATCAACACGCCTTCGCCGAGGTGCGACACGGCTTCGGTCAACAGCTTGACCTGTCTGATGTGTTGTTGAAGTTCGCCGGTGCGGTCGGCCAGTGACTTTCCGAGATCGATGTTTAGCAATCGCAGCGTTTCCTCCGCTATTTTGCGTTTGGTGATGTCGATCAGCGCGGTTCGGCAGCGGCGATCGCTTTCTGGTCCAAATGCGATGCTCTCCAGACGAACGGCAAGACTTTTGGCGTCAGCCCCTTTCATTCGCACTTCGCAAGTCTGCTTTGTTTCGCTGGAAAGCATCGCCCGCCGGTGCAGATAGAACTCGTCCTGCGATTCGCGATTCACGAAGTTGGAAAGCCTGGCTTGCAGCAAGTGTTGCCGCTCGACACCCAACATCGCGGCCGTCGTCAGGTTGGCATTCTGAATCTTGCCGTCGGAGTCGAGCGTGACATAACCGGTCGGTGCGAACTCGTACAAGTCCGCGTACTGATCGCGGGAATGGGCGAGTTCGACTTGCGTCTGGCGGAGCTCTTCGTTTTGCAACTCCAGCTCGATCTGGTGGATTTGCAACTCGTAAATCAGTCTCTGCACTTCATTGCTGGTCATTCCGGCAATGTCGGTAGGCGACGTCCGCGCCATTTCCTCGGCTCGCTGGCGGAGCGTTCCGGCTGGAGTCGGCCCGCTGGTTCGCTTTGTCTTGGCCATTGCTTGGTTTCCCCAATGCGCGGGTTTAATCCACCGTTGTCCCACGTTTCTCCGTCACGTCTTCGATTGCCAGTACGATCATGGCGGGCAGCGTCGCGCTGCGCGCCATGCGCCGGGCGTTGAGCAGCATTTGGCGTCGGCCGATCGTGGGGAAGTCGGCTTGCACTTCGTAATCACTCAATGATGTGTTCTCCGGCAGAATCTCTTCTAACAGCTTCCGCAAGTCGGGGATGTCCCATTGGCCGTTGCCCAGCTCGTAAATCACCCGGCCCTCGGTTTCGTCCCGCTTCGTCTGGAACTTGCCACAGAAGATGTCGTTGACGAGAATGACGCGCAACTGCTGATCGAGCATCACTAGCGGGTGGCGCAGTGTTTGAGCGATTTGTTTGAAGGGGTCTCCGCTGCGTTCCGTTTCGCGCGCCGCGCGTATTAAACGTTCGATGTCGACAAACGTCAGGACCAAGCCGTCGACCACGTTGTCGGTCGTCCGGTAGGGCACAACCCGCATCAGATAGCCCGCACCGCCAGTGGTATACAGGATGCTCTCCTTGTCTACCAAAGTCCTCAGCACTTCACGGCAATCCGCTGTCAGGTCGTCGTATTCCAGGTTGGAAGCCAGTTCGAAGATTGGCCGGCCCACGTCGGTCGGGCGCAGCATGATCAGTCTTGTCGCTTCCTCCGTATACCGCCGAATGTTCAAATTGGCGTCCAGAAACATCGTCGCGATGTCGGTGCTGTTCAGTAGATTCTGCAGATCGTTGTTGACTTCCACAAATTCGTTCAACTTCGACTGGAGTTGGGCGTTGACCATCGACAGTTCTTCGTTGAGCGACTCCAGCTCCTCGTTCAATGTTTGCGATTCCTCGACCGTCGCCCGATACGCTTCCTTGATGTGTTGCAG
>JBBDHZ010000194.1:0-16806 GCA_040880645.1 Minisyncoccota bacterium
TTTTTTCAAAAACCCCCCCCCCCCGCCCCCCCCGGCCGGGGCGTTTGATCCGCCACCTCCATCCCCCCTCCTCCTTTTTTTGCCTAAACTCAGTACCCCGCAAACTCCTCAAACCGCACGTCGTCATCCTCCACACCGAGCGTCTCGAGAACGGTCTGCATCGCTTTCACGAACGGCGGCGGGCCGGCCAGATACCAGATCGCTTGGGGTATATCCGCAACCTGTCCGCGGATCATCGCCTCGTCGATCCGCGACCCGCCCTCGCGGGTAAAGGTCGGAACAAGATCGATCCGCTCATTCTCTGCTGCGATTTGTGTCAGCTCCTCCAGGTACGCCGCATCGGCCGCGGTGTGGTTCGAGTACAGCACGGTACTGCGGTGGGGCAGATCATCGTGAACCATATGCCGGACCAGCGAGACGAACGGCGTGATCCCGATCCCGCCGGCGAGCATCACCGCCGGTCGCTCACTTCGTGAATGCAGTGTCATATTACCGAACGGCCCGTCGATCGAGAGATTGTCCGCACCCACTTCACGTTTCTTGAGTTCGCGCTTGAACGCCGTGTCCCGCAGACGCGTCGCCACCACCAACTCGTCCTCGTGCGGCGCACTGACCAGCGAGAAGGTCCGCACGCTTCCGAGATCGTCGCTCTCGCTCATCTGCTCGATCCCGAGATCAATGTGCTGGCCTGATTTGTACGAAAATTCCGCCGGCCGCTGCAGCCGCAACTCAAGCGTCTCCACCGCCACCTCCTTTTTATCCAAAAGTTTTGTTTGCTGCGTCATAGCTAAAAATCACAATGTAGGTATAGTGTATCACAATGTCTCGTGCCAAAAATCTCTCTGCCGACCCGAAAATAACCACCACGCACCAGACCGTCATCGACGGGGCGGTACCGGTGCTGGATAGGCTGCGCAAGCTCAAGACGGTCAGCAAGATCGTCATCGGTCCGATTGCGGCGAACCGATCGCGCACTCCGCGCATCAAGTGCCTCCCTCTCCGTCTTCCCGACGGCAGACAGGGTGCCGGGCTGATCGTCAAGGTTCAGGGAACCGGTGCTGTTCAGCAGTTCTGGGTCTATACGAGTGACCCGGACTCGGTGAAAGAACACCTAACAGCATCTCCGAGATAACTCCGAGTTATCTCGGAGTTATCTCGGAGATGCTCCACCGGATCACGACACCTCACCGAAATGAGGCAGCCGAAGACGGCCCACAAGATCAGGCTGTACGCGCGGTGCAGGAAGACCGAGACGCGAACCCAGACTCGCGGCAAGCGCCACGTGCCCGTCCCCGAAACGCTGATTGAGCTGATCGATCACGTCGTACAGTTTCTCAGAACCGTCGCTTTGCTGTTGCCTGCCAAAAAGGTCGGGCTGCACCTGCGTGTGCGAGACGAGATCGGCAAGAACGATCCCGGTGGTGCGGTACTCGGTCCCGGGTCGAAACAGCTCATACACGGCGTCCTCAACCAGGTCCAGAACCCGGTGGGCACGGGCAGTCGCCACCGGCAGCGGCACATCACTACTGGCGTACTCGAACTGCTGGGTTTTGAGGAACACCGTCGCCCGGCGCGCACGCAACCCCTCCCGGCGAAGTTTACAGCAGGCGCGCTCGATGTTACGTGCAAGCTCGCGCATCACCGTTTCCCGCGAACACGTCGGGGCAAAGGTTCGGGATGAGCGAAGCGAGCGGCGGGTGTGTTGCTGCTCCGCAAGCGGCATCGCGGTTTTTCCCTGAAGCTCATACCAGATCTCCTCATACGGTTTTGAGAGATGCTCGCGCACCCACTCGTGAGAACGGGAAGCAAACTGCTCAGCCGTCCGTACCCCGAGACGGGCCAGGGTCATCGCGGTGCTTGAACCGATCCCCCACACATTTTCACAGTTAAGCTGGCGGAGATACGAAGTCACCTCAGCGCCAAGAAGCGACGTAAACCCGTCCGGCTTGGACCAGTTCGAGGCAACCTTAGCCAGTACCTTTGTCGAGGCCAGGCCGACCGACACCGTGATACCGAGTTCGCGCTGGATCTCCGTTTTGACCCGCCAGGCGACTCCCTCCACCTCCGCGACATCTCCCGACACGCCCGCGAAGAACTCGTCGATACTGTACTCGTCAACAACATCACAGTGCCGGCGAGCTATGGCGAACATCCGCCGAGAGATCATTGAGTAGAGACGGTAGTCAGACCGGACAAACCGTATCTCGGGACAAAGCTTTCTGATCTCCCAGGCCGGCATTCCCCGTGTTACCCCGCGCTTTTTTGCCTCAACACTCACCGCCGTGACCACGCCGCGCTCTTTGCCGGTTACGACCGGCTTGCCTTTAAGCGCCGGATCGCGCGCCTGTTCGACACTCGCAAAAAAACTGTCGCCGTCAATATGAAGTACATACATAGGTGTAATGTCGTGTCCGCCGAACAGCACGTGTTTAATACTTTCGCACCACCCCTCGCACCACCGCGGCGATATTCAGCGTTTCCTTCGGATAGATCGGCTTGAACTTTTTGTTGGCCGGCTCCAACCAGACCTGCGGTCCGTGCATGCGATAGTATTTCATCGTCCACTCCTCATCCACCTCGGCGATCACAATGTCGCCGTTCTTTGCCACGCGGCCCCGCTCAACGATCACCAAGTCGCCCGGCTGAATCCCGGCGTCGATCATCGACTCGCCGCTGACCGTAAGGAGAAAGCTCGCCTCTTTATTCTCGATCAGAAAGTCATCGAGCGTCAGCGTATCGAGCTCCTGCTCTTCGGCTGCCGACGGAAACCCGGCCTCGACCGTACCGAGTACCTTCAGCTCACCGTAGAGATCGCGCGGAACAAGCCGGCCGGTGTGGTCTTTCGCGACAATGTTGTGCTCGCACAGTTTATTAATGAGCTTGGAGACCGAGTTCTTCGACCTGAGCCCGACCAGCTCACCCAGCTCGGCAAAACTCGGCATCCGCCGGTGCGTGCGATAAAACGCCCGGAGCTTCGAAACTGCTTTCTCAAATGTTGTTAGTGCCATACCGCCCCAGTATACGTGAACGACCGTTCACCGGTCAACCCCCGCGCCGGTGTGGATATGCAACCCCGGCAGCGTATCCACGCCCGGAGCAACCTTTCCCGTACGATTCACAACATAAAGCCATACGCGCGCTTCTGCTCCTTCCATTAGACGCCCCTCTCTCCCTTCGCTATAGTAGAGAGTAATGAAACGCGTTTGCATCATTCTTGCCGGACTCACGGTTTTGGCCGGGCTCACCTACGCAACCGTTGTCGGAGCGCCGCTGGTATACCGGAACACCCACGCCACACTCACGTTTACCGGCGACAGTATGCTTGACCGGTACATCCGTAAGACCGCGGCGGCGCGCGAGGACGGTTTCAGCGGCATCGCGATCGGCTTTGATGATCTGTTCTCCCGGAGCGATCTCGTCGTCAGCAATCTCGAAGGCCCGGTCACATCCGCCGCGTCCGTCAGCGAGCACACCACCGCCGGCGACGCCAACAATATGCGCTTCACGTTCCCGCCGGCGAGCTTGGCGTTTCTCAGTGCGAACTCGATCAACCTTGTTTCGATCGGCAACAACCACATCACTGACTTCGGACCGGACGGCGTACGCCAAACAAAACAACACCTCACCGACGCCGGCATCGCGTTCGTCGGCGATCCGTACAGCACGAGCGCTACCGCCACCACAACGATCAACGGCGTTTCTCTCGCCTTTGTCTCGTACAACCAGTTCCTTGGTCCCTCGGCAGAGGAAACCGTTACCGCCATCGAGCGCGCCGGCGAAACCGCTGACCACACCGTGGTGCTGGCTCACTGGGGAGAGGAGTACCGGACCGGACCGACCCCCCTTCAGCAGCGTCTTGCGCATCGCTTTATCGACGCCGGCGCTACGCTTGTTGTCGGTACCCATCCACACGTTGTTCAGAATAGAGAACACTACAACGGTGGCGTCATCTTCTACTCCCTCGGGAACTTCGTGTTCGATCAGTACTGGCATCCGGCGGTTCGCTGCGGACTTGTGGCAACCGTTTCGCTCGATACCACTGCGCTCACGGACATCGCGACGACAACGGCCTGGATGCGAACCGACGGCACCACCGTGCACACGGTGTGCGACCCGACGATCACCTCGCCGGTCCTCACACCGTAGCGAGCCCACCGCCGCGATGCAGCACGGGCGAAGCTCGGTCGACGACACACCTCCTTTTTGGTACAGTACGTTCAATGCAAATAGGATTTATCGGCCAGGGCTTCATCGGAAAAAACTACGCGGATGAATTTGAGAACCGTGGATTCGACGTAGTCCGCTACGCCAACGAAGCGCCGCACACCAAAAACAAAGACGCGATCGCGGCGTGCGATATTGTCTTTATCGCCGTTCCGACCCCGACAACTCCGGACGGATTCGACGACCACATCGTTCGCGATGTTGTTGCGCACACCGGCCCCGGCGCAACAGTGGTCATCAAGTCAACGATCGTTCCCGGGACAACCGAATCGATCCAAGCGCAGTACCCGGACCGCTACGTCCTCCACTCGCCGGAGTTCCTGGTTGAGAAAAGCGCCGCGACCGATGCCGCCCACCCCAAGCGCAACATTGTCGGCATTCCGCACGATAGCGACGAGTACCGAGAGCGAGCGCAGCAAGTTCTCGATATACTGCCGGAGGCGATGTACGAAGCGATCGTCGCCGCCAAAGAAGCCGAGCTGATCAAGTACGGCGGCAACTGCTTCCTCTTCAGCAAAGTTATCTTTATGAATCTGATGCACGACCTGTGCGCATCGCTCGGGTGCGAGTTTGATGAGGTTAAAAAAGCAATGGCACACGATCCACGTATCGGCGACTCCCATATGAACCCCGTTCACGACTCGGGCCGCGGCGCCGGCGGACACTGTTTTATCAAAGACTTCGCCGCCTTCCGCACCTTCTTTGCCGAACACGTTGACGACGACAAAGGACTGGATCTTCTCACCGCGTTCGAGGAGAAGAACATCGAGCTCTTACGCTCAACGAGCAAGGATCTCGATCTTTTAGAGGGTGTGTACGGAGCAAAGACCGACCGCTAAACTGATCGACCAACAAACAGACCGGCGAATCGATCGCTGACCACGCACCACGCCGTTACCCTGAACGGGCAACGGCGTGGTGCGTGGTTTTGGAAAAATGTTCGGCTCACTAGAACGGCCACGGCCAGTACGTCGCGGACGCGCAGGCTCCGGCCAGCATCTCGAGATCGGTATCCGTCAGAACGATCGGATCGCTCGCTTGCTCTTTCATCAACCGGTACATCACCGCCTGCGGGTCATCCACGTGCTCGATCCCGAGGGTGTGCCCAAATTCGTGCGCCAGGACCAAACGAAGATCGGAGCGCTGCAGAAACTGATAGACGTTTATTTCGTTCGGCGTTGCGTGGCCTTGTTCAAACTCGTGTGCGCCGCCGTGACGAACACGGTAGACGCCGACGATCTCGTTAAATGCCTCGACGATCTCCTGCTCGTTCTGCGCGGTCCGGTTGATCTGATCGATCAGTGCGTTCACCTCGTTCTGTTGTGCTTCAAGTTCCTGACGCGCGTCCGCGAGGGATCGTTGGCGCGCCCGCAACTCTTCCGCAACGCTCGGCGGCGCCCCGCCCCGGCTGTTCCACTGCTGAACGTCCTCGTTGTATTCGCTTAATGCCTCGTCGTACGCACGGACCATTGATTCAAATACGTTCTTTTCCTGATCGTACCGCGCCGTAAGCGACCGGTGCTCCTCGCGCACGCGTTCCCGCTCTGCCCGAAGCGCTTCAAGCTCCTCGCGCACCTCGCGTGCTTCATCGGTTAGTTCCTGACGCTCGTCGTAGATGAGGTTGATCGTAAAATCAGCGGTCGGATCAAAAACAAAAAGGTCCTTTCCGGAAGCGATCTCCCACGGTTCTTCCGCCTCCGCGATGATCGCGTGGAACGTTGTTGTCGCCAACCCAAATTCTTTATCAACCCGGCCGATTGAGTAACGAAGCGGTTCAAGGCACGGGTGCGGCTCGTACGCGACGTACGCCAACGTACCCACGGCGCCCGTGATAACGGCGAGAATAACGACCTGTTTACCGATACCGCTCATACCCACTGAGTATAGCAAAAAAGTCCCTTCGGAAAAGAAAAACACACCGACCGGGTTCCGGTCGGTGTGGGGTATTGAAGGAAGGTGTGCATCACATGAAATCAGGCTTTCACGGTTTTCACGGTTTTTGTGTCAGCACTGACTTCATTCCGGGACTGTTCAACGAGTCTCTTCACGGTCTCCTCGGTGATCCGCCCGGCGAGAAGGTCGAGGCAGAACTTCATTATAGTGTCGACGGTAGAGGGTGTCTCCCTGTCCGTTATTTTGCCCCCCAAAATCTGCACCATTCGCCACACCCGTTTTTTGATGGCGCCACCGCTAAGCGGTGAATTTTTGCGTCCCTCAAAGGACTCCCGCCATCTGACCGCGCAGGCACAGAGCTGATGCAGAGTCAACGGTTTGTTCGTCACCTCCTCAACTCTCTCTCTCGCTTTGCGGGCGATCGTCTTGTCCCATCCATCTCTTGTTTGTTTTTTCACCCTTCTCACTGCGACTCCTTTCAATCAAAAAGTAACACGTAATACTGCTCGGCCCATCTCGAGCCTATACTTCTAACGTTCCGCCGTCAAGACGTCTTCGCTACTTCCTACTCCCCCTTGTACTCACCCTTGTCCGCCTCGATGTTGAGACGCAGGCGCTCGAGGAACACCGCCCGGGCCGGCTCAACATTCTCTTTCTTGCCGTTCCAAACCTCGAGCGCCGGACCCTGAAGCGCTCGGGCGTAGGAGAAGGTAATGCCCCACGACAGCGGCTCTTGCTTGGCAATAGCGTTTAAGTTCGCCGTTGCCTCCTCCGGCTCCTGCCCGCCGGAGAGGAAGACCACGCCCGGCACGTCGCTTGGCACCGTCGCCTTCAGCACACGGACCGTTGCGTCGGCCACTGTCTGTGCGTCCGCAGGCGAGCCGTGATCTTCGCCCGGCAGGACCATACTGGTTTTGAGAATAACGGCCGAGAGGTCGACTCGATACCGCGCGAGTTGATAGAACAGCTCGGCAAGTACCCGGGTCGTCACCTCCTCGGCGCGCTCGATCGAGTGGTCGCCTTTCAGGAGCACTTCCGGCTCGACCATCGGTACCAGACCGCCTTCCTGGCAGATCCGCGCGTAGCGGGCAAGAATGATGGCGTTGGTGTGAATACACTCCGGCGTTGGAATATCGTTGCCGATGTGAATAACATCACGCCACTTGGCAAACGTCGCCCCCATAGCAACGTAATCACCAACGCGTGCCGGCAGGCCGTCGAGTCCTTCGGTCACTTCTTCGCCCGGGAACCCCGGGAACGGCACCGTGCCTTCATCGAGCTTCACCCCCGAAAGAATTCCTTTCTTCTCTAAGAGTTTCGGAAACAACTCGCCGTTCTCGTCGCGCTGGCGCATCGTCTCGGTATACAAAATAACGCCGTTGAGATAGTTCTCGATACCTTCGGTATCCAAAAAAAGCTGGCGGTATAATCGGCGGTTCTCTTCCGAGTTCTCCAAGCCAACCGAGCGAAGTCGCTTGCCGGCCGTGCTCGTGCTTTCGTCCGCGGCAAGGATCCCCTTCGGGTCCTCGACCATCTGCTGCGCTACGCGTTGTAAAGGTGCTATGTCCATATATTCTATTTACGTTACAAAAGATACATTCTAAAAACAGATACGGATTTATTGTACCACTCTTCCTCTATCATCGCTGCTGAACACTTTCCGAAAGTGTTCAGTCGGAGTGTGGTGGAGTTTTATTCATACAGCTCGAGGTTGATAAACGGGATCAACGCGAGCACCACCGCCTCGACCGTATAATCAGTACGCGTTATAGCACCCTTCGTAAGCGCGCCGATGATGCCGTGCTTCTTTCCGATACCAGTCTCGTTGAAGAGCCCGTCGGCAACCCGCGAAAGATCCTCGCCCGCCTTCAATCGTGAACGCATCATGAGGGAGCGGAAATGTAGCGCTCCGAGCAAAGCCGACACGCCCTGTGCTGTCCTCAATGTGCACCCAAGTGAACTCACCGCAGAACGATGAAAGCTCCTCGACACCGGACTCTATCCCGATCCAGTACGACGCATTCGGCTGAGAACTATGCGCACCAGCAACACGGTTCACCGCGCCGCGCAGGCACTCCTCGTCCGAGAGTGGCTGATCCGCCACGCCTGACTCGGTTTTTACTCCTGTCACCTCAAGCCGCTCATCCGGAAACACCCGCTCAAACCCGCGCTTGGCGGCATCTATTTTGACCGGATTTTCTGAGGCGACGATTATTTTCATACCGATTCGAGTACAAACGTACTCAGCTACGAGGTAACCGCCTCAAGATTATGAAGCTGTACTTTCGAAAAATCCTTCTCACCGAATTTATCCTTTGCCCCGAGCACCTCCAGCGAGATCGGCCGACCGCTTGCATCCATATCCAGATTTATTTCGTACTCGAGCTCAATTGTCCGCTCAACCTTCCCTTTCCGGAAGGTTATGTTGAGCGCGTCTACGTTTGGATCGTAATCGATTATCATATATTTGGATTAAATGATTCGTCCCAGTGTTGAGTAACAACAGTTATGGTATTTCCTTCCTTTATATACACAACCTTGAGGTACAATTTCTGGAAACGTTTGTACGCAATTTTCCGTTTCTTGCGAGTATTTCTTGTTGTGTCGGGGGAGTGGATCGTCACACGAACTTTTTCTTTTGCTATCCGGCGCTCCCGCAATTTTCGCAAAGCGTGATCTGAAAAAACGATCCGTGTCATAACCCACCACTATTTCTTATACCTCCTCTCCGCGATAACACAACACTGCATCCTCCGCCATCGCGCGGGCGTCAGCGAGATCGTTTCCCTCGGTCACCAGTCCCGGCAGTGCCGGCACGGTGACGGTATAGCCATCGTCCTCGTTGCGCTCGAATACGGCGGTGTAATCACGGATGATCTTTTCTCTGCTCATATACACAAATAATACCACATCCGACCACATTTTTAAACGGTGCGGACCCTAAAGATCACCGGATTTTCTGAGGCGACGATGATCTTCATTGTCCTGAGAATGTATCTTTAGAAACTGTCGCTTTTTGGTTCATCAGGAACTTTTGGACCGCAAGAACAAACCAGGTTGCGGCAATGGCTGCCGCCGTACCGGCCGACCAGTACAACCCCATACTGGCATACGTTATTCCAAATGTGGCGAGAATACATCCGGTCATCAGACTAGATGAGAGCGCCGGCTTGTCCTTGCTAAAGACCGACGGCAACAGCGCGACCACGAACAGTACCTGCCCGAGAGAAAATACAATGTCTTGCCACATAGGTATGCTGTCCATAGATACGTATTATCGCCCTGCCTGCCATTCTTTAATGAAATCAAACGAGTGGATGAGCATAATAACGTTTAAGGTTAGGTTATCACGGATGGAGTACAGAGTGAAAAGCTCGAAGAAAATAATAAGCGTTATCGTGCTCCAGACCGGGGCGAACCGCGCGTAGAGAAACCCGGCCACCATTGCCAGCACGTCCGAGAGCGAGTTCAGGACGGTGTCGCCGAAGTACGCCAGCTGCCCGGCATCGCGATAGCGGTTGATGACGTAGTCAGTATTCTCAAACACCTCCCAGGCAACCTCCGGAACAAGCGCGATAACCAGCCGCGCCGCGAACGGCATCCGGGGAGCAACGAGGGTAAGTAGCCAATAGAAAACAAACCCGTGAATGATGTGCGAGAAGGTATACCAGTCAAAGAGGTGCTGGGAACTCTGGACATCGGTCGGACTGTGCCAGATCTTGACGTACCCGCACTCACAGATACCCGGCTGGCCCATCAGGTACAGCGCGAGTCCGCCGCCGGCAACCAGCGCACCACTTAGCACCCACCACACCCGGGCCGGCACCCGCTTGCTCCACTGTTCAATTGTTGTAAGGAATGATTTCACCGCTTTACGTCTTAGTATACACTTCCTCAAGAGGCTCTAGAGAAATTTCGATTTATTCCTCCAACACAGCCTTCCTGATGCGCTCTTTTATTTCATCCCAAGATGGTTTTGGGTCCACCTTAAACAGTATCTTTTCTTGGGGCACATCTTCAAAGTACACGGCGCTCTTGCGTATTAAATTTTCATCAAGAATATCGTACCGGATCATGAAAATGTTCGGGTGAGACTGCCCGGCTGAACACCCAACTTGAGCGACCAGTAGTGAAGCGACTTCTTATTCCACTCTCCGGGCAGTGGATTTTCTATAGCATCAGCGATCTCTTCTTTTGTATAGGTAGAAAAAAGCCAATCAGTTGCCTCCTTGGAACCTAAATTGAGAATCTGGGTCAGGATCCGCTTTTTGTCAGACTCTACGTCCAACGCATCAAAGTTATACGACCAGAAATACGGTTTTAGGTGGCGAGGAAGTTTGTTACTCATCACTGTATTATACCATAAAAAGTGTCCCCGATAATATCTTAAATCTTCTCCTTACCCGTTACACCACCGACTCAGAGCACCCCCAGATCGGTACCCGCTTGCTCCACTGTTCTATGCGTTGAGGAATGATATTCATTATAGATTCCAATCACTTTTTTATTTCTTTTTATACGCTTCGTCGCGTCGGGCGACGTGGTGCACCGTAATGTGACGTTTCTTCCACTGGATCGTGTAGAACACGCGCCATTTCCCGACGCGTAGTTTGAAATAATCAGAGAATTCACCGGTCAGTGGAACCGGCGTTACATTATCGAAATTTTTCTCAAACCAAGTGAGCTTTTTGAGAATACGCGCCCGTGTTGCGTCATCGCAGGCCGCCAGATCATCATATGCGCTCTCTGCGATCACAAGCGACCATGCCATACGCACCAAATTACCCGAGCTTTTCTTTCACCTCTTCAAGTGAATAGGTTTTTTGTTTCTTTGTTCTGTCCGCGCGGAGTCGCTGTTTCGTGTACTCGGAAAGCTCCCGACCAATATCAGGGTCGTTTAAGGTCTCCCGAAAGAGATCAGTGAGGTACTGCTTTGCCTCCGGAGTGAGGTTGGTGTTGTTGGTCGCGTTCACAGCCATATAAGTACATTATACCATACCTGAACATCATACGCGAACATTCGTCTTCGTTACGCCACCGGCTTAAAGCACCCACCACACCCGGGCAACACCTGTCTGCTACCATATTTCGTCACTTAGCGGCCCACCCCAGTCAATCTCGTCGTGTCTGTTCTCCGGCGTGATCTGCCGAGCGAGATCGGTTACTGTATCCTTGCTCTTCGGCACACGGAGCACAACTGCGTCACCCTCAACCTCAATATCAAGCACGCTGCCCGTCTCAAGACCGAGCTTATGGGCGATATCGCGCGGCAGGCGGATGCCGTAGCTGTTTCCCCATTGTTGTACTTTGGTGTGGGTCGTCATAGGGCGACATTAAAAAGTATGTATACATTTCCATATCTCCCGTCAATCTACTGAACGAATTCCCTTGCGTACTCTCTGCCATGAATCTCTAGATATTACTTATTCTCCGCCGCGATGTGTTGTTCGAAGTATTCGCGGGCGTTTCTATCGCCTGAAACCTTCTTGCCCGGGTTGAAGATGTTTTGGGGGTCGAGGATCTCTTTGACCTGTTCGAACAGATCATAGACCTGCTCGCCGTACATTTTCTTCAGGTACGGCGTGCGCAGGATGCCGTCGTTGTGCTCGGCGGTGATGGTCCCGCCGTGCTTGATGACCAGGTCGTAGAACTTGTCGGCGACGCCGGTGAGCTTGTCGCGGTTCTTCTTCTTGGTCAGATCCATCAGCGGAATGATGTGGAAGTTACCGTTGCCGGCGTGCCCGGCCAGGTTTGCTTTGATCCCCGCATCCGCTAATATTTTAAGCGCCTTGGGCAAGAACACCGGCATCACTTCCGGCTTCACACAGAAATCTTCGACCAGCGGCACGGTGCGCTTGTCGTGAGTCTGCTCGGTCAGGATCTTGAATGAATTGCGCCGCATCAGCCAGTACTTCTCCGCCTCAGCTTCTGTGAGCGGTCGGCGGGTCCAGACGTCATACTTCTCTAATGCCACCTCGATCTCTTGCGCCTTGCGCTCGGCTTCTTCATCCGAGTCCTCAGCGATCTCAACCAAAAAAACCAGCTTCGGCATTCCGAGCATCTTAACGCCGATCCACGCCTCCGGCAGAAAGCGCCAGAGAAACTGCGCGATATTCTGCCCGACCATTTTGGCGATTGTCGGCATAAAGCGCATACCGAGCTTCATCGTCTCGTCATCAAACGCCTCCAGTGTTTCCGGCTCGTACTTGAGAAGCTCGTTCACCACCTCCGGCATATGCTTCCAGCTTTTGAAAAAGACCGGCACCATCCGGCGGTGGGTTTTATTGTGAACCAGCCGCAGCGTTGCCTCGGTCATAATCCCGAGCGTTCCCTGCGAGCCGCAGAAGAGCTGAGCGAGGTCGAACGTGTCCGCTTCCCTGTCCCAGATGCGCCAGAGGGCGTAGCCGGCGGAGTTCTTGGAGACCTGCGGTTCGGCAGCGCGAATAACCTCGTCATTGTCTTTTATCACCGGCTCGAGTTTGCGATATATCTCCCCCTCGAAGTTGTCTTGGGCTTTCTTCTCCTGGAGCTCGTCGTAGCTGAGCGCGCGGAATTCGTACTCGTTGCCATCTGAAAGCACCATCGTGACCGCTTCCACATAGTCCCGGGTCTGCCCGTACCGTAGGGTACGCTCACCGCCGGAGTTGTTCATCACGATCCCCCCGAGCGCGGCGATGTCTTTGCTCGCCGGATACGACGGCATCGAAAGGTGCTCCGGCAGGGTCTCCTCCTCGAACGCGCGATAGTACACCCCCGGCTCGACCGTTGCCCGCAGGTTCTCTTCGTCTACCGAGAAGTTGGTGAGGTACTTGGTACAGCCGAGAATAATTGACTCGTTCAAGGGGCCGCCGGTCATATCGGTGCCCGCCGAGCGACCGGTGATCGAGAGGTCGGGGCGATCTGCCTTGTGCTCGGCAATATACGAAACAACGCGCTTTACATCCTCGTGGGTTTTCGGAAACACCACAATCTCCGGTACAACCTTAAAGAGCGACCAGTCGCGCGAAAACTCTTTGATCGGCTCGCCGGAATCAAAAACATCGCCGTCGATAGTATCGCGGAGATCAGTAACGGTTTGCGAAGTGTTTTGCTCGTTCATACAGCTCATGGTACCACGCAACCGCGTTTCGCTTTGTAGATAGCGAGTAATGGTATACTGGAAGCAACCTTCCGTATGCAACATTTATCTTTAGCGCTCTTAATTTCTGTTCTCTTTGCCGTATTTGCCGTCGGCGCAGTATTCACTGTACGACCCAACAATACTACCTCTGCGTCCCAAGAGAACCGCGCGCACGAGATCGCTGATTCTAGCGCTGCCGGCCTCTCTGCCGGCGTTAAAAAAGTATCGCCCTCGCAAAGGGCAGACAGCAGCTCTCCACTTCATGTTACAGAAACTGAGTATGTATACCACGACCCTGCCATGCGCCGTCCACATCTGCGCGTACGCCTTGCTGCTCCCCCTACCAATCGTGACGGCCGTACGTTTCGCCCGAATACGATGTACATTGATGACGAATCCGTCTACGGCGTTTACTGGTGGATGAACGGGGTAGTATATGAGAAAGCGGATAATCTAGACCCTACCAACTCGATTATCGATGTTCGCATACCTCTCGCATGGCACTCGGGAGAGACATACAACCTTCGTTTCGCATACACGTACGGCGATGAATCGTTTGAGATAACTCACACAGCTGATGTACCCGAAAACAGTGGTGTGTGGCATTTCGCAGCAGCCGGCGGTGAAACGTTCGTTATTCGCGAGACGGCAGGAATAGAGCGCAATGGTGAGCTGGTCGAGTTAGACGTTACCGGCCCTGCCCCGCTCTACCCCGACCCACACAAGGACGTCCGCGCGACCGTACTAACAGCTCGGGGAGAGCACAAACAGATTCCCGTTCAGATCAATAACGTAACACGCACACCGGAGACACAGATATCTCCTCCGGGTATTTATTTCAAGGCAACGGTTGCCCTTGATGTTCCCGCCGGAGAAGAGCAGACCGTTATGCTTTGGCACGCCCCCACAGCGCCTGTGCGCTCTCCCCAGCAGCACATTGAACTGACCGGCGGACCGATCGGCGGCATTCTGCAAAGTCCAGAGTACCGTGTTGAGCTCCACGAACCGTCTGGCCAGCTTCTCAACTGGACCGATCAGGAGCTTGGGGAAACACTTACCTACAATCAAGCCCCCGCGGACAGGCCACCGATCATTTACCCATTCCACTATGCCCCCGATGCATATGACGGTGAAGGCAGCTGGTCGCACACTTCGGACTGGGAGGCTCCCGATGTAGATGTTTTATCCGGCCCACTCTTTGTGGAAACAGTACGGCGCGGCACACTGCCTGGGATGGAAGAAGTATACGCAAGCGTTCACTATCGCTTCCCCGGAAGCGGTCCGTTTGAATCGTCATCAGTGATACGCGTCACTAAAGACGTAAACGCGATGGCCCTCCGGAACGGAAGTTTCGGTGCAGATGACGAGTTGTTTACCCACGTCGCCTGGCCAACCACTGACGGATCAGTAAAAGAGGTCCCTTTGTCGTTGCTCAAGGGTAACGACACCGGAGCCCCACCCGCCGGAAAGCTGCCCATCGATACGCCGTGGGTGGCATACATTAACAAACCAAAAGGGTACGCGTTTGCATCAATAGTCGCGGAATCGTCATACTTTAATGAAACCGGTGAACCAGTGAACCGAAGTGGTGGTCACCGATACGTGTCGATGTACCGAGGGTGGTTTGTTTACTCCGTCCGAGCGCTAAACATTACCTACCAGGATACTATTCGCACCCTGTATTCACCGATCCCCGCCGGAACAGTCGCGCATCTACGCACCGTCTACACAGCATTTTCTCTGGACGATACTGATAACCCCTACGAGCCGGTTATCACCGCAGCTCGCCGTGCTCGCAATCCGCTGATATTAATTCCATGATCTCCTCACGCTGCAGTCAAACGCGCACGCAAAGAGACAGCGGATCCTGAAAAACCGACATTTTGCCTCACGACATAAGAATTTTTGTCGGCAATTTTTCATAAAAAGAATTACGTAATTCTTTTATACTCAGTCGAGCCGTTCGATGTCGTAGCGCTTGAGTTTGTCGTTTTCGTCATAGATGAACCAGCCGGAAAACCGTACTCCTTCAAGCGCCAGCGGCAACCAGTGCCGGTCCGCTTCCCACATCCCGTCATACGGCAGCGTATCAATATGGAACCACTCCGGCCGCATCTCCTCGGTCTCTACCGGCTCGCCGGTATACTCACCTACTGAAAAAATATGCATATAGATCGGATCGTGCTGACCGCGCACCCAGAACGCGATACGGCCGAGCTTACATACCTCGCCCGCGTCGATGCCGGCCTCCTCCTTGAGCTCGCGCCGAGCCGCGTCCTCCACACTCTCACCTGCCTTGAGCTTGCCGCCGAACCCATTCCAGCGCCCCTCGCCGAATCCTCTCTTTTTCATACCTAAAAGCACGTGCGGGTGTTTGCGCACGATACCGAGGGTGAACTGGGTTTGGCTCTCGCCGGTCATTATGTCTAGTTTATCACGAGAGCCATCGTTTTGTGGCGTCAGAGCTATTTTATTGAACGGCACTTTATTGTATGCTGTGGGCAGTTGTTATTTCTCAATTTCACTTTTAACGTAAGGAATATACGATGAAACGACTCAGGAGACTCTCCGAGCAGCTACAGATTCTGCTCCTTGTCACCCTTCCGTTCGCCGGTTTTGTATACAGTATGTATCTCCTGTGGAATCAGGGGGTCAACTGGATCTATGTGGGAATCTTGCTCGTTTTCTTTTTCATAACCGCGCGTGGAATCACGATCGGTTTTCACCGATTATTCACGCACGGTTCGTTCGAAACCACTCGGTTCATAGAAGCCGTTCTGGCTATCTGTGGATCAATGGCGATCGAGGGCTCGTTAGAGTCCTGGGTTACCCGACACCGAACACACCACACGTATGCCGACAAGCCTAGGGACCCCCATTCCCCGCTCCATTTTGAGCACACAGGGAAACTGAGCGGGCTCCCGCGGAGTATAGCGATGTGGTTTGCGCCGACACTAGGATTTCTGTGGGCGCATTTTCTGTTCTTCTTCTTTGAGAAGAAACTTGATGTGTCGGCATACCGAGAGCGTCTTCGGGAGGACGGGAAACAGCATCTGGTCATCATCAGCAAACTGTTCCCGGTATGGGTCGCGCTGTCAATGGTGCTGCCCGCGGCGCTCGGCGGCCTCCTCACACTATCCTGGCACGGCGTGTGGCTTGGATTTGTATGGGGCTGTCTGGTCAGAGTCTTTCTGGTTCATCATATGACTTGGAGCGTAAACTCGGTATGCCATATGTTCGGCTACCGTCGTTACGACACCCCAGACGCAAGCAGGAACAACGCCCTGCTTGGTCCGATATCCGGCGGTGAAGCCTACCATAACAACCATCACCGGCATCCGAAATCAGCTCGGCATGGATTGAAGTGGTGGGAGTTCGACGACAGCTACTGGACGATCAAGCTTCTCGAGCTGCTCGGCCTTGCGAGGAAGGTGAATACTCCCTGAAGCGCTTGGCTCTGCCAAGCACTCTACAGGCCGTTCGGTTTTACCGAGCGGTCTTTTTTTACAGGACAATGGGCAGAACGATGGGCAGAAAAACCGCGCCCCCCAAAAGGCGGGGCGGTTTTT
>JBBDHZ010000194.1:16816-18786 GCA_040880645.1 Minisyncoccota bacterium
TTTTACGAAATTTGAACAAAACGGGGTGCGGACAAACCCCGCGCTCGCCAGTGGCGAGCGCGGGTTTTTTCGAAAGCTTCATTTCTCACACCTAAACCTGGGGCAGAGACTATCCCTGTCGCGCCTTGCGTCGCGGATCGCGCTTGTTGATACGATACAAACGCCCGCGTCGGCGAACGAGTTTATCTCCCGGTTTTTCCTTTTTGATCGATGCTTTCACTTTCATAGTGAAGAGACTGTAGCACGTATAAAAAACTGAATCAAGTGATGCATAAAAAAAGCCCCCGAGAAAGCCGGGCCCCAAGCGTCAAATGGGAGCTTTCCCGGGGGCGATCCAGGGGCAGGTGTTGAACAACCTTCAACTACTCCCACCTTACTCCTCTCGCTCGTTTTGTCAAGTCCTTGTGCACCCCTCTCTGCGAGATACGTTCTCCGGCCGGTCACCCTGAGCGCGAGAAGGCGGACCAGTGGTCTTTAGGCCGTAGGGGCATACTTCCCTGGGCGCACAGCGGACATTCGTCCAGCGTCGGCGGCCAGATGTTCATCGGACTCTTGACAAGCGGCAGAATCCTCATACCGAGCGGCTCTCCCGTATCACCTTTGAGGAAATCCGTCCCGTCCGAACTGCGGTTAAGCAGGACCGGAATATACGGCAACACGACCGCCCCGACCTTCTTCAAGAGCTCGACCGCCCGGCGAACGCTGCCGCCGGTGGTTATCACATCCTCGAGCACGATCACCTGCATCCCGCGCAGATCGCTTTGCCGACACCCGGCAGGAAGATTGATCTCTCCCTCTTTCCCGATACTGCCGGCAGGGATGCCCCGGATACCAGCCAGCGCTCGAGCAAACGGCGGAGCGCTCGATTCAGGAGCGAAGATCATAGCCGGCTTATTCAACTTACACCGTTCCTTAAGCAATACTTGGAGATCTTCAGCTACCTGATCGCACAGTGCCGGATCAGCGCTGATAACCCGGCTATTGGCGTATCCATCCGAATGCTTGCCGCTCGTGAGAACCGCGTGCGGCTGGTCTGCAGGATCTTCTTCGTTGGTAAACCTCCAGAATCCGCCGCGCTCAGTCCAGATTGATTGCCAGTTTCGCATTGCTCTTCTCCTTTCGTGAGAACAAATTGTGTTTCGAACCAGGTGTAGCATAGCTCTGAACAGACAAAAGTCAATCTCCCGGCGTTTCGTTCCGATCGATCTCAAACAGATATCTCAGCACGACCTGCGAGGCGCTGGGCCGGCAGATCGGTCTGAGCTGTAACGTACGGACTGGAACGTACGGCAGCAGTGTGGGTGAGATCCGGGTAATGCGTTCACGCTTCACCTTCACGTTCAACACACCCGATACTTTACGTTCCGTAGGTAGCAAAAAATCCATCGTGTGCGGGACACGATGGATCGTGGGAGGGCCCAGAGAGACAAGAGAGGGCCCTGCGGGATGCTGTCGTTCAGCCGCCGTTGCCCTTTCCGTTCGAGTCACGGGGTTTCTGGGTGCCATTCTTGGCGACGCCGTTGCCGTTCCGAGCCTTACGTTTTGCGCGCCTGCGCTGAGATTTTCTTACATTCCTCTGATCATTTCGACCCATTCGATTCGCCTCCAAAAGAACCACCCTGAACGGTTCGTCATCCATATACGAACCACCGCTTGATATCATACTGACCTAACGGGAAATGTCAATAATTAGTAACAGTTTCTGTATAGTTCAAATGCTCCTCTATTTTCCTGCATTATCTCGTAGTCTTGATATTCAGCCGGATCGATCCATTGAAAGTCGTCATGGTCGTCACTCAACACAATATCAGCGCTGCCGGCGCTGCACTCAAAAAAGATACCGACGATCTGAATCGTCTCGCCTTTGATCTCCGGATACCACTCGTTCACAAAAAACGGTTGTTTGACCTCAACATCCAACCCCGCTTCCTCACTCACCTCACGCTTGGTCGCCTCCACCGCCGATTCGC
>JBBDHZ010000195.1:0-2992 GCA_040880645.1 Minisyncoccota bacterium
GATGGCCAGTTTTTTATCCGGGGCGTCGACCATTTGTACTGCATCGGAGAACGGGGTGAGCAGTGAGGAAAAAGGGCTCCCGACGCACGTCTGCCTTCTTTGACCGGCTAAGCATTGGGCCGGGAAATAACGGTCCGCTGCCTCTCCCCCGCCGCACGGCGGATTGCGGGGAGAGGGCAGCGGGCTGGTTCTCTTATGTCCATTCGCTTCATCAGCATGAGCGAAACCCGATGGTTGCGGAGGTGCTATAATCAGTTCGTGCGTAGAAGTCGACTCGTAATGAAATCGAAATAGTGGACCGATGATTGTCGATCACCGAATTGCCGGGACGCGAATTACCGTGTGGGATGTGCTGCACCACCTGAAAAATGATTGGTCGCTGAATGAGATTGCCGAAGTCCTTAGACTTTCGGACCAGCAAGTTCAAGCTGCTGTGGATTATATTCACGCTCACCAAGATGAGCTCGTGAAAGTGCATCAACAAATCGAAGCGCGAAATGCGCAAGCGAATCCGCCAGAGGTACAGGACAAGCTCGCTGCGGCTCGCGCCCGGCGGATACGGTGGCTAGAAGAGCGACAGAAAACAATGTTACGGTAACATAATGCTTCGCGGAATCCTGCCGGATGCGAACTGTGAAGGCCACTTCGCAGTGGTCCTGCGCGTGTTGCACGATGAAGAGCGACGCGTGTTCTGGCACTACCTGAATCTTGCAGTGCCAACCTTCCAGGATCTGGGGCTCGCAGCGGACGCTTCCGATCGTATTCTATGGGAGCAGTGCCAGCAGCAGGAAGTGATTCTCATCACTGCCAATCGAAACGCCAAGGGCGCCGACTCTTTGGAAGCGACGATTCGATCTAGCAATACCCCCGGTAGCCTTCCCGTTTTAACGTTGGGCAATGTCGAGCGGATCCGGCGCGACAGGCAATACGCTGCCGACGTGGCCGACTGTCTGCTCGACTATCTGTTCTCAATCGACGATTTCCGCGGCGCTGGACGGTTGTTCCTGCCGTGAGACGCGAGGACGTTGCCGCCGAATTCCCAGGACCTATGTTTCGCGTACTGCAATTCTGGCAGACCGCTACTTGGTAACGGTTCATGACGAATCGCTACCACCACTGAACAACGTCTGGAATCGTTTGAAATCAGACGCCACGTCAGCGAACCGAGGAGTGGATTTCATCCGCTGACCTTCATCACCGGGTTCTTCGGTCAGAACTTCGAAGGACTCCCATTCGGTTCACGTGAACTGATGGTCGCAATGCTGGTCAGTTGCCTCGCGGTTCCCATAGGAATGATTTGGTTCTTTCTCCGCAGTAAGTGGTTTTGAATCGCATCGAAAGTGGCGCTGTCCAGGGTGCAACCACGCATTGCGGGGCGATACCGCGGGCGGTACTATTGAAGCTGTCAGCTGGTAGCTGGCGCTCGTTTCAACGGGGATTTGATGAAGCTGATCACTCGCATCCCGACACACTTGAACGATGGATCGCCCGTCAGTGCGGAGTCGATGCAAACCATCTGGATGATGATCGCCGAGAGGTTCGGCGGCGTCAGCGTCGATCCGCCGGGCAGCGGTGCTTGGCTGGACGAACAGGGGAAGGTATACGACGAGCCGAGTTATCTGGTGACTTTTGCCACGGCGAACCGAAGCGATTACGTCGATGCTCGTCAGTTGGTCATCGAGATCGGCAAGTTGCTAGGGCAGAAGGCGATGTACTTTGAAGTCCAGTATTTCGACGGGGTTGAGATCATCGACACCACATAAGTATTGGGCGGAAAGAGACGCTCGCTGTCTCTCAGACTGCCGAGATGCTCATCCCGCACGCGTTAGCGTGCTCAAACCGCATGTCACAAAAGGTTCGATCATGTCCTCGACGAAATCTGTAAAACAGGTTGGCTACGATCAGCAGGCCGCCGCGTCGCTGCTTCAGGAAGCCAAACGCCTGGCTGATTCCGGCGCCTCCTTTACCGAAGCCAACAACCGCTTATTTGGGTTGGGGTCGGATTTCGCCAAGCAATTCCCCACGTGCGAATCGCGAGCGGCGTTTCACGCCGGGCGGGAACATAAACAGATTCGCAAGATCCTGGCCGGGCTGTCATTGCCGCACGAATCGGGGCCGGATCCCCACGGGCCCAGCGGGAAGTTTTTGGTCCGTGTCCCACAGTCGCTGCATGCGGAATTGCAAGCGGAGGCGGCTTCCGAAGGCGTATCGTTGAATCAACTGGTACTGACGAAGCTGGCGATCAGCCTCCGGCGTTCGCTCACAGGGTAACCACACATTCACCGCAGAACCGTTGCCTCCGGCTTTTGAATGGAAACTCCTCGAGCATACCGGGCGTCCATTCCGCCGAGTGAACCATCAGCCCCCGAATGGTTTCGGGCCAATAATTGGGGTAGTCGGCTTGCAGGCTCGCTGCCATCGCTCCCACGATTAGACTCTCCGAATCGTCTTGCTCCAGGAATTGCAGGAACGAATTGAGCACCCGTCGGATCTCACCAACGTCGTTTCCGCCGGCACGCATTGCGCCGATGGCATCGAACTCGTCGAATACCGGTCCGCGCTTCATGTGCGGCAATTTGCAGAGCCACGGAGACGAACATTTCACCGTCCGCTTCGCTGTAGCTGTGAAGCAATGCTTTTAATTAGTTGTTGTGCCTTGGCCATCTTGGCCCCTCCGATTGGTCATTCTTCATTTTGGCGCACCTGGGTCAGAAGATTCTCTCCCCAATTAGCAGGCCAGCTTTGGTCTGTCACCCATTTCGCACCCCGGTTCACGAAACGTCACCTCTTGGCCGGTTGCCGTACCCGGATAGTGAATCCAGGGGATTATGGCAAGCCGAACCGCAAATTGCGGCGATCCGCTTAAAAAGCGACCATTCTCTGCATCATACAGCTCGATACGGTCGCGCAGGAACGATCGGCTCCCTTTCGTTTTGATGCCGCTTACAGCCAAAGTAGGCCAGTTCTTGTACCGAAACCCTTGGCAATCGGC
>JBBDHZ010000196.1:0-2954 GCA_040880645.1 Minisyncoccota bacterium
CCAACACGAATGCGCTGATCGTCCGTGCTCCGGCCAAGAGCATGGAGTTGATCGAAGCGCTGATCAGAGAACTGGATCAAAGGCCCGACGCGGAAGCACAGCTCAAGGTGTTTACGATCCTGAACGGCGACGCGACCAGTTTGGCCGCGACGTTGCAAGAAGTCTTCGGGCAGGACGTCACCATCGGACAAGGGACCGGTGGTGCGCTCGGCATCGCCTTTCGGCAACCCCAAGCGCAAACGACGACGACCGGAGGCGAGAACTCGCTAATCCCGCTGACGTTCGCCGTTGACATTCGCACGAACAGCGTGATCGCTTCGGGCTCCGAATCAGACTTGGAGGTTGTCGAGACTTTGCTTCTGCGACTGGATGAGGAAGGTTTTACGACGAATCAGATCATCGTCTATCGCCTGAAGAACAACGATTCCGTATCGGTAGCTGGCGCAATTCAGAATTATATCTCGAGCCAACAAACAGCGTTGAGCCAGACGGTCAACCAGGGCGGAGTGAGTACAACGCTCGATCAGCTACTGGCACAGGTCTCGGTGATCGCGGAACCGGTCAGTAACAGTGTCATCGTCGCTTCCTCGCCTCGTTACATGGAATCGATCATGCAAGCGATCCGCGACCTGGATGTCCGGCCGCCGATGGTAATGGTGCAGGTTCTGATCGCGGAAATCGCCTTGAACAACGTTCACGAATTTGGCGCTGAGTTGGGACTTCAAGACGCGCTTCTTTACGACCGCGGTCGGGTCGGCGGAACGGCGTTCAATCCAGGATTCAATTTTAATGATGTCGGTCTTCCGAATCTTGACGACTTTGCGCGCGGTACCGTCGGGTCGCAAGGTCTAGCCGATCTTGGACTCGGGCGGACTGCGACATTAGGATCGGGGCCGGGTGGTCTCGTGCTTTCCGCCGCGAGCGATTCGGTGAGTATCTTAATTCGTGCGTTGGAAGAGGAAGGGCGCGCTCAGATCTTGAGCCGGCCCCAAGTGATGGCGCTGAACAATCAACCGGCATTCGTTCAGGTCGGGCAAGATGTCGCACGATTCAATGGCTCGACCGCGACGAACACGGGAGTGACACAAGATGTCGTCGATGTGCCAACAGGGCTCATTCTCAGCATCGAACCGCGGATCAATGATGATGGCGTGATCGTCATGACCGTCGACGCCGACAAATCGGCACTCGGCACGGGTGGGACCGTTTTGTCAGACGGTGCCGGTGGCACCTTTGTTGTGCCACCCATCGACCGGACGACAGCCCAAACAACAATCAGCGCGAAGAGCGGCCAAACGGTTGTCATTGGCGGGCTCATCACAAATCGAGACGAAGTGACCTCTCGCGGCGTCCCGTACCTGCGCGACATTCCGTTGGTGGGCGAACTCTTCAATTTCGAGGCCCGAAGAAATCAACGCACGGAACTCTTGATTGTTCTGACGCCCTACATCGTCGCGGAAGACGAGGACTACGAGTTCATCAAGATGATGGAGTCGCAGCGGATGAATTGGTGTCTGGGGGACGTCGTCTCGATCGACGGCGACCGTGGTCTGCACGGTGCGGGCTGCTTGTTCTGTGCGGATGATGTCCCGGTCCTGTTCCCCGACAACGATCCGACAGGAGTCCACTTCACTACGGGCCAACACGAGCACGAGCACGCGCACGAGGCGTTGCAACCCACGCCTGCGGCTTTGCCCAACGATCAGGCTCAAGGGCTTCAGCGTTCCGGCCTCGGACATCGACCGGACCTCCAGCCCTTGCCTCAACAAACGATCAGCGCCGGCCATTACCAAAACGGCCAGCCCGCTTATCAATCTGACCCGAGACATGGTGCGACGCCCGCCGCCTACGTGCCGACCCAACCGCAGCCATCCGCGCCCCCCACAACTCAGAAACCGCGAACCAGTTTCAAGCCATCGTGGTTCCCGTTTGGCCGGCAGTAACGAAAGGCAGTACGTTGTCACGACGAAACATTAACGACCGTCAAACCGCCTTTACCGCGAAGGTAGGTGTCTATACCGCGAAGCGGTTACACCCCACAGCCCAGGGTCGCGGCGCAGCCGCGCACCCTGGGTCGAAGACGCCACGGCACGGGATACCCCGAAGGGGTTTTACAACGGTTTGGTCATTGGTCGCGACTCGGCACCCGTGTATTTTTGTAAAACCCCTTCGGGGTATGTCCGCGTTGGTTGCTCGCAACCCAGGGTGCGCGGCGAGGCCGCGACCCTGGGCTGTGGAATGCAACCGCTTCGCGGTAGATGTCTCCGCTGTGAAATACAACCGCTTCGCAATGGATGTCTGGGCTTTGCAATGCAACCGCTTCGCGATTGGTCTCGCCGCTTTAGGCGAATGATTCACGATCAAAGGGGTTTTTAAGGAGAAACACGTGTCTCAATCTTTGACTCAAATCTATGTGCATCTGGTGTTCTCCACCAAACATCGAGAACTTCTGTTGAAGGACAAGAACTTGCGGGAACAAATGCATGCATATTTGGCGGGAGGATGTAAAAATCTCGATTCGGCTTCTTTGATCGTGGGTGGCGTGGAAGATCATGTCCACATTCTCTTTCGCCAATCGAAGAATCATGCGTTGAAGACCGTGGTTGGCGAACTCAAACGCGAATCGTCCAAATGGATCAAGACCCAGAGCCCGCGTCTGTCGACGTTCTATTGGCAAAAAGGTTATGGAGCCTTTTCAATCAGCCCGTCTCACATTTCTGCTTTGAAGCAATACATCGCGAATCAGGAAGAACATCATCGGAAGGAAACATTTCAAGACGAGTTCCGACGCTTATGTGCAGAACACGGATTGGAGATCGACGAACGATATGTTTGGGAGTAAACCATTGCTATCGCCCCTTCCCTTTACCGCGAAGCGGTTACATCCCACAGCCCAGGGTCGAGGCGCAGCCGCGCACCCTGGGTCGAAGACCCCACGGCACGGGATACCCCGA
>JBBDHZ010000197.1:0-5168 GCA_040880645.1 Minisyncoccota bacterium
CCCCCCCCCCCCCCGCAAAGCTGTACAGATTACCTGCGTACCGCCATCTTCTCCTGATCCGATTCGAAGTGTCGCACCGATCAAACCGGCGCGGTACTGCATGATTTGCAGCCCCATGCCAGAGCCAGCATCGAACCTAGCACCGATACCGCTGCCGTTGTCAAGCACCTTCATCGTCATGCCTTCGTCAACTTCGGTGAGCGAAATTTCAATTCGCTTCGCCCGGCCGTGTTTGGTGGCATTGTTGACCGCTTCTTGGGCGATGCGGTAGAGGTGTGTGGCCACGAAGTTGTCCGACACCTCGACTACCCCCGCACAATGAAAGTCGCACTGCATACCGTACTGCTCGTTGATCCTGGACGCCAGATTCGCCAGTGCCGACCGCAGACCTTCCGCGTCGACTTCCACGGGAACCAGGCCGTGCGAGAGCAGATGGACTTGGTTCGCGGCTTCCTTGATCCCCGTAGCGACCTGAGCTGCCATGTCCGAAGTTGTCGAGAAGCTGGCATCCGTTGCGCCCGCCTTGAGTCGGTCAGCGACCGTTTTGGCCAGCAAGCCCAGCCCCGTGAGTTGCTGTTGGATGTTGTCATGCAGTTCATGGCCGATGCGGCGGTTTTCTTCGGCGGCAATTTCCAGCACCTGCTTTTGCAATTCCTTCATCGCCGAGATGTCACGGACGATGCCAGTGAACAATCCCAGGTGATCGACCTCGCTGACGGTCAGCCCGATGGGAAACCTGGAACCATCCTGGTGACGGCCGACCATTTCGCGGCCGATGCCGAGGATACGGGCCTCGCCGGTTTCCAAATAGCGGGTGATGTAGCCGTCGTGCTCGTCGTGATACGGCGGAGGCATGAGGAGCTTGATGTTGTGCCCGACGAGTTCGTCTCTCGAGTAGCCAAACATTTTCACGGTCGCTGCATTGACCGATTGAACAATCCCGCGCTGGTCGATCGTGATGATCGCATCGGCTGCGGTATTCAGAATGACGCGCATCCGCTGTTCGCTTTCCCGCAGCGACTGCTCGATGCGCTTTCGCTCAGCGATCCGCCGCAGACTGGCGCGTAACGCGTCTGGATTGATGGGTTTGAGGAGGTAGTCGTAAGCCCCCTCGCGCAACGCGCCGATTGTGCTTTCTACATCGGGAAAACCAGTGACCACAACGATCTGTGCGTGAGGCGCCAATTGACGGAGGCGAGGTAGAATTTCCTCTGCGGTCCCATCCGGCAGCTTTCTGTCCAACAGGATGGCGGAGACATCATCCCAGCATTCGCGATCCAGCGCTTCCGCACAGGTTGACGCCGCGCTCACACAATAGCCATCCAGCGCGAGGATATCACGGATGTTCGCCTGCGTGTCGGCGTCGTCTTCGATGACTAAGATGTGCAACGAGTCGTCACTCGCCACGGCAATTCACCTTTCCACACGACAACCGTCATATTGACTGTCCCACTTCTTTCCGGCGAGCTCTTTTATCGTGGCCAGCAGTTTGTCAACATCAAACGGTTTGTAACTGACCGCGTCGGCGCCCTCGCCGAGCACTTGCTCGACGAGCCGATCCAACTCGCCACGGTAGCCGGTGATCAGGATCGTTCGAGCGGTGGGCGTCATCTCGTGTACCAGCCGAAACACGGCGCTGCCGTCTTCGTCGGCCAGTTTCATGTCGATTAAGACGACTTGATGTTCCCGGCCCTTCAGCCGCTGCCTGGTCTCGGCCGTCGAGTGGGCCAAACAGACGCGGTAGCCGCGGTCGCGAAGCAAATCCCAAAGCGTATCACAAAGCTCCCGGTCGTCGTCAACGACCATGACCAGCGGCTGGTCCAGCACTTGATCCACCAACCCTAACAGTCGGGGTAAGTCGACCGGTTTCGGCAGGATCTCGAAGGCACCGGCCTGCCGAACGTCTTCCGCGATGTCGCTTGCCGCGTAGGCCGTCACGACGATCGCCACCGTACCGGCACGCAGCTTTTTGATTCGCCGATAGAGTTCCAGCCCGTCCATTCCGGGCATCTTCAGGTCCAGCAGCGCCACATCGTAAGGATGCTGCTCGACGAGTTTCAGCGCGCTCGGCCCATCGTATGCCACGTCGACCCGATAGCCGAGATCCGTCAAGATGTCTTGCAGGTTCGCGCAGGTGTCCTGTTCGTCGTCAACCACCAGGATGTATGGCGCTGCTGAAGTCATGTTGCGTGTTCTCCCAAGGCTGCCGCGACGCGGACCGTAAAAGTCGAGCCCACACCGAGCTGGCTGCGGACGTCGAGGCGCGCTGTGTGTTTATCGAGAATTGCACGTGTGATGGCCAATCCCAATCCGATACCGCGGGCCTTGGTCGAGTATAGCGGTTCCAGAATCCGGTTCAGGTTTTCTTCTCGGATTCCCTCGCCCGTATCGGTCACTGCGACATCGACCAGATCACCGTCGCACGACGCTTGGATGCTCACGCTGCCGCCGCCGGGCATTGCATCGCGGGCATTGCGGATGAGGTTGGAAAATACAATGGTGAACTGGCGCTGGTCCCCCAGCAATGCCGGCAAATCGGCGGGGCAATTGATCGAGACGTGGATGTTCTCGGGCAGGTCGCTGATTTCCAGGGCTTGATGCAAACACGGCTCGAGGAGGAACGGTTGAAACTGAGGGGTCGGCAGCTTGGCAAAGTCCGACAGTGCCGTCGTCACGGCATCCGCGACATCGACCTGGCGCTGAATTCGGTGAAGATGCTCGGCGGTTTTCTCCGCCGTCAGGTTCTTGGCGTTGAGCAAGAAGTACACGGAGGTCTTGACGACGTTCAACGGATTACGCAACTCGTGAGCGACGCCCCCCGACATCTGGCCGATCGCGGCCAATCGCTCGCTGAGCTGTTGCCGCTTCAAGTATTCCGCCTGGTAGGCGTCCTCGATGATCGCCAGATCCAGATCCAGCAGCTTGCTTAGCGACCGGATGGTTCTGGAGAGTTCATCACGGTCACCGCGCCAGCGGTCGTGCAGACCCTCGAAAAGACCGTCACGAAGCCGCGAAAGAGCGACGTTGGTGTAGACCTGGCTCAGTCCGATCTCTACGTGACGCCACCCCACCTTCCAGCGGCGGACCACGTACTGGGCGTCGTAGCGGCCCGAAAAAAGTTCATCGAGCCACGCCAGGAGCGTGCCCTTCAGGCGTTGTACCTGGACGTCTCCCCCGGTGATGACCTCGCGAGCTTCCGGATGCCGGTCGATTTCCCTGTAAAAGTCATCGATCAAGGCGGGCAACTGCGGCAGGACTAAATCGCGTGCGGACAGTACGCGGTGCATATCCTCGTCGCCCCAGCTAACGTACTGCTGCAATTCCTGGTAACGCGCAAACAAGGCTTGCGAATCCACGACGATCGTTCCCTTCGTTTTAGGCCGGCTCGAGTTAAGCACATTATTTCGGCTGAGCCCATTGTAAACGATGGCGCGATCACGCGGGATGGCGGAATTCGCCATGCTGAAAATGGTGGTTGACTCGATTCTAGGAGTTGCCGACGTGCGTCATAATCACGCCGCCTGGAACGTGGGACGACCTTGTCGGGCCGTCGTCCGCGTGTGGAAAACGCCGATCCTTGTCGCTGCGTTCAGGTGATACGAGGAGGAAAAATCATGTTGGTGCTAAGCAGGAAAGTTGGCGAACGGATTCAGGTCGGGCCGGATGTCACGCTGACGGTGCTGGGAATTCGAGGCGGCGCGATTCGGCTGGGCTTCGAAGGACCCGCGAATGTGCCAATTCATCGTGAAGAAGTCGCTCAGCGGATCGAGCGAGAGGTGAGGGATGACCGTGCGGCTCTTGATCGCAGAGGATCACGAGTGGGTGCGCGAATTCCTGTGCTACGCGCTGGCTGAGTCGGAGGTCGAAATCGTGGATATTACGCTGCCTGCCGCGAGGATTGCCCGCCGAGAACAGCCCTCCACAGTTCAAAATCGGACAGACAAGCACGACACCGTCACAAGAGGAATTGCAATGACAACCATGATGAACACACACGCCCCCGCCAAGAGTCGGTCTGCCGAACAAGAACTCCAGCAGTCCGTCCAACGGCGGCTGAAAGAGTGCTCGTATGCGTTCATCTTCTGCAAGGTTACCACCCATTTCGAGGGCGGCCGCCTGACGCTGCGCGGAAGCGTCCCGAGCTTCTACCTCAAGCAGATGCTGCAGGAACTGCTGCGCGACATCGATTACGTGAAACAGCTCCATAACGAAGTTGACGTGGTGAGCGCCAATGGTGTGAGCAGCGTGCGGCCGAGCAATTCCCGCTAGATGTCTCACGACGTGAGCGGTCGTGTGATCCGACTGCCAGACGAGGAGTCGCCCACCATGGGTAAGTCGAAGCGAGAACAAACCTGCGCTCTGCTGCTGGTCGGTAACGACCCACAATTCCGTCGTTCAGCGGCTGAGCATTTTCGCAGACGCGGTTATCGCGTCAAAGAGGCGGACGACGGCGAGCGAGCGAGCGAGGCAACATACGGTTCGACGCGCATTCGATGTCGCCATTGTCGACATGGTGATGCCGAACATATCCGGCATCAAACTACTCAAGCAGTTCAAGAAAGACTCGGATTGCGAGGTGATCCTGCTGACCGAACAAGGAACGATCGAGAGGGCTGTCGAGGCCATGAAACTAGGCGCGTTCGATTTTCTCACGAAGCCGGTGCGGTTGTCCCGACTGGAAGCAATTGTCGAACAGGCAGTTCAAGTGGCACGACTGTGCGAGGAGAACCGGCCGCGGAGAGCGGTCGCCGAGGGAACTCAACCACGCTCTCCCATGATCGGCGAGTCGCCGGCCATGCAGGAAGTGTACCGATTGATCGAGCGCGCCGGTCCGGCAAATAAACCGATTCTGATTCAGGGTGAAAGCGGTACGGGCAAGGAACTCGTCGCCCAGGCATTGCATCAGACGAGTCCACGGTCCAACCAACCGATGGTCGTCATCAACTGTGCCGCGCTGCCTGACACGTTGTTGGAAAGTGAATTATTCGGACATGAAAAGGACGGGGAGCTCTCGCGGTTCACCGGCTGGCTGACGCTGACGCGCACGCAACACTGGCATGCCCACCGGAGAATGAGCAGACACTCAACGATTCCCTTGGTCATTTGTCGTCATTTCGGCCAGTCGCGGGAATGGGAACTTCCGGTCCTTCCTAGTCCTCCGTGTCGAG
>JBBDHZ010000197.1:5178-17823 GCA_040880645.1 Minisyncoccota bacterium
AGCGAATGCAGGGGAGGCAAGCGGACTACAAATTGACTCCCGTGCCCCGGCCCATCGGAGAAGACCTGGACGGTTCCATTATGGAGACGGACCAGGTGGGCGACCATCGCCAGCCCAATGCCAATGCCCCCTTCCGAACAGTTCAGCGCACCGGTGACTTGAGTGAACGCGTCGAAAATCCGTGGCAGCATTTCAGGAGGGATGCCGATGCCGGTATCGCGGAACTCGACGACGACTTCGTCGTGCTCCTCCTCCGCCTTCAGCAAGATCTGGCCCCCTTCGTCGGTGTACTTGGCAGCATTGTTCAGCAGGTTAGTAAAAACCTCGACTAGCCGGACGGGATCCGCCAACAGCTTCACCGGCTTCGGCGGCAACGAGACGGTTAATTGTTGCTTGTGGGTGTTCAGAACAGGCTGGACAGCTTGCGTCGTCGAGTTCCTTGATCTGTTGTTCAAGTCGGTCGTGTTTTGCTTCCAGTTCATTAAGCTCCTGCTGAGTAAGAGCTTTTTCGTCGCTCGTCAACCCTTCGGACTTTTTCCTGAGACTGGCGATCTTGTCCTTCGTTGCCTGGACTTTCTCGCCGAATGACTTGCTGATGGCGTCCTTATCCAGTTTGAATTTGTCCGCATCAACTTGAATGTCAACCGTGCCTTCCTTGGTCAAGCTGAACCATCCCCGCCAGTATCCCAGGGCGCCTACGGCCACGGCCAGCACCACAACAAACAGCAACAATCTCCTCATAGCCGCGTCCTTATTTCACCCGCATTGCCTGGCTTTCACGCGCACTGTCTGGCGGGACCTTAACGAAGCCCCGCCCCAATGTGTCGTTCGACTTGGATACTCCTCGTGGCTACTTTTCAGCAGGTTTACTCGAAGCGGCTTCAATCGCTTTGGTCTCGGTTTTCGCTCCTGTTTTGACGGCGACCTTCACCGCATCTTCCATTGGATCTTTGAAGGGCACCTCGATTCGAAGCAGGCCGTGATCATAGCTCGCTTCGGCCTTGTCCGGCTTTACCGGCCAGCTTAAAGCCAGGGCAGCGACGTATTCGATGTCCCTAGCCGGCGCTGTCAAATGAATACTGTCTTGCAAGATCTTCACATCGATACTTTCCGTGGGTGCTCCGGGAATGGCGAACTCCACCACGAGCTTGTGGCTCTCGCCGTCAGCATACGCCACTGTATCGGGCGCGACTTTCATACGATATTCGGGCATCTTAAGTCTCCTTTTAAGGTTGGTCGTCGTAACACTCCGGGCCTCAACAACGAGTCCCCGTCTGTTTCTTGACACTGTCGTTTCTTTTCCAGTACAACGGCACTCGTGAGATTGCAGTGCCGACGCGACCAATTATCGCTTGCGAGGCCAACGACTTGGAATCGCGGAAGAAATGAATCTCCGGTGGCGGAAATCACCACGTGCCGGTTTGCGTATTCCGCGCGAAAGGTTTGCCTGGCTGCGAGAGTCAACTTGTGCAACCAACACGTTCGGATGCCCCTCGCTTTCTTAGAGGGGTTCATCTTTCAGTACGATCCACAGCGCATGCAGCAGTCCGGGGATGTAAACTAGCAGCGTGAGGACGATATTGAGAAACAAATGAAAGCCAATACCGGCCTTGAGTCCAACCGCGAGTGGCGGCAATACGATCGCGATGATCACCAGCAACAGTTTACTCATAATTCGTGCCTTTCTGGTCGTCCGTGAACTTGAGCGTCATACTCCCAGATCAGACGCAGTCAGGGAGTCGGTTTCTGTCATTCCGACTCCCCGGCGCGTGGGTTCAATCGTCAAGCGACGCTGCACTTAAACAACGTTGCCTCCCCGTCGGAAGCCGCCGCCAAAAAACGACAGCACTGCCAGGACGAGGAACACGACGAACAGGATTTTCGCCACTCCCACGAAGGAGCCTGCAATTCCTCCGAAACCGAGAATGGCTGCGAGCAAAGCGATGATCAGGCAGGCGATTGCTAACCGTAACATGATCATTCTCCTTGAATAAAACTTGCAGCGCTCAGCGGGTGGAACGAGCACCGAACTTTATCTGGCGCTGCGCATGCGATAATTGCATTCATCGTGCCGAAGAGAAAAACTGTCACAATTCGCAGAAATTGGCACTAATTGGCTTGATTGACGCGTTCGCGAACAAAGCGGGAGCGGGCGATCTCGCACACTATGCCCATGCCATGCGCGTTTCTGGTATAGGGCTTGATGCTCTCCGCGGCGGGAGCCATCAGGCATCAAGGATATGCGCAAGATCGCTGGGCGACGAGATTTATCCTTGGCGACAGTCTACTTCACCTTTGGAAGGCGCAATACCGCGCCCTCCAGCAATCCAATTTGCTCAACGTGCCCCGTGACCAGCTTGCCGGACTTGTCATCTTTGAATACGAGATGCATGTGTGTCGATGTGGCGGGATGGGTGATGTCGCCGACCGCATCCTTGGCGAAGACGCCGAAGATCGTTCCCTTGACCTTTTCGAGTTCGGCTTCAAACGGGCGCTTTCCCTCTGGGAGGTCGATCTTTTTCAGCCTCGCATGCAACGGACAGGCACCATTGATGACGTGAAAGCTCAGCTTACTGAACTCCCCCTCGATGGTGAACACAAACGGCTCGGACACGTTCAGGCCGGCTTTGGTTCCCGCGTCGGCAAGATACTTATCGAACTCATCGGGACTTACGCTCTTCGCCACCTTCTGCTCGGTCCACGAGGGAACATAAGCGCCGACGAGCAAGGTTTCCGATTCGTCGGTAGTGCCTTTCTCGCTCGGTGCAAGTTGACCTTTGGCGTCGACGCGCGTCACCGTGACTTTGCCGTCGAGGAGTGCCGTCGAGGAGCGTCACTTCCCCTTCCAGTTTGGCAAGGGCAGCGACGCCATAGAAATGAGGTCGCTCGATGAGCTTGCTGAGTTGCACGCGCCCCTGGTGCTGCTGTTGGCCGATTGCCTCATGCATTTTTCCAAATTGCACGATCTTTCCGTCCCCAGTTTCAGTGTCGGCCGCGACCACGGTTCGTCCCCCAAAAATGCCTGCGAACAGTAATAGCACGAAAGCGACGTAGTTGACTTTCAACATAGCATTGTCTCTCTTTGTGTCATGTGATTGAAATTCAGTCGTCCAGGCCGATGCAGTGGTTCGTTTGGTCGGAGCGGACCCAAGATTCATCGGCGGTCTGCTGCTTGCACGTACCCAACCAGCAGTTCTTCAAGAGCCGCCAGAGCTACTGGCTTGACCATGTGGAAGTTGAACCCTGCTTCCAGCGAACGGACCCTGTCCTCATCCTGGCCCCAACCGGTCAAGGCCACGAGGATCACGTCCCGGCCCCACGGCTGCCGACGAACACGCCGGGCAACTTCATAGCCGTTCAGTTTGGGAAGGCCGATGTCCAGGAGCACGAACTCCGGGTGGAACGACTCCGCAGCTTCCAGGGCTGCAAGGCCGTCGTGGGCGATGCGAATGTCGTTGCCCTTGCGCCGCAACAACATCTCCATGCTGTCAGCCGAGTCCTTGTTGTCATCCACCACCAGAATTCGAAATCCGCTCAGGGCTGGCACCCTTGGTCCGCCACTCGTCGCCAGCTTGTTCTGTGGCAGTTGAATATGAACCGGCAGGCGGACGATAAACTCGCTGCCTGCTTCGGGGCCGTTGCTGTGGGCCTCAATGCTGCCATTGTGCATCTCGACCAGCCGCCGCACCAGTGTCAGGCCGATGCCGAGTCCGCCCTGCGACTGCTCATGCGACTGATTAACCTGGGTGAACATGTCGAAGATGTGGGACAGCATGTCGCCGGGGATACCGATGCCGTTGTCGCGCACGCTGACGACAGCATCGCTCCCTTGCCGCTCGGCGGTGAGCCAAATGTGGCCACCCCGATTCGTGTATTTGGCGGCGTTGTTAAGCAGGTTCACAAACACCTGCGCAAGCCGGATAGGGTCGGCGTCCAGAAGAATCGGCTGGGGCGGCAGGCTGACCGTTAGTTCGTGTCCGCACTGCTGGATGAGGGGGCGACTGCTTTCCACAGCACTTTCCACCACCGCCGCCAATTCAACACGTTCCTTCTCGCAAACGAAGAAGGCCATGGAACCGCGGGCGTCGAGCGAGGAAGACTCAGTTCCTTGAAAGGGCAATTCGCGACGCCGAGGAGCGCCGCGCTTTCTGTATAATGATCGAGTCGCGCGCTGGCGAACGATCTGGCGGAGCTGGAGGAGCGGATTTGCACCACGGCATCCGGCGCGATCACGTCGGTGCAGGCAGTCTACGTCCCGGCCGATGACTTCACCGATCCATCGGCGGTCCACGCGTTTTCGCACTTATCGGCGACTGTTGGAGGTCATTCGTCTCATCGGGCAGGGCGAAAAGACCTCGCGGATTGCCAAACGAATGCACGTAAGTGTCAAGACCTTCGAAACCTACCGCGACCGCATCCGCCAGAAACGTGACCTGAGCGATGGCACAGAACTGGCTCAATACACGATCCAGTGGATTCTGGAGAACGAGTAAGCAACTTGCAACTCTTGGCGATCCCTCCGGCCGACTACGGTTTGGCCGCTGGAGGAGGATTGTCTCCGGTCGATTCAACCTTTTCGGTGGTCGTTCTGGTCGTGCTGTCCGGCGTTGTTTCGACGCTTTGCTCAACGGTCGTCGTGGTTTCACCACCCGGGGTTGTCACGGTTGTCTCAGTTTTCTTTTCGGTGGTCGCTGTTGGCTGGCAACCAATGGTGGCAACGCCAACGATGCAGGCGACGGTCAAGAATAAGATGTTTTTCACAGCAGAGTCTCCTGAGGAACGAATGGGGGGGTCTGGAGGGCGAAGTGCCCGCCTCCTAGTGATGATCCCGCGTGGGCAAGAAACATTCCCGATCAATCCAGGATGCTCAAAGATCCGGCTCGATTGGCTGGAATGAGCCATCGCAGACACATCGCTCCCTCAAGTCAGCCCGTTTGCATACCGCCTGTTGATTTAATCGCCCCATCCGGCCCCGTGCCGGTGGAGGATTGGTTTGACAACTAACGCGTGAGACACCAACCACGCCTGTTTAGAGCAGCACGTGCGCGATTGCCATCCGACTTCGCTCACTGTGCGGACTCGCTCGCTGGGCGAAACAGTCGACAGGTGGGAAAACCGGCGATAATTTCGCCTTTTGGCCAAACGAATTTACGCCAGGATGTTGCGGGGGATTGTATTGTGGCCAGCGCGGGCGCTACCGGGGACGGGTCACCCCAGAGCTACGTCGAGGACCATCATCACCGCGAACCCCAGCATCAGGCTGACCGTCGCCAAGTCGACATGTCCCTCGCGGTGCGATTCCGGAATCAGCTCTTCGACGACAACGTAAATCATCGCGCCGGCCGCAAAGCTCAGAGCGTAGGGCAAGATCGGCGCGGCCACCACTACTGCGGCGGCACCGATCACTGCGGCCACCGGCTCAACGGCTGCGGAAAGCTGTCCGTACCAGAAGCTCTTCCATCGGCTCGTGCCTTCGGCACGGAGCGGCATGGCGACGGCGATGCCTTCCGGAAAATTCTGCAGGCCGATGCCGATTGCCAGCGTCACCGCAGCGGACAGGCTGGTGGAATGGCTGCCGGCGATGATGCCTCCGAACGCGACACCAACCGCGAGTCCCTCCGGAATGTTGTGCAAGGTAATTGCCGTGACGAGCAGGACTGCACGGCGAAGCGAAGTCTTAGGGCCTTCCGCCTCTTCCAATGGAAATCCCAGATGCAGGTGCGGGAGCAACTGGTCGAATAACCAGAGCACGCCTCCTCCCAGTAGGAAACCAATCAGAGGCGGAAGCCAGGCAGGGAACGGACCGTGTTCTGCAATTTCAATCACAGGAGCCAGCAACGACCAATAACTGGCCGCCAGCATGACGCCACCCGAAAAACCGAGCATGGCGGCGAGCAGCTTGCGATGGATTTGTGACGTCCAGAACACTGACGCCGCACCAATAGCGGTAATTGCCCAAGTGAACAATCCTGCCAACAGTGATTGCGAAATTGGATGCAGCGAGACGAACCACGCCGACATAGTGACGGCCTCACGAGGTTTCCGGATCGATTGCGCGTGTCACGTACCATTCGCATTGCGGTAGAATTGCAGCTTACGGTTTGAAGTAGCCAAATCCTTCCTGCTGCTTGCGGATGACCTCGACTGCGCCCGATGGAACCGTCGTCACATCCGGGAGAAGGTTCTCCTTCGGGATCGACTTGTCCCGCAGCGTGTTCTCGCACGCCGCGAACCGCACTCCCTCCTTGATGAGCCGGGCCACTTCGTCCGCGTGGTCTGTCTGGTCCTTGACCAGAAGCCCGATCCCGCCGCCGTGGCAAACAACCTCGATCTCGGCGCCCTTTTCTTCCTTCAAGATGTTGGTGACGTTCTTCAGCCCGTGCTTCTGCCGCTCGCTGTCGGCGAAGTTGATATGAACGATGGCTCTCAACATGGGTTTTCCTCCTTCGGATGCCTTGGCACGATCCCCCGACTCGCCCCGCAACCCCAGCCAAACGGTGAGGCCGGCGGCGACCAGTACTAACGGAATGAAACGCTTCATAACTTGCTCCTTGTTCAGATTCAGCGATCGGTGTCCGACGCCTTCTTGTCTTCCGATGGTTTCTCCACCGGGAGTTCGGCCGCCGTCCATGCCTTCCAGCTCCCGGGGACGTTCCGCACTTCTGTGAAGCCGGCCCGCTGGAGCAGGCTCGCCCCCAGACTCGCGCGATATCCGCTGTCGCAGTAGACCGCGACGGGCTTCTTTTTCGCGAGACGAGTGGCCTTCTTCTCGATCTCGGGGAGAAAGATGTACGCAGCGCCTGGCACGTGCCCTGCTTCCCATTCATCGGGCGAACGAACGTCGAGCACCTGCAGGTCGTCCCGTACCTCGTCCACCTCGTCGACCGTCATCTGCGGCAGCGTCTCAAGCGGCAGTCCGGCGTTCACCCAGCCTTCCATCCCGTTCAGCAGAAAGCCGCCGAAGCTCGTGTACCCGACGCGGCCGAGGAGTTGCTGGACCTCGGGAAGGTCGGTGTCTTTCGGCAGCACCAGGAACAACGGCCGCTCGGGATCGAGCACCCACCCGGCCCAGATCGACAGCTCCGCCCGCAGGCCGATGTTCAGCGCGCCGGCGATGTGTCCCCCGCCGAAGGCAAGCATCTGTCGGGTGTCAATGATCTGCGCGCCCTTCGCCGCGGCTGCCTTTTGAAATTCCTTGGCCGAGAGCGGCGGGCAGTTGGGCAGGCGGCCGAGCACCTCCGGCCCGTCCGCGTTCACCTTCTTCATCCGCTTGTAGTACCGTGGCTCGGGCGGGGCGGTGTGCGAGGCGAACTCGATGAACTACTTCTCGTCGGTGATCTGCAGCCCCTTGTTGTGCTGCCGCTCGTAGCCGATGGTGGTCACGAGGCGGTCGCTGATGTCGGCTCCGCACGGCGAGCCAGCCCCGTGCGCCGGATGCACTCGCACCCCGTCATCGAGCTTCAGGTAGAAATTGCGGAGAGACGCGAAGAGCTGCCGGGCGAGGGTGTCCGTCTGGTCGCCGCCGAGCAGGTCGGGCCGACCGATCGAGTCTGCGAACAGGCAGTCGCCGCTGAAGACGGCGAACGGCGTGTCCGGGCGGTCGCCTTCGGCGGCGAGAAACGACATGTGCTCGGGCGTGTGCCCAGGGGTGTGCTTCGCCGTCAGGATCACCCGTCCGAGGTCGATCGCGTCGCCGTCTTTGAGCGGCTCATGGTCGAACCCGTACTTCGCCCCGCCCTCCACCGAGAGGTAGGAACTGGCGGTCCCCGTGCGGGCGCAGAGCTCGCGGGTTCCGGAGACGAAATCGGCGTGGATGTGGGTTTCGAGAACGTGGGTGATGATAAGCCCGTGTTTGCGCGACAGCTCGATGTACGGCTCGACGTCCCACCGGGGGTCGATGACGGCGGCCCTCCCGGTCTTCTTGTCACCGACCAGGTACGACAGGTGAGCGACACCTTCGGTGAAGACCGTCTCGATTACCATTGATGATTTCGGCATTTCAATTCTCCCATTTGTTTCTCCGCAAGTCGTGCGAGGTTAAGCTCAGATCAGACAAACTCCCGCAGGGTCCGCTCGGCGGCGAAGCCGACGCGCGGGTCCATTGCGGACGGTGATATTTCAAACATGGCTCGGCTCCTTCCGCCCGTACAGGGCGAGTGCGGTGACAGTTCCGGTGGCGAAAAGGACGACGGTGAACACCCAACTCGACACCGCCAGTTGCAGACTCCCGCTGATGCCGTGTCCGCTGGTGCAGCCGTCGGCCAACCTCGCCCCGAACAGCATGAGCGCGCCGGCGAAGAAGGCGGCGGCGAGGCGAAGCGGGACATTTCCGCCGAACCGCTCCCGCCACATGGCCGGGACAACTTCGCTGCTGCGGTCGCCCGAGAGCCCGGAACTAAGCAACGCCCCGACGAAAACGCCGACGACGAGCATCCATCCGAGGCCGATCTTCGGCGACTTCCCCGCTTCGGCCTTCTTGGCGAAATACTCGTTGGTCTGCTCGACCTGTGGCACTACGGCTTTTTCGGTCAGGGCCGCGGTATGCTCGAACGCCGTCGAGATGCCCAGCGGGTGGTCGGCGACGGCGAAAGCGAACCAACTCAGCACGCCGACACCGATACCGACGACGTAGGGCGACCACGACTTCATGGTCAGCGGATTCGTCACGGTCGTCCTCCATCATGGGAATGCCGATGCACATCTGTGTCACCGGACTGTTGATTCTCATCGTTGGCGTTCTTGGCCGGGAGCGACTTTCCTAGTTGCGGTTCAGCCGCGGTCAACACACCCTGGAGTTGCCGATGCGACGGGATTATCGCTGCCGAGACCAACGACTGGGAATCGCGGCGGATAGGAATCTCCAGTGGTGGAAATCACCACGTGCCGGTTTGCATGGCGGTTTCCGCCATCACCGAATCATCTCGCACGCGATACCATGCCGTGGTGCAAATGCTAACAATATGCACTAACCAAGTGCGGAACGAGATGACGAATCACGAATTGATCAGCGGATTGAATAGCCAACTAAATGGATCAAGTAAGACAGCGTCGATGTTGCCACCTCCTCTCCACGAAAGATCAACCATGAAAGCGACCTTTCCCCTTCGTCCGCTCTTGGCGGTGATAGCTTCCAATTTCTTGTTTTGTGGATTTGTCTCCACGGCAACCGCTCAAGACGATTTCGCGACACTCGTCAAACGCGCGCAGGTAGAAAAGCCGAAGTTCGCCCAGCGCCACCAAGAGTTGCTCGCCGAACGTTATGACATGACGGACCGGCCCGCGAAGGGCGTGACGATGTCCCGCGGCAAGCCGGTGCAGCAAGGAGTGCGCGTGCGACTTCCGCAAGGCATGACCTGGGACAAGCTGGCCGCAATGACCTCTGAGGAGATCAAAAATGAGAATCTCTGGCCGGCGGGTTTCTATCCCTTGCCGCACCCGCACCATGAGGCAGGCGGCATGTTGTTCCCCAAGCAGCAGATTGATGAGGTCAAGAAGCAGAACGCGCGTGATCTGACGCGTTTTGATCTCGATTTTGATTTACCGCAGCACTTGCTGCCGGAGTTCCCACCGCCAATCTATCTCACGACCCGGCCTGATCTGGGAGACCTGTCGAAAGGAGAATTGGTCACGCTGGCGAATTATTACGATCTGTTTAAGGACGCGCTCAATCCGAAACAGCTTGAGGGCTTGCGGCTTCTAGTCACGCCATTTCCTCAGCAGCAGTTTAACTCCACCGACGACCGTCGCAGCCTGCATGCGCACGCGGGGGTAACATGTTTTGACTGCCACGCCAACGGCCACACGAATGCGGCGACGCATACGGTGGGGGACATCCGCCCGAATGAACATCGTCACCGGATTGACACACCGACGCTGCGCGGCGTCAATGTGCAACGCCTGTTTGGTTCGCAACGCGCCCTTAAAACCATCGAGGATTTTACGGAATTCGAGCAGCGGGCCGCCTACTTTGATGGCGACATTACGACGGCGGCTAAGAAGGGCGTCAATCCACTGGAGCGCGGCAGCCAGGTACATTTCATGGCCGAAGTCCAAGCACTGCTGGATTTTCCCCCCGCACCCAAGCTAAACGTGCTGGGAAAACTCGATCCTGCCAAAGCCACGAAGAGCGAGCTGCGAGGCCAGGAACTGTTTCACGGCAAAGCGCAGTGTTCCGTCTGCCATCCGGCTCCGTACTACACCGACAACTTGATGCACAATCTGCGAGTCGAGCGGTTCTTCGAAGAAAAGATGATCAACGGGCGCAAAGCCTCCGCGGATGGCCCGATCAAGACGTTTCCGCTGCGCGGGATCAAGGACTCTCCCCCATACCTTCACGACGACCGATTGCTGACGCTCGAAGATACAGTCGAATTCTTCAACATCGTGCTGGAGACGAAACTGATGACAGAGGAAAAGGCAGACCTCGTTGCGTTTATGCGCTGCCTATAACATGGGCGCAATCGTTCCTTCGAATCGCAATGCAAGCACTTGTTTGCGGAAACAAGTGGCGACGCACGCGAGCTCGAAAGGGGCTGGCACCTTGGCGTCGGCTTGATGCGCATAACGACGGCGCTGCCGAACGACAATCAAGGCCTCATCGAGGTTCATGGCAGCCTCACGCTTTTTCCGTCTGTCAGGGTTTTGTCTTCAGCGGTCGGCTGGGATTTTGGCGGCCAGTCGGCGCCCGCGTCAATCCAGCCCTTTAGCAAATCGATCTCTTCGTTAGGCAGACGGTGCTTGGCCGCCATCCCCATGTCCGGCCGGGCTCCCGAAACGATCTCAATCAGTGGGCTGGCTGCACTGTTGCCGGGCACGACCAAAGGCTTGTGCCCCGCCTTGCCGAAGAAATCTTCGGGCTGGTCCACGCGAAATCCGCCCAGCTGTTTGCCCGGTCCGTGGCAGCCCACGCACGAGCGTGTGAAGATGGGGTAGACCTCTTTCCAAAAGGGCACTTGGTTTCCAAGCTTCTCCCTCGGTGTTGCGGTCAATGGATTAGGAAATTCTTCAGCCGGGAGCGTACCGTCAACTGGCTCGGACTCTGCGATGGGTTGTACATTCAGGTGTGCCTGCCAGGCGAAGACAACGAGTCCTGTTACCAGGACTAGCACAGTAGCCAGGCCCGCGCGAAACAGGTGTGTGGCGGGCGCTTTGTCTCCGGCGACATGGCGCTTGACCATGGTAACGACCCAGTTCCAGTGCAGGCTGAGATGCACTAGTAGGACAACGATCAGGCCCACACTGAGCCAGAAGTGAATCTCACCCCACTGGTGACGATGCATGCCCCACAGGCTAAGCACCCGGTGGGTGCCGGGCGGCAACACATAGCGGATCACATAGGCGGTCGCCAGCATGCCCACAAAGAGGACCGCAGCGATGCCGTCAATCAGCAGATTCAGGGGTGCTCGTTTCATGGTTTCCCCTCTTCTCGACCAAGATCCAACGTTTCCTCAGAGCCGGGCGCATTGCGATAGGCAAACTAGCGCATTTCCTCGGAGACAAATTCTTCGTGAGGAACTGACCTCATAGCCTGCAAAAACCTCCCGTTTCTCCCCGCTAGCCGCTCTCAGCCGTTTTCCAGGACCCACTGAGCCGCGTATCGATTTAGCTCCGCACCATTGGCGAGGTTGAGTTTGATCTTCAGCTTCTCGCGGTAGGTGTCGATCGTGTGGACGCTGAGGTGGAGTTGCTTGGCGATGGTGCCGCTCGTGTTGCCTTGGCCGATGAGCGTCAACACTTCCAACTCACGATTCGACAAACTCTCGATAGGCGACTTTCCCGGTTCGATCATGCCGCTGACGCGGCTCCTGACGATGCGGTCGGTCATCTCGGGGCTGAGGTAGATTTTGCCCGAGAGCACGGCGCGAATGGCGTCGATCAGGGTCTCACGGGCGGTTTGTTTGCTGAGGTAGCCCAAGGCGCCGGCCTGCAACGATCGCTCGGCATAGACCGATTCGTCGTACATCGAATTGACCAGCATTTTCATCTTGGGATGGCGCTCGCGGATCCGCTTGATCAGGTCGATGCCGTGGCCGGTCTTGAGCGAAATATCAATGATCACCAGGTCAGGATTCAATTCGTCCACAAGTCGCAGCGCCGCAGCCACGTCGTCCGCTTCACCACAAACAGCGAGATCAGGTTCATTGGAAATCTGAGTAGCCAGGCCGTCGCGCATCATCGGATGGTCGTCGACGATCAGAATGTTCCAAGTCTTCCGTCCCTCGACATTCGTCATTGAACATTCGTCATTCACCGCAGGTTACCTCCCCCGAAAACTTTGCAGGTTACCAGCGTCCCACCCGACTCGACGGGAGTGATCGCCAAGTTGGCTCCAATCAGACTGGCACGGTACTGCATGGTTTTCAAGCCCATGCCCTCGCTCTTTTCGCTCGAATTGAAACCGGTCCCGTCATCGGCGACCTGGAGAATCGGATGCCCGTTGTCGGATTCCAGGGCGATGAGAATGTGCTCGGGTCGGGCGTGTTTCAATGCATTTGTCAGCGCCTCTTGGGCAATCCGATAGAGATGCGTGGCGGTAAAGCTATCGGCGACGTCGACCGGCTGCTCACATTTGAAGGCACAGGTGACGCCAGGCAGTTCGTCCGTCCGCGAGGCCAGTTCGCGGAGGGCGTCCATCAGCCCTTCCGG
>JBBDHZ010000198.1:0-17726 GCA_040880645.1 Minisyncoccota bacterium
GGGCTCGCCAAACCACATCCATGAACGACGAAGATCGCTTCAAGCTCTACTTCGGTCCTTACAGCTCGCCGAGGTTCAAGTACGGCCAGACTGTATGGTGTGAATTCCGTGGCTGGACGAAGATCATCGGCTTGAGCGACGGCAAGATTCCGTGGCCTATTGGCAGGCCCAAGGCGGAGAATCCGGGACGTGACTCGCTGATCATCTTCCGAGGACTAAAGAAAGCGATCGAGAAAGAGTCAAATCAAGCGGTTGCTCACTGGTGGGGCGTCAGCCGTGGGACGGTGCGACGGTGGCGAAGGGCTCTCGGCGTTGCCAGAGATACTCCGGGAACTCAACGTACGTTAGATGTGACACTCAACGCGGAATCGCGTCGAACGAAGATCGCTAAGTCGCGAACTGGGAAACCGCGACCGAAGCGCGTAATCGAAGCGTTGAGGAAGGCAAATCTTGGCCGACCACTGCGTGCCGAGACTCGCCAGAAGTTGAGCGAGTCACATCGGAAACGCGGCACACGCCCGCCCTGGTTAAACGCGGCGTGGGAGCCCTGGGAAGACGAAGCGGCTCGTACGCTGGGCATCAAAGACGCGATGCAAAAGACGGGCCGCAGCCGGAACGCTGTTTTGATGCGACGGCGTAAATTGCGCGTACCCGATGGCCGGACCAAGGCGGCAAGAAAGAAAGTCGGCAGGTCGAAGTAACTACCGTATCTTCACGTCTGGACAAATCGCAGCGTTCGGCATTGTTCACTCGAACCACACATGGATAGCCGTTTTCAATCCGAATCAACTGACTGCTCCCGCTCGCCTGACGCTGACAATGAGTGAAACTCTGAAGGACGTCTTCCGGACACACTTCGATGTCGGCCACCGAGTACCCCGCCCGAACCACTCGCTGTACAGCAGTTCTGAGGTGTTGGACCGTTGAACGGTCCCGCCAGAACGACCTAGGACACGCCTTCCTCACGCACTTCGGCGATGACAATGACGGGTTAGGGACCGAGAATCAGTTTGACGACGCACTCCGATCCAATACACGGCTGCCCCGTGTCATCTCGAATTTGCGTCGGTGTGTCGTCCGAAGCTGGTTCGGGCAATTCGCTTGCGCGCTCAGGACACGCCCTCCTGTGCGAGCTGGCGAGGTAGCGATTGTCGTGCCACCTTCTTGGAGGATCGGCGACTCGCCTGCCTAGCTAGCCAGGGCGATTCAAGGTTGCCACCCCAGCACTGTGCCGAGTAGACTGGCTACCGCCGGGACTCGATCACTTCGAAAGTGGAAAGCAATGAGCAACGGTGGGTATGACGACAGTGGCCATCGAGCGCTCGTGGGGTTCTTCTACCAATCCGTTTCCACAGCAGGTTGGCTAGTTGAGCTCGAAGAAGGACTGCAGCGCGATGACGACAACGATGGACACGAATCGCTATTTGCCGTCGTCCGCCCAGAAGAGCAAGGGCAGGATGCCTTCGGCGCAGCGTCAGACGGCGAGTCAGCCGTCTTCAAAGTCGTGCAGCACAAGTTCTCTGAAACGCCGGATACTCACCCAATCGAGCCCAAGGAGCTGTTTGACATTCTGACCAAGCTTGAAGAGGCCGCCGAGCGGATTCGAGGCAAGCACGGCGTTGTTCCAGTTTGTTGCCTCCACACTAATCGTCCGTTGAGCACTTACTCAGCTCACTACTTGAACGCCGCAAGGAATGATGAGCCAGACAAAGGGCTCGACGAAACAGTAGAAACGAAGGACAAGAACAGCAAGACACTTCATAAGGGCCGAACGCTCGAGAAGAACAAGCTTTACCGGGAGTGGTTGGCGAAGCTCGATTACGAGGTAAGGAGTTTCGACGTTGCGAAGGCTTCTTTCCGCGGTCGCGCGGCAGGATTTGGCGTCTTGCCAACTGAAATCGAAGCCCGGCTACCGACGATCGAAGGCGAGTTTTTTGCAACCGCCTCCAGGAATACCGCCAGGCAGGTCACTTTGTCGGATCTAGATCGTTGGCTGACCATGGATGACCTCCCGAGAAAGTTGTGCTCACAAGATAACGCTGACGCTATCAGAGACGACTTACGTCATCAATCGCAGTACATTCTCCAGCCAGAGCCGCTCTTACACAGGGGAGCGAGCGCTGAACTCCTTCGCAAGTCCGGCGAGTATCCCATTGTCCAAGTCTACGGTGAAGGTGGAGCAGGCAAGTCCGTGTTGGTGTACCAGCACCTTCTTGCGATGACCTCAACACCTCCTCCGTTCATCGGCGCGAGTGATTCGAGGTTGCAGTTGGATTTCTGGGCTGGTGAGCTCTTCGTTGGCTGGCGCAACTCGCGCGACGAGAACCTGCGGAAAGAGTCGCTTGAGCGCATCGTTGCGCGACTGGAGATAGCGAGTTCAGACAAACGCAGACCACTGCTCGTCCTCTTCCTCGATGGAATCGACGAACGCGATTCGGATCAACTAGTCCTTGCGATACGCAAACTAGATAAATGGCTAAGAGCGGAACGAGAACGATGCATAAAGGAAGGCGACCTGCCGCGAGTCCAACTCTTCGTGACGTGCCGTGATCCACTTGCTTGGAGCGATCTGATCGGTATTGACAATCCTTTCGCTGACGCACAACTCGACGTGCATTGTATCAAGATGGAAATGCTCGAAGCGCATGACTTACGGCGAATGCCAGCCGACTTTTTGCCGAAGAGCGTCGTCGACCGCATACAAACCGCTCTATCCCAGCCGTCCGCCGACGATGTGCTGGGCGCTGATGACGATACTCGCTATTCGCCGACCACGTCGGCGGCCGCGACATTTGGCATCATGGCTGCGATCCAACACCCCCCCTTCGTTGCCGCTCTTCGGAGACTTCCTCCAGACGTCTCCGAGCGTGTCTTCGATGGTGATCCAGTTGCTCAACGGGAAGCCGCGAAGAAGTACGTCGAGTGGTTTTCGTCCAAAGTTGTACGTAGGCGTCAATTCCCCGCGAAATCACTCGTCACCTCGCTGCTGGCAATTGTGACCGCACACTCTACAGACGCAAAACAGATCTTCGACTATGAAAGCGGGTGGAAGTCTCCGCTTCTCGCTAGCGGCGAGGCGGCGATGACAGCCAATCAACTCTTTCAAGAGGCAATATCGGCAGGGATTGTCCGCGTTGAGGCCCAGAAAAAATGGCGTTGGCGCAACGAGTTTGTGTGTTTGGGCATAGATGCCAGCGATGAGAGCACCACGGAGGTCTAGCAATGCCGGAATGGTCTGCTGAGTATCAAGAACTGTGGAACGCCATTTACCAGGCACGCGACGCGGAGTCGCTGTTGGAACATTTGGACACCGCGGTGAATTCGGGGAGGTTTGTTCCTCGCGAAGCCAGCAGTCTAGCTTTGTCGGTCTTTCGACAGTTGCCTTCAGCAACTCTCGACCGTCCGGATGTGGCAAGAGACGTCATTCTGAAGCAAACGCTGGACTTCTGCCTTGCTAGACCGCCTGAGGGTGAAGCGGAGTGGGCCACGCAAGACCACCAGGGCGTGCGTGACGTCTTGCAAAAGTGGATCGAGCAGTACCCAGAGAAGACGCAACTTGACATAATTCACGGGGTTCATGGATCGCTCCTCCCGATTCTCGACTCGGAGGACGGAGACCGAGCATGTCTCATCTTGTCGGCGTTGGGATATAGGGAAACATCGGTTGTCGAAGCTCTCTTCAATACTGCCATTGGCGTGCCCCACTTCACTGTCTATTGCGTGGATGCACTTGTGAGCTGCGGCGTAATCTCGGACGACCGCTTGCCACCGCTGGTTGAGCAACTCGTTGAGTCAGACAAGCCACACCGAGCCGTATTCGCACTCTCTCGGATGAATGCAGCAGGCAACTCTGCGCTCATTGAGAGATGTATCACGCGTCTCTCTGAACAGGGACACTACTTGGCATACGGGTTGTCCGTTATCTCGATAGCCGTGGCGAGACACTACGACCACGAGGAACTTCATGATTGGTATTGGGGCATTGCTCAAAAACATCGAAACATAGTTCTGATGGATGGACGCCTCGCAGGCGCGTTGGATTCCATCAAGGTTGTTCCTGATCTAATCGAACTGCTCTTGAAGTTGACCGAAATTGAAGATGAAGGTATGCGCGTGTGGCGGGTTGCGAACCGTGTCAGTGAATGCACACGGCCGAGGCAACTCGCAAGTTGGAAGGCATCTTTCAGCGCCGAGGCCCGTGGCCTCATTCGACGCGTTGCTACGCAAGACACAGGCAGTGAAGGAGACTACAGCAGTGTGCAGGGTGATGCAAAACTCGCGGCGTGGAAGTTTCTGCTATCGCTTGGGTGTGACGATATCGGTCGTCTGTTGTCGGATGCTATCCCAACCGAAACAAGTCGCCACGTGCAAGGTGAGCTTATGGAACTTGCGGCCTGCTTCGCGATTTCCCCCCTACCAGAATCCATCGTGCGCCTAATCGAGGAGGAGTTCGACTGTGAGCCAAAGGACGTAAAGGCTTTCGTCCAGCGGGAAGGGGGAATTGCTGTAGCACGCAGTGCCGCTTCCTACGAAGCATTTCAGTCACTACTGAACTTCGGGTATACGTATGGTGGGCATGTGCTTCTAAAGTCAAGTGATGCCCTCTCCGAAGTCGCTGTATTCCTGTGCCCCACCGACGACCGGATTGTCCCTGCATTGGTCAAACAGATTGCCAAGGGACAAAGGCCGACGCACCGAGAAGCGGCCTGCCGAGCACTTTCGTACTTGGGATCGACCGCTCTGATCGACCGTACGTATGTGGAGCAAATTGTTGCCAACGTCCATGATAAAGATCTCCCCGCTTACGCCCGAGCTGACTTAATAACTGCCCTCCACAAATTGACGTTCGATCGTGAAAGTGAGACTACCGAGATCGTCGCGGCTCTGGCAAATGATGCTGAAGAAGAACGTGTATTTTGGGAATGTTGTGTGTTTCTAATCCGCCAGCCTTTTTGGGAGGCGTTCGTGCCGTTGATCTGGAAACGAATCGGCTGGAACGGAGAAGAGACGCCTCCCTCGGACCCGGACCAAACCAACGGCTGGCGTGGCTGGCTTGTCGGAGAGTTATTCCTAAAAGACCCAGCTAGGTTTGCGCAGGCACTCGTGAACATCTTGGGGGTTTGCACTAATGACACGTGTTATCAGCTCTCGCGCTGTCTAACGCGCGGAACGGTTTTCCCCGATGCTGTCGGTGACGCGGTAGAGGATCGTGTCGTCAACGCCATGACACCGTACGAGACTCCGTCATACCTGTTTGCAATGCTTGGCAGAATCGACCACGGTCGTCTCGTAAGTGAGAGAGTGCTTGGGGCACGTAATCGCTGGACAATTGAAGCTAAGGCCGCATATTTGGAGGCGTTGGCCACCGTTGTGTCGAATGACACCGAGTTCACAGCGAAACGCGTCGCCGTACTTGACGCCATGTCCGGGGACGGGGCAGTACCAGTTAGACGTGCAGCGAACTTGGCTTTGACCAAGAGCGATGCCAATGCATTTATCGATCTCTGGCGAAATCGAGCGAATGACGCTTCTTTGTTAATGCGACTACGAGCGGCAGAGTCGGTTGAATTCCTCCCTACAGAAATCGTGTTCGGCGGAACAGATCACGACCTACGACAGCTCACGGAAGACGGATTCAGACAAGTACGGTCTGCTACCGGCGACGCGATACTACACGCGGATCGACGGTATCGCGGACAAGTGTGCCTTGAACGCGTGACGGCTGTACGAACTCAAAGTCAGGATGAGCTCACTAACGCGTTCCCTTATGGGGAAGCTCTGAAGAAACTCGGCAATAATGAGACGATCAGCGCGTTGAGAGGCAATCTTGCTGGCAACGAGTTGCCGCCTAACGCGCATGCGTGGATTCGTCAGATCATCAAAGCTATCGAGAAGTCACGCGATGACGACGACCGTGAAGTCAGCCGGGGATGGGATACGATTCTCGAACACTTCGACGGTACGCTGACAGTGGGGGAAAGTGTCTACGATGCCACATTCGATCTCTGGCGCGTTCCGCAGGAGAGTTTCAAGATTCTCGGATATTGGGGTGGCACTGCCGTCTTGAAGGAGCCGAGCACGGCCCGAGTAGTCCACGAGGCATTCGAAGCTGGCGAAGCCGTCGTCGAAGCCGAGCATCGGGACTCGGCAACGGTGGTAGTCACGAGGACGAAGCCGGACTCCATCATCGTCGTTAAGGGATCAGGACGTTACCCAGCCGAGTCAAAGCCAACGTAACGTCGACACCGCAGGCCAGCTCTTATGGTCAGCCCGAAGGCGCAGAGGTCGAACCGTCCTTTCGCATAACATTCTCGTGCGTAAGGACACGCCCTCATGTGTAGGTGAACGCACCCGCAAGTTGCGTCGGTGTCGCTACCGACACACTTTATGAGCCCGCGCGAAATCGCACGAGACCGAAGAACACTCGCGGTGACAAGACGGCTATTGAACTTTTTATCGCCGGTGTCCAGTGTTGGGAAGCGGGGCTGCGAAGGCGACTGGATGACGGTAACCCAAGCCGGATTGATGTTTGCGTCACGCATTCCCGAATAATTTGTCGATGATCTTGCCAATTTCGATGGTATCGAACCCGGTTTGCGAATCGTCACTGGTGGTGACCAGGATGCCGTTCGTCCCACCGCCTTCGGCAAGCGGAAGAACGTCGTTGTCCCGATACCATTTCTGCTTCAGTTCCCAGCGTTTCTTGTACTCGGCGTCCATGAGCATTCCGCAATGCTCCCAATACACCGTGAGTCCTGTCGCTGCATCCTCGATGGTGAAGTCGGGTTTGCACGTGCGGCCTTGCCCGAAGCGAAGCTCCTTCTCGTAGGCGTACTCGATGCCCCGGTGGAATAGCTCGTTGGCGATGATGACCTCGGACTTTGACAGCACGAGTTCGCCGCGCTTGGTCCGGTGGATATGCTTGCCGTCGTACCGGCGCTCCTTGATGACAACCGGTTCAGGAGGCGTGAAAAGATTCGTCAAGCGACGGGCGGTTTCGGAGTGTTCGCTACCGATGTAACTGCGCAGCAGTGCTGGCTCGCCCTGGAACATGACGACAATCCGGTTTCGTTGCCGCGTGAGCGCGGTGTAAAGCATTTCGCGGGTAAGCAGGCGGCAGGGATTCGGGAGCACAATAATGACCGTGGAAAACTCACTACCCTGGGCTTTGTGGACCGTCAGCGCGTAGGCAAGCTCCAACGGAGCGTCGCCTTCCTCGCCAAAATCGCGTTTGGTAAATCCATAGGTGAACGCGGGCTGGGAGGTGAACTCGACCTCCAGCTTCCAGGGAAGCGACTTGTACTTGGCCTGCGGGCCTTTGAACTGGCCAACCGCGATGCCGATCTCGCCGTTGGCGACGTATTTCGAACAATCTTCTTTGGGATAGATTTCCCACCATCGACGCTGATTGCGGACATTGATGACCTTATCCCCGTAGACAATTTCCTCGGGACCGAGCGGCTCTGGCGTCTTGCGGTAGCGTTTTCGCGCCCACTCCACGGATTTCGAGCGAAAGAGCCGGTGGATAAGCCGGTTCAGACCGATCACGCCGTGGGGCATGGGCTTCACCGGGCTGAGAATCTGCCAGTTTTCCGCAGCATCACCGACACCGCCCTTATCCGAGGTTCGGTTGAAATAGCAGTTCCCTTTCGACTCGGTTCCGCCGAGGCTCTTATCGAAAGCGACCACATCGTTCAGGGACGACAGCTTCAACTCCGTCAGAAGCACCTGTTGCAGCAATGCGTGGCATTCGTCGGCTGTGTTCCACGAAAGCACCTGAAGGCGATCCTTCGGCCCTAAGGTCGTAAATTCGTCGAAGATGCCTTCCTCGCCGGGACCGGGATCGGTGCCGGAGTACCAAGCAGCAAGACGCGCATCGGGAGCTGAAGGGTCTTGCCTCCAATTGAAGGTCAGTTCGGCATAGCCCTTGCCTACCTTGGGGAACAGGGATTCGATGCGTTCCGGTTGGAGGTGGCGGACAATATCCGCGAATGGGCGACCGGCACCAATCGGCGGAAGCTGGCGGTGGTCGCCAACCAGGATGATTCGCTTCGCTCCGCCGACCGCTTCCAGCAGAGCGGCGAGCATCTCCTCGGTCATCATCGAGGTTTCGTCGATAATCACCGTGTCGAGAATCTTGCCTTTAGGGCTGCCCGGACCAAGCATTCGATACTGTCCGGTTTCAGCGACATAGCGTACCGATTCCAGGAGGTAGCTGGCGACTGTTTTCCCGGTCAGGTTCAGGTTCTTCTTTTTCGCTGCCTGCTCCATGCGAACCCGGGCCTTGCCCGTGGGGGCGAGCAGCAGCACGCCGCCATCCGCAATGGCCTCATGCCCGCACAAGACCGCAAGGAGGGTGGTTTTCCCCGTTCCGGCAGAGCCGATGAGAACGGAAAACCGTGATTCGGCCAGAACCGTGAGTGCTGCGGCTTTCTCGGTGCGGGACCGCTGCTCGCGTTCGTCGTCCGGCTTCACCGGGCCAATCGCATTTTTCTCGGCCAGCAGAGCAAGCCAGTCGGCGGCGACGCTGTGCGGCTTGCCGTTTACCCGCTTGGTGATTTCGGAGCGAATGAGTTTCGAGCAGGTCGCGAGGCGCGACAACTGGAAGGCAGGTTTGCTATCGGCCAGCGGTACAGATTCGATTTCCGGGGAAAAGGCCTTCTCGGCAACCGACATCAGATCGCCTGTCACCGGACATTCCGGCTGATGGTCCATCCCCCTGATGCTCAGGATCACGTCCGCACGCGGCAGCAATGTATCGCCATCTGCGGCGGCATCCTCAAGTGTTTGAATGGTCCAGGCACGAATGCGCCGGACATCGGTCGCAGTCGCGACGCGAGAAGGATCGGGTAGCGGGTGCTTGTCACGGATGCTTGGCGGCGGAAACAGGCCACGGTCGATGGTCTGCACGCTGATTGGCTGCGGGGTCTTCCGGGTAATCTCGAAGAGACGGTATGGATTGACGAGAATCTCCGTATCGCTGCATTCGATGTTGGCCGCTCGTCGCTCTTCCTCGACATACACCAGCGTCGCATCGTCGGGTGTGATCTCAAAACGGCTGAGTAGCTTGAGCAAAGCTCGTCGTTCGTCCGGCAGTTGCTTCCAGACCTGCCGATGTTCCTCGCCGACATACGCCCTGGTGGTCTCGGACAATACGGACTTCGGGTTGCGGAACATCTTGTCCACGACCGGCCACGGGTCTTCGTTCTCGCCGATATGAGGTGCCAGGTCGTAGGCGACCAGCACACCGAACGGAATGCCGAATGCGGCCAGGGCCGCTCCCAGGCCGGGACATGGTCCCCTGAGTTTCCACAGGCGGCCCAACTCGGTGTCGATCCATTGCTGGTATCGCTCCCAGGGACCAGTTAGGACCGTGGCCGCTTCGCGGAGCACTGCGGCACAGGAAAGCAGCGAGCCGATTGCACCGTCATGCGTGACATGCTCGGTGACGTAGGAAAACTCGTCCCGGCGGTCTTCGGGAGCGAATGCAACCAGCTTCGCCGGATCGAACTCAGGGTTTTGTTCCGTGTAGGCCAGCCCCTGATGGTACGGAAGCAGGAAACCATCATTGAACCCGCCGTCCTTTTCGGGACGGATCGAATGCTGAATGATCCGCTCCCAGAGCAACGCCCGCAGCGGCGCTTTGTTATCCGGGCAGGAATACTTGTATTCGTGGTTGTCTCCGATATGGCTGACACGGCCAACGGCGACAATCACGCGGCGCGAGTCCTCGACCAATGGCGTCTGCTTGGCGTAGAAGAAGCAAAGCGATTCCTGGGGCTTGATGTGCCCAAAGAACGTGTCCAGCAGCGATTGGTGATTGTCGCGTTGCTGAATCCAGCTTGTGTCGAAGCTCAGTTTCGGCTCGCAGGTTTCGTCGAGATCGAGGTTGTAGCAGTCTCGGAAGTCGTGGGCGTTGGGCTTCCTGGGATTCACCCATCGTTCCGGCCTTTGCATCCAGCGGAATGGAATCGCATCGGCAGAGAAGCGAGGCTGACGGAAAGGCGTTGGGAGGAAGTGCCCATGTGTGTTGGGCGAGGTTTCTGCGTATGGATGGCTTTTCGTGCGGTGGATGTCGAACGGTGCCATGAAGAAGCCGCGTTCACTCATGCAGCATGGGCGTTGATCCTCGCTAAGGATTTCGAGCGACTTTCCGGCGTTCGCTACCTCCTGAGCGTCGTCCCTTTTAGCTCCTATGCCCTTCAGCACCAGACACGCCATGTTTTCAGCGGGGTTGGCGCACACCGTGCCATTCCAGCCATTGTCGTGCCAGGGAACGCGAATCGAGATGTGACGAAGGGGGAGCATGGTGTTTTCAATCGCTTTCCTATCAAGTCTGGTCAGTCAAGTCCGGCTACATGTTTCTCGTGGACCTGAACATCAATCGCTGACTCATCGCTGCGAACCTCGTAGTAACGCTCCGGCGTGCGATAGACATTCACCATCTGATGCCCTGTTGAAAAGGTGTTCTCTTCAAGGTAATTCTCATTGCCCCAGATCATTTCCTCAACGATGCGACTCGCATATTCGCTGAACGCGCCACTCGACTTTACAAGCTTCTCAATCTTGGCGATCTTGCGCAGGTTCTCGACACCCTCCGTCTCATCATCCGGCATGACGAGAAAGAGGTAATCCCGCGCACGACTGATGGCCACATTGAGAATGTTCTGCTTGTTTAGGAACATCCGTGGGGCGGTCGAGATTTTTGGTGGTGGATTAAGAACGGCGATGATGATGTCGCACTCATCACCTTGGAAGCCGTGAATCGTGCCAACCTGAATCTCTACGGCATCAGGCTTGGTTGCCCATGAGTCATTCAGTCTGCTCAATACGTTCGCCTGGGCGCGATAGGGAGCGATGACACCGATGCGGAACTTTTCCACACGATCGTCCTGTATCTGCACAGCCAGCCACCGAACGAACTCGAAAGTGAACAGTGCCGAGTAGGTTTGATAAGGCGTTCCGCTCTCCAACCGCTTCGCCCGGTAGATGCTCTCGTATTTACTGACGGGGAACTTGATGAGGTTAAGGGGTTTGGCATCGAAGCCATTGAGTTTCAGCGGACTCTGCGTTCCAACATCACGATGATGTTTCAGGATGCCGTCATAGGTGAAACGGCTGAAAACGTCACCGATGGCGGGGATGCTCCGATATTGTATTTCCAGATTCGTTACCGAGTAGTTGTGCGGCTCAGTCGCAGGCTTCGCAAAAGACCCAGCCTTATTGAGTCCGACCAGCGTATAAATATTCTCATCCTTCCATTGCTCGACGGCGACAATCGGCTCAATCTGGAACGGGTCTCCGGCGATGATGAACTCCTGGGGCTTTTGCCGGTAGAGCGGATAGATGATGCTGGCAAGCGAAATCATTGAAGCCTCGTCAAAGACGATAACATCCCACTTCATTTCGCATAACTTCCTGCCATGTTCGCCTGCGAATCCGTCGTAGGCGAAGCGAGCAATGGTCGTGACCGTTACGGAGCGGCTCAAGCCACCGATGTCGAAAGACCGATCCCGCCATACGCCAGCTTTTTCAATGTGTTCGTCGGCTGAAGTTCCGAAGCGAACCAGCCAGTTCAGATAAGAGGTGTTCCCGTCCATCGCATCCATGATGCAAGTCGTCAGTACATCCGCCGCCTTGTTGGTCGGGGTCAAGACAAGAACTCTGGCCTTCTTCGTACCACTCATCCGTGGGATTAGTACGTTCTCCGCGAGGTGAGTCGTTTTGCCGGTTCCTGGCGGACCAAAGACAAACTCGATCTGTGGAGTCAGGTTCGCCTTCATGTTGAACTTCTCGTCAAGCTTCAACTCACGGAATCGTTCCAACAACTCTTGCAACAGGAAGGATGGGTTTTGGACTTCGATGCGCGCCTCTAATACCTCGCCCAAGTCAATTCCATCCAATTCGCAAGCAGACTCCAGCTTGCCGAACAATGAGAACTCCTTGGCGGTAAACGACTCGATACGCAGCTTCCCCGTGCGGCCATTGCCAAAATCGAGGTCCACACGCACACCTGAAAATTCCTCAATGGACTGCGGGATGAAGCGGCTCGGCTCCTTCAATACAATCGTCCTGGCCGATTGACTCTCCCGCTCAACTTTGCCGAAGCTGATGGAAATGGACTTGCTATCCGCGTTTTTCTCGCTGCTTGCCATGCACTCCAATTCCATCAGGGCGAGGAACCAGCCATAGCTGTAACGCGGCAATGAATTGGCCTTGTCATGCAGCGTCTGTTCGCGCTCTATGCGGTCAAGCTCGCTGGCGTATCGGTCTTTGGCACGGTCAAGTTTTTTGCCGTAGTCCACCGCTTTCGGGGTATAGTCGTCCGCGTCTTCGTTGGCATCACTTGGCTCGGCGGGTGATGTGGAATCACTCGGCTCGGCGGGCGATGTGGAATCATTTTCCTGATGATCCGACGAGTTGGCGTTCTTGACGGATGGGCGGCGTCTTTCAATCTCTTGGATCAGAGTCGAGCCAGGCGAAGTCGGTCCATTGTTATCACCACCCTTATCCGTTGAGGGCTGAACGGACTTTCTGCGCTTGGCATCCTCAATCGCAGTTCGGATTTCGTCTTCGGTCAACCCCGATTGTTCGACTTCATCCGCAAGCCTGATTTTCCGAGCCTCCTCCTCGCTCAGATGCGCGGTATCTTGTGCCTCATCACGGATTCCCAAAAACCTGATGAGGGCATCTGCCCTTGGGCTCGTCGTGTCGTACTCGTCGGAAAGGGTCTGAACTGTGACGGCATCACCAGAAACTAATTCGCCAGCCTTGTCAAGAATCCATTTCTCTGTGCATAAGCTGTGTTTCGCGCTCGACTCAAAATGTTCGATCGTGTTGTATCGGTCGTACGGAAGGTGATATTCGTGTACACCGCATATTTCAGGGCCACAATGCTCACCGGATGTCAGAACACGCCAGACGGTTAGAGAGCGAGTATGGTTCATGTTCGCAAGTGCTTCATCCAAGCCATCAATGGCCTTGTCAGTGTATCTGTTACCGTGATTGCCCTTGAAATGCAGGCCCATTGTTTGCCGCTTTTCTTCGCTCAAAGGGACATCAATGATTTGAGGAGATGCCAAGACGTTCAATTCGCTCAAAAAAGCATCCAGCCTCCTATAATCTCTCTCGTCAACCATCTCGCGATATTTGTCCAGCAGCAAGAAGTTGATATCCAGTTTCGGTTCAAACCACTCCAGCAAATCACTGGTCGGCAGGTAAATGTCCGACGCTTTACCCCGATAAACCATTTCGTCGTTGGCGGCTTTGTATTCCAGAAACTCCAAATCTTCAATCAGTTCAATGAACTCCGCGACTTTTTCGTTCGGACACGCCTTGAAATAACGGAAAAACTTCATGAAATGCGGAGTTGTATCAATGCCTTCGTCAGTGTCATATGACGGAAGAATCTTGTTGTAAATCTCGTCGTGAAGACTCGGCTTCTTGATATCGAACCTCTCGATGAACTCACGAGTGGCCTTTTTTGACAACAGTTCCTTTTTGACGGTTGTGTAGCCGTCAATGTCGTCGTCGGGTAGAAAAAGGATGAGTTGATCATTATCGTCAAAGGCCGGGACAGCGTTACCCTCTTGATCGAGGAAGATGGGCTTGTCCTTCACGAACTTCTGGTAGGAAGCTCGCTCGGAAAGGTAGCCATAGAAATCGTGCAGCCATTTCTGCGATTGCGCAGCGATGAAATCAGAAGTGATTCTCTTGAGAACGTCCTCTGGCGCGAGGCTCGAAACGATTAGATTCGGCTCTTTGCGATTCCATGCCCGAGCGTCACCACCATCAATGTAGTCGGCCAACTCTCTATCAGCGTTCTGAACTTCCTTCTTGCCACGACTCCGAACAACCCAGTGAGCATCCTTTACTCCGGTTAAGTGAGCCAGTTGCTTGTCGGAGAACAACTCAACCAGTTCGGTGTCGGATGCCCAATAAGAATGACTCTTTGATGAGCACTTTCCATTTGCCGCTGGCAAAAGGGCATCGGTCTGAAGTTTATCTTTGATGGCGGAAAAGAAGGGTTTAAACGAAATCTTGCGTCTGTCGTCCAGCCCGCGGAATCTCGCTTCGTCGTAGGGAATGATATCGAGGATACCGTCGTCGATCAGTTTTTCATCCCGAAGAATCGGAAGGCTGCCTGCGGCGAGTTGTGCCAACTGCTGAACCAATTCCTGGTTGTGCTTCTCACCAGCCTTGATCCCCTCGCGGCTGTCCGTCAGGAGAAACGGCGCATGAAGGATGAAGTTCAGGTTCGTCGTCTCTTTGGTTGGGAAAAAGCAGAATGCCGGACGGTCGATAGGCACGAGTGATCCGTCCTCCCCTAAGGCATAGCCGATCGAACAGGGATGTTTGCTCGCGTTGCTTCTCGTGAATCGCACCAGGCGTTGGGCAGTTTTTTTGCCGTTCACTTTCAATGTCAGAATGAGCCACTGAACCGTGATGTCGCCTCGCTCAAGTGTACGCGTGGCTTTCTTGGTGTATTCGCCGGTGACGTCGTCCGCCTCAAACGAGACAGATTGCAGATTGGAAAGGAACAGGACAGGAAACTCCAGAGACTTCAGTTTTTCAAGAATCTCGTCATAGCTTTCTTGAGGCCGCTTTGTCTTGTGGTCAAACGGGAAGAAGAATGCCGTCTCTGAAGATTTCCGCCCTTCAAGGTCGGAATCCAGCATGTGCGGCACGATGAAGCGTTCGATCTTAAACCGGATTTTCGGATCGTAAATGTGCGGCGTCTGCGTGTATTGAAATACTGCCTTGAACCCGACGCCGAATTTGCCGATGGATGCCTCCGTCTTGTTTGAATTGGCGATAGATGTAATGGAATTGAGGTGCCCCAAAGTCCCACTGTTTGTGTCTGCATCTTCACTCTGCGGGTTGGACACGGTGAATCGGACGGAGCCATTGTGGATGAAGAAAAGTCCGTCCTTTTCGAGACGGAAGCTGGCTGATGTTGCCTTGACATCATCTGCGTTTTGCAAAAGCTCGTAGATGAAGTGCGCCTGGTCGGAGTACTTGTCCACGACGCTGCGCTGAACGCCGCGCATGGAAGGCTTTTCCAACATGTCAGCGCTTTCGGAGCGGTCTTTTGTAAGCGCATCCAACCACTGTTCTTCTTGTTCGGTCATTTAATCGCTTCCTCTAACTCGACGTTGTGGCTTCGGGCGAGGCAACGATGGTGTATCGCCAGCCGTTTGGTCCCTTTTCTGCCCGTATATCGTGACCTCTCTCACGAAGCGCTTCGACAGAACGGGAGATGGTCGGGATCGATACGCCAATCGCCTCGGCGAGTGCCGGCGTCGAGTATTCCCCGGTGCGTATCAGTCGAAGCACGGCGTCGAGCCGTTGCTCGATTTCCAGTGATCGCTGATAACGCATCTTCCCTCCCGGTGAGTTGAAGACTATAGTCCATCGAGTTCTGATAGACTTGTCAAGCAGGAGGATGCATATGTTGATCGGATGGCGGAGATTTGGTCCCGCCCTCGGCCAGCGTGAGCACGGCCGGGTTGCCAGCAGGACAAATTCCGCGGATGGCTCCAAAAGCAGACCGACCGCCTGCTGCCGTGTCCTTACTTTCTGATCACGTTTACAATTGCTGCGGAGTCCCACTGACGGCAGTTCGGGGCACAGAAAAGCGTATTCAAACCGATCGCGCTGGCCGGTAATCAGCGGCCTGGGCAGGGCTGCATTCGTGACTAAGGACGAACCGTCCTGAGTCATGAACGCGAATCGCTGAAATGACTGCGGCGATCGCAACCGCAAGCAAACACGATGCGATTGGGTGCAATCACCAAAGGATGCTCGATGAAATGGCGAAGTCCGCTGATGCGATGCGAGTCGATACATCGTGTTCGACGCAGCAGGCTCTCCAAGACGATTACCAGTCGTTCTTCAATGAACTGCTGAACGAGCTGAGTCCTTCGGGAGAATACGAGCCACACGAACTCATGCGTCGGGGCTTAAGTGCCTTCTCGAAGGTCGAGGCCAAAGCATTTGTGCTTACCAACCTCATGGAGGCCGTAAAGAGCGGGAAGTCACTGACAGACACGATGGTTCAATATCACAAGATTGGTTTGACTGACATTCCGCCAGAGAGTCTTCAGCCGACAGCGGACGGAACGCAACCGAAGAACGGAACTTTCTTGCGTGGATTATGGAAGACTCTAAAAGCGGTGGCCGGAACGATTGTCGGCATCATTGCCAATGCCTGCAAAACCGGGGCTCAGATGACTGGCGTGACGCCCATCATCGGAGTTGCTGCTGGCTTTCCTACGATCTCTTTCGAGATTGGTCCGAAGGCGACAGACGTCAATCAGATCTGGCAGAACATTCGGGCGGCGTTTGCGTCGGGAACGTAGGAGATTCGGCTACGGTGGATTGCATTTGCTACATGCATTATACGCACTTTGGGCTCGACTGAGCGGGATCGGGATCTTCGACTTGCTCAGGTATTGGCAGCCACCTCGATGGTATTGGCTTCCGGTCTTGGTGATGTAAACCTCGGTGTCCGTCGAGCGAATCGAAGGAGCGTCGACCGGCTTCGCGGTTTCAATGCGGACGCCGTTCCGCCAGTCCCACGGTGCAATCTGCTGCGGTTCTTTCCACAAACCGAGCTTCGCGTTTCGAGCCGCTGTCTCCGCGTCAGCGAGCCGCTGGTCGGTCGAGTACTTCTTGTAATGCCAAGCCCAACCCTCGGCGACAAGCTTTTGATTGACGTATTGACCGTCGACGTAGACGTGCCCCAGCGTACGCTGATAGCGATCCTGCTCCTTCCACTCGATCTGGCAGACTTTGTTGATGACTTTCCGCCGAAGGGCCATCGTGGCGTCCAGCCCGTACGGCTGATTGCTCTCGGGCGTGTCGATGCCTTCGAGTCTGATCGTCCAAGGCTCGCCATACAAGTCGTCGATCTTGAGCGTGTCGCCATCCAGCACGTCGCTGGTGTAGCCGATGATTAGCTTCGCCGTGGGATCGTGCTTCTGGGCGGCGGCATACTGGATGTAAGCTTGGTCGGCTTCACTCAAGCGATCAATCGGAATCGTCTTTTCGCTTCCCGCCTCGTTGCGGAGCGTAACCTGCGTATCGGTTGCACCTACGTACGCCGCGACAACGGTGTAGCTGCCGGTGTTGTCCGTCCAGCTGCGAAGTTCGGTGGTTGGTTCGGACTTGATGACCGTCGGAGGCGAAGCGGTTGCAGCTTCCGTGAGATCGAGCGGCTTGGCCGGTGCAACGTCGGCAAGCGTGGTTGCTTCATCTGGCTGTTCGGCCAGAGACGTCAACGCAGGAGTCAACGCGTCGGGTTGTTCTGGGACCGGTTGTTTGCCATTGGAGTTGACTCCTGCCGACGGCAGAGTTGTTGGTTGTGCCGACTGACTCGGTTCAGGCGGCTTCGGCGTAACGATGCCGAGCATCGTCAGCCCGCCACAACAGAGAAACAGCAAGATCGCGCCGCCGCCAACGCAAGCAACTATCGACTGAGTCTGTCGTTTTGATGGTCGTGGCATTTTTCTACCCCGTCTTGAATCCGGCGAGACAGCTCGGATTGTATCGCGGCGAAAGTCAGTACACAAATAGTTTGCCTAAAAGCGACGTTGCCTAGTTCCGTTCCGACCAGCGTCCCGCGTATTCGATGTTGTAACCGTGCTTCCAGTACGGACTCGATTCATCTGAGCAGTGTGCTTCGCGGTGTCCAGCCATAGGACCGTGGCGATGCCAATCTTGGC
>JBBDHZ010000199.1:0-2805 GCA_040880645.1 Minisyncoccota bacterium
ATCGTCTATTCGTTCCGACCACGGAGTGTTCGGCCACCGTGGGATGCGTGAGAAGCTGGAGTCCAGGATTTAGCCGCTCTTCATTGCAACCGTCTGTCGTCGGTATTGCTTTTTCCAGCGCTGGTGTAGCACACAGTGCGTCCACGTCAAAAGGCACTGGCCGGGTCCGGCCTCTCGATTCGAATAGAAACTCGGCGTGAAAACCGAATACAAGGCCAGACCCCAGCGAAGGCTCCCATTCTCGCCGGCTGGGCAGACGGCCGTCGCCTCCATTCTCAGCGGTTCAAAGCCGCCGGTCAATCAACGGGGCGGGAGTTCGGGACGGCTGACAGGCTCGAACGTCAAGGAGAATCATTCAACCCAGGGGCATCGCAGGAGTTCCTTCCGCAGAGAGAAAAACCTACTGCTAGTATGAATAGCCGGCAAGGATCTCGAACGAACAACGCCTCTGGCGGAGGTAACGCCATGATTTTCCGAAAGCTGCTGACCACACAGGCCCCTGCCGCTGTGATCTTGATTCGGCTCATGGTGGGCCTCGTCTTCCTTTCCGAAGGAATTCAAAAGTTCCTCTTTCCCGATGACCGAGGTGTCGGGCGGTTCATCAAAATCGGCTTGCCCGAACCGGAGTTCCTAGCTTACTTCGTTGCGGTCTTCGAGATCACCTGCGGAATCTTGATCGTCCTTGGACTGTTGACCCGGTTGGCCGTGATTCCAACGATCACCATCATGCTCGTAGCGATCTTCACCACAAAAATCCCGATCCTCGTTTCCGAGGGATTCTGGCAGATGGCCCACGATGCTCGGACGGACTGGTCGATGCTGTTAGGGTCGCTGTTTCTGCTGATCGTGGGTGCCGGGCCTTTGTCTGTGGACAAAGGAATCAGTCGCAGGATCGATCGCACAGGATGACCGCACCATAATCGGACACAGGGGACGACGAGTGGCCAAAGGACGACAGAGCGGGATGCCCTCCGAGGAATACTGGAGCAGCTTCTTCGACGCAGATTGTGTTCTCTCCAATCTGGAATGCAATGAACAGTGCGGCGATGTTCTGGAATTCGGGTGCGGATACGGAATCTTCACGGAGGCAGTGGCAAGAAGAACTCTCGGCACCGTGTTCGCACTCGACGTTGATCCGGCGATGATCGAGGCGACTCGCCGAAAAGTGGCCAGAGCAAGCCTGCCCAATGTCCAAGTCGAGCAGCGGGACTTTTTGGCGGACGGTTGCGGTCGTCCCGATCAGAGTGTCGGCTATGCGATGTTGTTCAACCTTCTGCATATTGAGGAACCTGTCGCTTTACTCCGTGAGGCCCACCGGGTCCTGGTTCCGGGCGGGAAGATCGGCATCATCCACTGGAATTACGATCCGACGACTCCACGGGGGCCGTCAATGGATATTCGCCCCCGCCCGGAACAGTGTCGGTCGTGGGCGGAACAGGCTGGATTTCGATTTGGCAGGTTTGAACCTCTGGACTGCTGTCCTTATCACTACGGATTGGTTGTCCAAAGGTCGCCTGGAAACACGGATGCAAGTCGATCATCATAGACGACATATCGGGGTCGACGACATATCGGGGTCAGTGCATTCTCGACTGGGCAACCTGCGAAGTCTGGGCGGTTCGATGTCCGTCGGTTGATGCTTGCGAACCCCGATCTGCCGCGTTGCTCCTGCATGCCGCGAGTCGTCGATCGCTGCTCCGCTGTGTGATCTTCGTGATCCTGTACTTGGCATCGGCTTGGGCCCGTGCTTTTCCTGCAGGCACGCCCAACGACCGTGGGTGTTCTGCTGGCCTGTGTTCCGCTCTATCTGATCGCTGCCGCCTCACTGCATGGGATCAGCCTGTTTTGTTCGGCAGCGACGGCACGGAAATGGTGTCCGCCCACCTGTCGTGCTTTGGATTTCGCTCGGTAGAGGCCGGGGCCACGATGATCCGGGCCGCGCTACAGCGGTGCTCGTCCCTGGGAATTCCGGCGCTGTTCGTTTGCGTTCGCCCGCCGGAGGTACGTCCTCTTTTGCAGTCCGCGGGACTGCAAGTTGAGCAAACAGTAGAAGCTCCGGCGACCGTGTTTGGGTATGCTATCTCGGGACCGGGAAAGTGGTCGATTAACACCGCGGAGATTTAGCAATGCATGACGGTGCACCGGCGACGTCGACCGAGTTGATGAGCCATGTTGATGCATGTCTGGCCGACAGCGGCTTGATGCAAAACCTCTACTTCCATCGACTGATATCGAGCGAAACGTCGCTCGAGGCGTTCTACCGCTCGCAGCAACAGTTTTACTTTCCCGTGGAATATTTTTCGCGTCCGATGTTGGCGCTGATGATGCGAATACCGCGTGGCGACCTGCGGTTGGGGATTTTGGAAAATGTTGTCGAGGAACATGGCAATTTTCGCCTGGACATGGCCCATGAATCCACGTTTAAGTTACTTGCTTTCATTCCTACACGAACCAGCCAGACCGAGTACACGAGCCTAGATCTTAAAGCCATAAGAAGGCCAAAACCACCACCGATGAGACCGCTGCACCGGAGTAGGCGTTCGTCAGTCGCATTCCCTCTTTCGCTAGCCTGTCGATGTTCGGCGTGGGGACCTTCGAGTTCGGGTTGTAGCACCCCACGTCGCCGTATCCCAAATCGTCGGCAAACAGCAGGACAATGTTGGGCCGGTCGCCCTCGGCGAGCGCCGCTGTACCTATCATGCTGAACGATACGAGCGTGGTCGGTAAATGCGGGCGTTCAGCGCCGCGCTCTAGCTGGACAGCGCCACCTTGTGCGAAAAAGGCTCCTCTTTCCTAACCCGATGC
>JBBDHZ010000200.1:0-2798 GCA_040880645.1 Minisyncoccota bacterium
AGCAGCCAGCTCCCCATCGTGTTCAGGCCAGAGAACCAAGTGCCAATGATTTGGCATCAGACAAAAGCCACAGATCCGCATCGCACGAGTCAGCAGGGTTTCTTCGACGATCTCCTCAAACGCTTCGTAGTCCCGCGGCTTGTAAAATAGCCGACATCTTCCCACGCCTCGATTGAGAACGTGATAAACATAACCACCCGGTGCTACTCGTCGTGATCGTGGCATCGTTGAAATCTACCCCAAACCCCGCACCCTTGTCAATAATATGGACCTGTCCCCTTATGCACTTCCGGCATGACGATTCTCCTAAGTGTTGCTTGTTGATGCCGATTCGACTGCGATGGAGGCGAGCTCGCAATAGGAGTTTGGGTGTCCCTGTTACCCACATGTTACACATGATTGTTATCTGAAATCAACTTTCGATCCCTTCATCTTCCCAGCGGCCTTCCCGTTCGTTTTGACCGCCAGCGGATTTCAGAAGCTCGGTGAGGCCTGCGAAATAGCGCCGGTGAGTCAGTCGTAACGCATCTTCGCTCGCCGCATCGAGCAGGACCACTTCGTGGTCTACCCCTTCGCGGTTGAGATCCAACTCGATCGTGAGCCGCGAGTTCTCTGCCTCCCGCCGTTGCGAATCGTCGAAGTCGCGAAAGGTCACGATGCGGCCCTCGCTCCGGTTGTATTCGATCAGGAAAATCATTGCTTCTCTCCCTTTAGTTTATCTAGGTCAGATATCGCGCGGGTCAAAAGGTCGGCGATCAAATTTCGCATACGTACCAGTTCTCGTCGCATTTTTTGACACTCCTGTTCGGACGATTCCATCTTGCGTTTCAAGGCTTCAAGCTTTGCTCGCATTTCTTGATCTTCTTGGTCGGGTCCGGGTTGTTTCGACAACGAAACCCTCCAATCTACCAGCCTACGCAACCATGTCCCTGGTATACGCTCGCGCAGGGCTGCGAGGTCAAGACTAATTCTCTCGTACGACGCATTCGCTACCACTCCCGCTGCCTCACTTACGCGATACTTTTTCTCGATTTCCTCGAAGGACGCCACCTCTCTGGAACTCATTGTAAGGAAGTTTCGCCAAGCATCGCTACCGCCGCCGTATTTGATCGTTGGATCGAGGACGTCGGAGGATTTCTCCGAAACCTCTGCCCACAGGTGTTGCAGGAAACTCCGCACCTGGATTTCGATCGGCTTTCCGGAAACCTCGGCGATGATGTGGACCGCTCGATAACCGTGGCTGGGCTGGTCACGACGGTCTATTAGGGACGCTCCAGTATAGTCGGATTTTAACGACGCAACGAGTTGCTCTTGTTCCACGACATTTCCGACGACGATTCTGCACCCAGCGATATCCTGCATTTGGCTCAGTCGGATGCTCTCACGCCGGAGTTTCTCCACGATCGAGACCGTGGACTTGGCCAGTCTTCCCGTCGGAACCTCACCGCGCTGACGGAGCGTTCGAACCACAGCCTCGTACGCCTCGCCAAAGGACCGTCGGTAATCGTCGAGCAAGCGAAGATCGCTCTCCGTGTGAGCACCGCCCTTTAGTCGGTCCCCGAGGCGGTCGATTTGTGCCTTGCTAGATGGGGTCTTTTTCAATGCGGTCTCCGCCTAAACAACGAATTGCCTGCTATCCGGCTGCTTTGGCACGGATACCTGACGCGTTGAACTATGCCGCTTCGTGTGCGGACCCGCTATGCGATTTCAATCACGCCGCGAAGCTCAAGGCCGCTATCTTAACCGAATCCGCGGTCGCTCTGCAAACTGAAGTGCCTTTAGTTAAGCGGCGGAGCGGAAGTGGGGTCTTGGCGACGAAGTCGATTGTGCTGACACGAATTGAAAACAAGACAGACGTCCGTACAGCTCTCGCGCGCAGAGTGATTCGTGCGTCCATAATGAAGTCGACCGGTTTGCAGAAGTGCGTGCCCTGCCCTCAATCGCTTGGGCAGGTCGGGAGACCGGCCCATAACCAGTTAAGCATCCCGTCTGAAGCGGAGACGCACGCCTGTACCGCATCGTCATCGATACGAACGTATTCAGCTCGGCCCTTCGGTTCCCGCGCAGCGCTAGGGACGCCGAATGCCGCTCCAGCCGAGTTACGCACGAGCCAGATCATGGAGTGAGCGCTGGCATGCCATTTTTTCTGCCGTGCGATACGAATACACTCAATGAACGATGGCCAAACAACTTGCCACTGTTTATCTCGATACGAACGTGCTTTCCGTGCTTTGAGACCTGAGCATGACGAAGAAATCGAATGATGACGCGGTGGAGATCGACGAAGTGCAGCGCTGCCGTGCGGTTCGCCGTAATCTGGAACGTGAACACGGCAACCTGGACAGATTGTTCGCTTGGCTGAAGGACTTGGAGGCCCGCCGGGGCAGCCGGGAAAAACACTTTCCAAGCCAGCCGCACGGCGGACCAAATCACCGACGACTGGATGAGTTGCACGGGCCGATCAAAACGGCCGATCAAAACGGGACAGGTCCATATAACGAATCCGTCATGTCACTAACGGCCTGGCTTTGTTTCCGTCGGCTTGGCTGGTCGTCCTCGGTTGCGGAGCGTGTATTGTAAGCCGAGCTGATCCGCCGTAGCGGCCACCCAAGAATCACTGCCAAACGGTTGGCCTCGCACGACGCACTGACGCAGCAACTTCACTTCGGTTTCGTGTTGCGGCTCATTGACGAGTTGAGCCCATTGACGCGGCTTCGCGACGGGCCAAGGACCGAGAATCGCACGCTGCTGCGGAGTGCCGTGAAGCCGCCGCCAGAGGCTGCCCCACCGCCACGCTT
>JBBDHZ010000201.1:0-17314 GCA_040880645.1 Minisyncoccota bacterium
GCTCAACCAGCACGCCCGAGCCCTCGTCGCACAATCCGGATTGCTCCACGGCCCGACGGTGAACGCTTACGATCGCATCTTCCAGGCCGGAGACAGAGCCGTGTGCCTCAAGAACCGCAACAGACTCGGTGTACTCAACGGCGACCTCGCCACCGTCACAGCCGTAGACCCCGACAGCAGAACCGTCACGCTGAAACTCGACCGCAACGACAGCACCGTGACCGTTCCACGGTGGTACATCGACGAAGGCAACCTCGACTGGGGCTACGCCCTCACCGGCCACAAGGCCCAAGGCGCAACCGCCCGCCGAGCCCACACCGTCGCCGGTGACGGCGTCGACCGTGAGTGGCTCTACGTGACCATGAGCCGGGGGAGGGAAGCGAACACGATCTACCTCACTGACCCGGACCTCAACGAGAGCGAATGCACGCACCTCACCCACCAGCACCCCGAACGGCTACCCGCGCTCATTTCGGCCCTTGGTCGCACCGCAGCGGAGCCGGCGGCCTCTGACAGTGGACGCGGGCCACGGACGCTTGCTGACCAACTCCTCATCGAACGAATCGAGGATCTTGGTGCTGAGCTGGGGATATCAGACGCGGAAGGACAGAGTTCGGCCGCTGGGGGCGACGAACCGGAATTTCTCGTTGAATACCTGACCTTGCAGCGTGAAGCCCACAACCGACACCGCGACAGACTTGCAGTCGTCACCTACCAGCCACCCGAATGGATCACCAACACCCTCGGAGAACGACCCGTCGATCACGATCGCCGAGTCGTCTGGGATGCTGTCGTCGACCGGGCACTCCGGTATCGCACCGACCAGCAGATACCCGACGATGCCACGGACCTCCTCGGAGTACAGCCACCCAGCCGTGACATCGAGAAACGAGTGGCCTGGATTGCAGTCCGTCGTGCCTTGCAGGGTGACCTCCTACTCCTAACGTTGGCGCAGAATCACGAACGAAGCGTCATTGGTCGCTGAGATCGTCACGAAACACGCCGCAGGCGCTCAACCGCCCTTGCATTGAAGACCCGTGACCGGCCGGGCTCCCACTACCGTGGTGTGGCACAGGACTCGACGGTCTCAGAGGATGACATGCAGGTGGCTATCCACGACTACGGCGACGAAAGCGACTGGGTTTGAGGTTCGTCACCAACAGTGGGAACGACCGCGTGCTGGACGCGATAAAACAGGCGCGAGCTGGCCAGATGGACACTGCCGTGTCGACGTTGTCGCTATTCGGTCTGGCGGAGCTTGATAACGCTACGGATGAGGCGTCGACACGCCTCCTTCTCCCTAGAGCCGGGTGGGACTCTGTGCTCCTGGGCTCTGCGGATGATCGAGCACGTAGGAATCAGCTCACACAGAGATCACTTGCAAATGAGGCAGCGAAGTGGCTCGAAAGCGACGTATCCGTTCGGTTCGTTCCGACCGCCATTCCTCAAGCCGTGGTCGTTGCTCGCGATGGTGACGGCACCCCTGACCTGGCCGTCCACGGCTCATTCGGCTTCACCACCGCTGGTCTGGGCGTTGCTCCGAGTCCGGCGTTCAATCTCATTCAGGCGACCACCGACGAGGCCGAGGTTCCACCCTTCGCTGAGTTCTTCGAGCGCCAGTGGGCTTCCCTCCCACCTGACGAAGAAGCCGAGGCCGAGCTGCGCGCCGCCTTCCACTCCATCGGCAAGGTCTACTCACCTCTCGACCTGTACGCCGTAGTCCTTCGACACCTCTTCGACAAGCGCGGCGAAGCGCTCGACGAAGATCAAGTGGTCAACTCAGCGACGGGCATCAAAGACACTGTCGTCTGGCGCAAGCTCTACAAGTTCCAACGTGACGGCGTCGTCGGGGCCATCGACAAGCTGAACAAATACGGCGGATGCATCATCGCCGACAGCGTCGGCCTCGGTAAGACGTTCGAAGCGCTTGCTGTGATCAAGTATCACGAACTTCGGAACGACCGCGTGCTCGTCCTTTGCCCGAAGCGTCTGCGTGACAACTGGACTCTCTACGCAGCCAACGACCGGCGCAATGTGCTTGCCGACGACCGCTTCAATTACGACGTCCTCAATCACACCGACCTGTCTCGGGACGGTGGCCTTAGCGGAGACATCAACCTCGCGCATGTCAACTGGGGTAACTATGACCTTGTCGTCATCGACGAGTCACACAACTTCCGCAACAAGAAGACCCCCAGGGCCGGGAGGGAGACTCGCTACGACCGGCTCATGCGTCAGATCGTCAAGGAAGGGGTCAAGACCCGAGTCCTCATGCTTTCCGCTACCCCGGTGAACAACCGGCTCGCCGACCTTCGGAACCAGATCGCCTTTGCCACCGAAGGCAAAGACGATGCCCTTCAACCGGTTGGGATCGCCAGCATCGATTCCGCGACCAGACGGGCACAGCAGCAATTCAACAAGTGGCTCGACCTCAACGACACAGAGCGAACCCCCGCCCGACTCGTCGACATGTTGGGTTTCGACTATTTCACGCTTCTCGACACGCTCACGATTGCCCGCTCCCGTCGACATGTTGAGAAGTATTACGGCACCGCAGAAACGGGAGAGTTCCCGGAACGACGCAAGCCAATCAATATCAAGCAGGAGATCGACACGCTTGGTCGCCTCCCGAAGATCGGGGACATCAACAACGAGATCCGTCGCCTTAACCTCGCCGCCTACGCACCCCTTCGATACGTGCTCCCGCACAAACAAGACGACTACGACCGCAAATACAGCACCGTCCTCGGCAGCGGGAAGGGCTACTTCCGGCAGGCCGACCGTGAAGAGAGCCTCATCCATCTCATGCGGGTCAACATGCTCAAGCGGCTCGAGAGCTCGATCCACTCCTTCGCCCTCACGATCGAGCGCCAACTCGACAGTGTTAAGACGATGATCAAGCGCATCGACGACCACGACCCGGAACTCGAAGAGCTCGACATCACCGACATAGACGTGGATGACCCCACCTTCGAGAGCCTTCTCGTCGGCCGCAAAGTGAAGGTGCTTGTCGCAGACGTTGACCGAATACGCTGGCGACAGGACCTAGTCGAGGACCGAGACCGTCTCGCATCCCTTCTTGAGACGGCGAGAAAGGTCACGCCGGATCGTGATGCCAAGCTGGAGGCGCTCCGGGACATGATCACCGAGAAAGCGACATCACCCATCAACGATGGCAACCGCAAGGTGTTGGTCTTCACCGCTTTCGCAGATACTGCAAAGTACCTCTACGACAACCTCGCGTCATGGGCGGACATCGACCTCAACCTCAAGAGCGCCCTCGTCACCGGTTCGGGTGGAAACCAGACAACGCTTCCCGATACCCGCAAAGACCTCGCTTCGATTCTCTCAGCCTTCGCACCGAAGGCAAAGGAACGACCTGCGGACCTGGCCGACACCGGTGAGATCGACCTATTGATCGCCACCGACTGCATCTCAGAAGGCCAGAACCTCCAAGACTGCGACTGGCTTGTCAACTACGACATCCACTGGAACCCCGTACGCATCATCCAGCGTTTCGGACGTATCGACCGCATCGGATCGCAAAACGAGTCCATTCAGCTCGTGAACTTCTGGCCCAACATCGAGCTCGAGGAGTACATCAACCTCGAACAGCGCGTAAGCGGAAAAATGGTCCTGCTCGACGTGTCCGCAACGGGCGAAGAGAACCTCATCGAGCAACAGTCCGGGGATCCGATGAACGACCTTGAATACCGACGAAGGCAGCTCCTCAAGCTCCAGGACGCGGTCATCGACCTTGAAGACATATCGACGAACGTCTCGATCACCGACCTGACGCTCACGGACTTCCGCATCGACCTGGCCGATTACATGAAGAATCATGGTGACCCGCTTGCATCGATCCCCGAAGGCGCAACAGCGGTCACTCTGCTGTCGGACACGGGTCTACCGCCCGGCATCACGTTCTGCCTGAAGGCCGATGAGGCGACCGCAACCCAGATCGCCGGCGACGGCTACCCGCTCGCTCCATATTTCGTGGTGCATGTGTCCGACGACGAAACCGTGCACCTGCCGTTTACTCAGGCGAAGGCCGTTCTCGATGAGCTGCGAAGGTCAGCGGCCACGGGATCCGATGTCGATCCGCAGGCCCTTGAGCTGCTCAATGTGACAACCATGGAGGGAGCGGACATAGCTCACCCTTGTGCCCTCCTCGGTGCTGCAGCTACCAGTCTCCTTGGACGCGGCGAAGAACGTGCCGTCGAGAGCCTGTTCAAGCGTGGCGGAACGCACGCCTTCAAGGGAGAGTTCGCTGGAGTGGACGAGTTCGAAGTCGTGGCCCTCGGCGTGGTGATCGGGGAGGACGATGCATGAACGCCGACAACCTGATCGAAGCTCTCAGGCTGCCGCAGGCAACGATGCTCAATCGACGCCTGCCGAAGGCCCTGATCATCGAGAATGGGGCGAACACCGCAGCTGACCGTCGCCTAGTTCGTGAACGGGTCCGCCGCGCCGACTGGGTGGCGTCCCTCAAGCCTTCGAACATTGGGTTGGCTGCAACGGTCGGCGACGACGGCGTCAACGAGATAGCAGTAATCACGGTCCATTGCGCCCACGGATCACAGACTGACCGTTTGGCAGAGATGATGCATCGGGCGATTCCCTACCACGTGCTACTGGTCATAGACGAAGGGGACCACGCGGCAATGTCGGTTGCCGACAAGCGTCAGAGCCTGGCGGACAGCGACAAGACGGTGCTCGAACTTGGTCCTGTGAATGCCGAACTGTCCACGAAGGACGATCCAGCGACCAGCGAGGCCATCGCGAGAGCGATCGCGTTCGATAATGACGTGTACACCGACCTGGGAAGCTTGTACACAGGGTGGTTGGCCTTGGCGATAGCGATGCGTGCATACCAAAGAACCGGTATGTTCAACGTCGTGCAAGGCACGGCAAAAGCAAAAGAGCGCTGGCGGAGCCTCCAGGAGCTCGAACGATTGGACGCCGACATGGCGAAGGTGCAGAACAGCGCCAAGCGGGCAACACAGATGGCCAGACAGGTTGAACTAAACACAGAACTCCAAACGTTGCGCAAACGACACGCCGCAGCGCTCGAAAGGATCTAGGCATGGGTGATGCAACGGTGGAACGCATCGAAGCCGGTGACGGCCTGAGCGAGTCGGCAGACATCGTGGAAGCCAACCTCGAGGCCATGCGAGGCCTGTTCCCCGAAGCGTTCTCCGAAGACGGCATCGACTTCGACGTGCTCAGCCAACTCCTTGGCGACGAGATTGCCGACGGCGATGAGAAGTACGGCCTCAATTGGCACGGTAAGAAGCTGGCTCGCCGGATCGCGCTCACACCATCGATGGGGACGCTACGGCCGTGTCCTGAGGAATCTGTGGACTGGGACACGACCCAGAACTTGATGATCGAGGGCGACAACCTTGAGGTATTGAAGCTTCTCCAGAAGTCGTACTCGGGCAAGGTGAAGCTGATCTACATCGACCCGCCGTACAACACGGGCAAGGACTTCGTCTACAAGGACAACTATCGCGACAACATCAAGAACTACCTGGAGTTGACGGGCCAGACCGACGAAGAGGGCAAGAAGTCGTCGACGAATGTGGAGTCATCGGGGCGGTTCCACACCGACTGGCTCAACATGATGTACCCGAGGTTGAAGCTCGCTCGCAACCTGCTCAGGGAGGATGGCGTCATTTTCATCTCTGTAGGGCCGCAGGAGTTCGCGAACGTGGTGGCGGTCGTCGTTGAGATATTTGGTGAGGAGAATCTCTTGGGTCAGATAACCCGGGTGGCCAAGACAACCAGCAACAAAGGGACCCATTTTGCGCCTTCGATTGACTATTTGCTTGTTGCCGCCCGAAACGCGGACGAGGTGGATGGATTCTCGGTTGCTCCAGGGAAGGCTTATGAAGAGGGATTCAAAGGCACCGACCAAGACGGGCGACGGTACAAGGAAGTCGGTCTGTATCAGGCCTCTTTGGATCCGATGCGGGGGTGCACGAATCAGCGCTACTGGATCGAGTGCCCAGATGGTTCACTCGCCATACCACCGGGCAACGTATTTCCGCCCGAGAACACCGAGCTGTCCAAGGTGCCGCCACAGTCGAGAGACGACAAAGTATGGCGGTGGGCAGACTCGTCGTTTCCCACTCGGAGGAGTGAGATCGTGTTCAAGGAGACCGCTCGATCTCCGCTGGTTACCCCGAGTGGCTCGAGCAGTAAGTGGAATGTGTACGTTAAGCAGTACCTCGATCGAAGGCTCAATGAGGGCGTTCTACCTCGGGACTACTTGAACCAGTATCCCAATTCCCAGGGAACAAAGGAGCTGAAGCAGCTCGATCTGCGTGACGAATTCGATTTCGCCAAGCCGGTTGGCCTCGTTCAATGGTGCTTTGAACTGGCCTGCGAGGAAGGCATCGTGATGGATTTCTTCGCCGGGTCTGGGACAACAGGTCAAGCCGTATTCGAGTCTGCGGCTGACGGCAGCGACGATCTGAGGTTTGTGCTGGTGCAATTGCCCGAACGAGTCTCCGATGACATCGATTCTGGGACGGTCTCTGATGTGACGAAGGAGCGACTACGTCGGGCAGGAGCGAAGGTAAAGGTCGACCATCCGGAGTGGGATGGGGATGTTGGGTTTCGGGTCTTCAAGCTGGACACGTCGAACATCCGAGCCTGGTCGCCCGACCGCGACGAAGTTGAGGCTTCGCTGTTGGATTACCAAGAGCACCTCGCCAATGATCGCTCCGAGGACGACATTCTCTATGAAGTGCTGCTCAAGCTCGGGCTTGACCTCTGTGTTCCGATCGAGGAACGCGATATCGGCGGTGTTGTGGTGTCTTCCGTTGGCGGCGGAGTTCTGATGACGTGTTTGGCAGCCTCGATTCCGGTCAACACAATCGAGGCTCTAGGCACCGGAATCGTCGATTGGCTTGACAAGCTCAAGCCTGCGGGAGACACGACAGTGATCTTCCGTGACTCTGCGTTCGGGAATGACGTCGCGAAGACAAACATCGCGGCGATCCTCAACCAGGCTGTCGTTGTGTCAGTGCGGAGCATCTAGTGGTGATGAAGCTCCACTTCGAGCCCAAGCTCGACTTTCAGCTCGACGCCATAGACGCGATCTGCAGCCTCTTCGAAGGTCAGGAGATCTGTCGAACCGAATTCACGGTGACCTCCGCGGCGCTGGACGGCATGTTTGCCGGGTTCGAGTCTGACCTCGGTATCGGCAACCGCCTGCTGCTGCTCGAAGACGAAGTCGAGTCGAACCTCCAGCAGGTGCAGCTTTCGAATGCGCTGGCACCGTCCCCAGATCTCGCCTCGATGGACTTCACTGTCGAGATGGAGACCGGGACCGGCAAGACTTACGTGTACCTGCGCACCATCCTCGAACTCAACAAACGCTACGGCTTCACGAAGTTCGTGATCGTTGTACCGTCCGTCGCGATCAAAGAAGGTGTCTACAAGACGCTGCAGATCACGAGAGATCACTTCAGGAGCCTCTATTCAGGACAGCCGTACACCGGGTTCATCTACGACTCGAAGAAGCTCGGCGAGGTGCGGAACTTCGCCACGAGCTCTGAGATCCAGATCATGATCGTGACTGCCCAGGCGATCAACAAGAAGGATGTCAACAACATCTACAAGGACTCCGAGAAGACCGGCGGCGAGAAGCCGATCGACCTGATCAGGGCCACGAATCCCATCATCATCGTTGACGAACCCCAAAGCGTTGACGGTGGGTTGAAGGGACAAGGTCGCAAAGCGCTTGAGGCCATGAACCCGCTGTGCACCCTGCGGTACTCGGCAACGCACGTCGACAAGCATCACATGGTGTACCGCCTCGATGCCGTTGACGCCTATCAGCGGAAGTTGGTCAAACAGATCGAAGTGGCATCGGCCAACGTTGCCAGTGCTTACAACAAGCCATACGTGCGATTGGTCTCAGCCAAGAACCAGAGCGGCACAATCACAGCGACTGTCGAAATGGACGTCGAGACGCGGACGGGGAGCGTGAAGCGCTCGAAGAAGACCGTGCAAGACGGAGACGATCTGGAACAGGTCACGGGTCGGGCGTTGTACGAGGACCACTCAATCGGCGAGATCGACGTGACTCGTGGTGCTGAGAGCATCGAATTGCGCGTCCCCGGTGATGAGATCTGGTTGTCAGAGGGAGAGGCGTTCGGAGACGTCGACGAAACCGCCGTGACCCGCGAGATGATCCGCCGAACCATCAACGAACATCTCGAAAAGGAGTTGATCCTCAACCCGAAGGGCATCAAGGTGCTCAGCCTGTTCTTCGTCCCAAGTGTTGGGCTGTACCGCAAGTACGACGATGAGGGCTATGCCGTCAAGGGCGAGCTAGCTGTGATGTTCGAAGAGGAGTACCGACGCACCATCAAGAAGCCTCGCTATCGGACGCTATTCGACGACGGCAACGGTGTCGAGGACCCCGAGGTGGTTCACGACGGGTACTTCGCTATCGACAATAGGGGCCGGATGCTCGAGAGCAGCACCGGGACGGCGTCGAAGGACGAGTCCGCCTACAACCTCATCATGAGGGACAAGGAGAAGTTGCTCAGTTTCGATGAACCGCTGAAGTTCATCTTTTCGCACTCGGCACTGCGAGAGGGTTGGGACAACCCGAATGTGTTTCAGATTTGTACGCTACGAGACGTCAAATCGGAGCGACAGCGACGCCAAACGATCGGGCGTGGTCTACGCCTGGCAGTCAATCAGGATGGCGAACGTCAGCGCGGTTTCGGGATCAACCGGCTGACGGTGATAGCTCAAGACAGCTACGAGCAATTCGCCAAGGATCTGCAGTTGGAGATTCAGGCCGACACGGGGATCAGGTTCGGTGTCGTGCTCCGAGATCAGTTCGCTGCGTGTTCAATTCAAAGCAGCGACGGAGAGTTCGTGGCCCTGGGTGCCGAACGTTCCGAGGAGCTGTGGGCACATTTCAACGAGTCGCACATGATCGATGCCAAGGGCAACGTTCTCGATGCTCTTCGCGATGCGCTTCGGGAGGAGTCTCTCGACGTTCCCGAGAGCTTCCAACCCTATCTCGATCAGATCGCAGGAATCCTCACCCGTCTCGCCGGGACCGTGGAGGTGAGAGACGCCGATGAGCGCAAGCAGATCAGACCTAGGAGGGCGGTGCTCGATTCGCCCGAGTTCAAGGAGCTTTGGGACCGGGTCAAGCAGAAGACGACCTATCGGGTGCACTTCGACAACGAGAAGCTCATCGTCGTCTGCATCGAAGCCGTGAGTGAGATGCCCGTCGTGCCGAAGACGACGCTGCAGTGGAAGAAGGCGAAGCTCGATATTCGGGAATCGGGAGTGGCGGCCGAGGAGACCCGCGTCGATCAGCAGGTGACGCTCGACGAACCAGACATCCCGCTGCCGGATGTGTTGACCGAACTCCAGGACCGAACCCAATTGACGCGGCGCACGATCACTCGGATTCTCATCGAGAGCGAGAGACTCGACGACTTCGTGAAGAACCCGCAGAAGTACATCGACATGGTCTCTGAATTGATCAACCGCAAGAAGCGCATCGCCTTGGTGGACGGGATCAAGTACCAGCGCCTCGGCGATGACGAGTACTACGCCCAGGAGCTGTTCGAGGAAGAAGAGCTGACCGGGTACATCAAGAACATGCTCAAAGATGCGCAGCGGTCGGTGTACGAGGCCGTCGTCTACGACTCAGCAACGGAACGCAAGTTCGCGGAGGATCTGGAGAAGCGTGAAGGCGTCAAGGTCTATGCAAAGCTGCCCGGATGGTTCACGATCCCCACTCCACTCGGGAGCTACAACCCCGACTGGGCGGTTCTCGTGGACACCGACGAGGGCGAGCGGTTGTACTTTGTGGTGGAGACGAAGAGCAGCCTGTTCGAGGGTGACCTTCGCGAGGCCGAAACAGCAAAGATCAAGTGCGGCGAGGCTCATTTCGCTGCGTTGGCTGACATGGTCGAATCTCCGGCCAAGTTCGTCAAGGCCACGAACCTCGACGAGGTGCTCGCGTGAACCGCTCGCGTTGTGCGGCTTGGGAGGATTGGAGACACGTGCGTGGCTGAGATGATCACCAGGATCGAGAGTCTTAGCGGGTTCGGTAGCTTCCGAGACTGGACATGTGAACAGGACCTCCCGGAATTCCGACGCTACAACCTGATCTACGGCTGGAATGGTACCGGAAAGTCGACCGTTGCTCGGCTTCTGCGTTCGTTCGAGCTTGGCGAGATGCCCGTCAGCGAGGACGACTTCGATTTCTCAATCACGTGTTCCGGGGGAGCGACGCTTAGTCCGTCTGAGCTTGCGAAAGCACCGCTATCAGTCCGTGTGTTCAGTGAGGATTTCGTCAGCGACAATCTCAGCTTCGATGGTGCTTCGGTATCGCCTCTCCTGATTTTGGGCACGGAGAACGTGGATGCTGCCGCGAAACTTGGGAAGCTGAACAAGACGCTGCCCGGCCTAAGTGATGACACCGATGTAGCGAAGGAGAAGTGGGATGAACTGAAGACAGACCGAGAGAAGCTCCTGAGCAAGGGCGCCTTCAGGATCAAGGAGGCTCTCCGTTCTGGCCCCGATAGGCGGTTCTACAACTATGAGAGGCGGAACCTCGAAGGAAGCCTCAAGGACATTCCCGTTGACACCAAGCGGCCCAACATCGATGTCGAGGCTGAACAGAGGCGACTAAACACGAAGCCCAAACCGAGCATCGAACTCGATCGGGGCTTCGACCACGACGATCTTGTCGGCCTGCGGCACGGCGTCGGTGAGGTCCTGGCGACCGAGCTGTTGGACACCGCTATTCCCAGCCTACGTTCCGACGCGGCTGTCCAGGACTGGGTGTCACACGGTCTTGAACTCCACGCTGGCCGTGAGGATCGGTGTCTGTTCTGCCAACAGCGAATGCCTGCAGAGCGCCTTGAAGAGCTTCGCAGTCACTTCTCACATGTGTTCACCACCCACATCGAGCTGATCGATTCCCTCGATGCGGATCTCAAACAGCTCGGAGAGAATCTGACCGACTATTGCGAGCGAGCCGGTGCGATACAACCGGATCGTTTCTACGACGACGTCGATGACAGGTGGCCGCTCGCCACTGATGAGCTCGTCGTCTCGTCCGATCGCTTCCTTGGCGTTGTCGAGCGCTGTCGTTCCTCCCTCAAGACAAAGCGTTCGGATCCGTTCACCACAGTGGACGATCCAATTTCGGACGGGAGCGTAGATGCCGCCGTTGCCAATCTTGAAGCTGCATTCGTATTAGTTGACAGTGCGTTGGCGTCCCATCAGAAGCGGACGACTGTTCTCGACAAGGTTCGATCTGCAGCACAGCGAGAGATCGAAACGCACATGGTCTGGGAGGAGAGATCAGAGTACCTCGATGTGGAGGCACAGATCAGCACGGCTAAGACAGTCTCAGAGGAGCTGGGTGTGCGCCTGCGACAGACAAAGGAGGAGATCTCCCGACTCGAGAGCGAGGTTTCTGGCAGGCAGGACGCGTGTTCCGAGATCAACGCTGCACTTGCGAGGTACTTCGGCCATGGCATGTTCACCGTCGCACCGAGCGACGAGTCGGAATCACTCGGACTGTCTCTGCTTCGGCTTGGTAAGCCTGCCCACCGTCTGAGTGAGGGCGAACGAAACGGTATCGCACTTGTCTACTTCCTGATGAAGCTGAAGGAGGAGGGCGTATCACTCGGCGAGACGATCGTGGTCATCGATGATCCTGTCTCGAGTCTGGACGAAAACAAGGCATATCACGCGTATGGCTCGATGATTGACGCCACGGAGCTCGCCCTTCAGGTCTTCTACCTCACGCACAGCTTCTCCATGTTCAGGTCTCTTCGCAGGAGGCTCGGGTGGACCAGCGCGCAGAAGAAGGAATTCGGGATGTTTATGACACAGCGAATCGTCGATGAGGACGGTCCCAGCTCCTCTTTCGGTAAGATCGACCCAACGCTCGCGAAGTACGATTCTGAGTATCACTTCCTCTTCGTGTCACTCTGTCGGTACATCAATGCTGAAGAACCGACAGCAAGCGACACATACAGTATGCCCAACATTGGGAGGCGCGTGCTGGAGACATTCTTTGCCTTCCGAAAACCGACCAAGGGGAATCTGAGCACGAAGGTGGGCGGATGTGGCTTCGATAGTGCGAAGTCCGAGCGCATCATGCGTTTCGTTGACTTCCACTCCCACGGCGACACGACCGATCGCCTCGACACTCTCGGACCGCTCGAGAATCTCGAGGCGCAGGAAGTTGCACGCGACATTCTCGCGCTCATGGCCAGTGTCGATGACGCTCATGTGCAAGACATGAAGACGCACGTCTAGCGATTCAGGGGACGCGAGGAGATGGCAACTGCCCTCGCGTTGGCTGGGTGTGTCGCAGCGAGGCGCTACGATCGTCATCATGGCCAGATTCATCCATACCGCTGATTGGCAGCTTGGTATGACACGCCACTTCCTTGATGCGGAGGCTCAGGCACGGTTTGCCGCGGCTCGTATTGACATGGTCAGGAAGATCGGGCAGCTCGCCACTGCACACGAGTGTTCATTCGTAGTTGTTTGTGGCGACGTGTTCGAAACGAATCATGTTGAACGGCAAGTGATTGTGCGCGCTTTGGACGCGATGGCCGAGAGTCCCGATGTCAACTTCTATCTGCTTCCCGGCAATCACGATCCGCTGACTGCATCTTCTGTCTTCACTTCGCAGACCTTTGTTTCCCGATGTCCAGGGAACGTCGAAGTGTTGAGCGTTGAGGGGACGACGGAAGTTGAGGCAGGTGTCCAACTCGTCTCGGCACCATGGACGAGCAAGGCACCCCTCGAGGACCTCGTGTCCCGTGCAGTCTCCAGCATTCCGAACGGTGACGACGTTTGCATCGCGGTTGGGCACGGTGCCGTCGACGTCCTCAATCCCGACGCCAACGATGTCTCCGCTATCCAACTCGAAGCTCTCGAGTCTGCACTGGCGGTCACGCAACTTCAGTATGTTGCCCTCGGTGATCGTCACTCCACGACGTCTGTGGGGACGAGCGGCAGAGTTTGGTATTCGGGGGCACCAGAACCGACGGCCTTTCGGGAAGTTGATCCCGGGAATGTCCTCGTTGTCGAGATCGAGAGTGGCGAAGTCGAGGTGACACCGGTTCCCGTTGGGGAGTGGGTATTTCGTTCGTTCGAGTTCGACTTGCGAACTGCGGAAGATGTCGATCACCTCGAGGCTGAGCTGTCCGATTTGGACAGCAAGGCTGTGTCGATCGTGCAGTTGACCCTCGTCGGGCAGATGTCGCTCGGTAACAAGCTCCGTCTTGACGAGATACTCGAGCACTTCTCCGACCTGTTCGCATCCCTCAACACTTGGGAGCGTCATAGCGACCTCGTGGTTCTCCCGGACGACGACGATTTCACCTCTCTGGGCCTGTCTGGATTCGCGCAAGATGCCCTCGCTGAGCTTGTTGAACTGGCATCGGATGACGAAGCAGAGGCATCGAACGCTCAGGATGCGCTCGGGCTTCTCTATCGCCTCGCAGGAGGGAGCGCATGAGGATCCGACGGATCAAGGTGCGCAACTACGCCGGCATCGACGAAGCCGAGGTGTCGTTCCCGGAGAGCGGTATCACAATCATTGAAGGCGTGAACGAGATCGGGAAGACGTCCATGATCGAGGCCGTTGATGCGATTCTCGCATATCTTGATTCGTCCTCGGCACGTCCGATCAAGGACGCTATGACCAAGGGCACGGATCTCGGTCCCGAAGTTGAAGTGGACATCACTGCAGGCGAGTACGAGTTCACCTATCGAAAGCGATGGTTGCGAAAACCGGAGACCGTCCTTGAGGTGTCCGCGCCGAAACGTGAGCAGCTCAACGGCAGGGAAGCCCATGAGCGGGTCGATCGAATTCTTGAGGTGGCGGTGGATCTCGATCTTTGGAAAGCACTTCGCCTCGATCAGGGAACGGGCCTATCTCAGGCGAAGTTCGAGGCGTCCGCGTTGGGACGCGCATTGGATGCCGCGGCGGGCGGAGATGTAGCTGGAGACCGTGAAGACGTGTTGTTCGACCGTGTCGAAGCCGAGTATCTGAAGTTGTGGACTCCCGGCGGAAAAGCCCGAGGCGATCTCAGCAGCCTGAAGAACGATCTCCAGGCGGCGCAAGAAGAGCATGACAAAGCGACCGCGCATCTCCAAGATCTGGACGACTATGCCGAGGAGATCCAGCGTCTGGAGTCTGCCGGAATAGCACTCCAGCAGACTCAATCGGATGCATCGCAAGGCGTGGAGGACCTCGCCGAGCAGGTCGATGCGGTTGCGAAGATTAGACGGGTTGCAGAGCACTCCAAGGGGGAGTTCGAGCGTGCGCAGGCGGTGTACCTGAACGCACGGAGCGATCGAGAGAGAAGAGACGAACTCACCGTCGCCATCAAGACGGCAGCGGATGATCTCAACGACGCGGAGCAGGAAATCGGCAAATCGGAGCCAGCTCGCGAGCTTGTACAAACCAAACAGAAAGCCAGCAAGAAGGCGCTGAAGGTCGCTCGCAAAGCTTCGGAAGAGGCAAGGCGGGTTCACGAGCTTGCAAGAGATGACAGCGAGTACCTCAGGCAGCTCATCGAGATCGAGCAACTCACGGAGCGCAGAGATCGTGTCAATGATGCCCAGGAGCTGTTGTCTCTCGCAGAAGGATCTCTCGAATCAATCAAGATCGACGCCAAACTGCTTGCGAAGATCGAAGACGCGCATCTCGATCTTGCCGCAGCGAAGACCGCTGCTGCCCGGTCGCAGCCGACTGTCGACGTAGCGGCGCTCACCGCGATTGCGATGAACGTCGATGGGACCGACATTGAGATGGTCGCTGATGAGGAGCGGTCTGTATCGGTGAGCGGGGAGACCTGCATTGTGATCGCGGATGTCGCGAGATTGGTGGTTCGTGCAGGCGAGGACGATGGGGATGTCATGAGGCAGGAGGAACGAGCACAGGAGCGATACGACGAGCTCTGCCGTCGAGGTGGCGTTCAGAATTTCTCCGATGCGCGTGAGCGGGCAGATGCTCGAGCACAAGCGGAACGTGATCAAGTAGATGCGCTCAAGATCATCAAACAGGATCTTCGTGACCTGACGTCGGATGGGCTCTCTGGGAAGGTCGAGAGGCTCACGAGTCGCACGTCGCTGTACCCGCAGAACCGAGAGCCCAAGCCACCGATCCCAGCTGGTCTTGACGAAGCCCAGGGAATTGAGCGCAAAGCAAAGAAGGCCGCATCCAAAGCCGAGATCAATCTGTCCAACACAGATGCTCTCGCGCAGGACACCACTGCCGACCTGAACAAGCTTGATGTGGCCGACGCCAGTCTCCGGGCCCGTGTCGAGATTGCCGAGAGCACTCTTGCTTCAGCCGAGAAGACCGTTGCCGATGCCCGAGGCGAGCGAAGCGACAAGAAACTCCGCAAGGCAGAGGCGGCTGCTCTGACCGTGGCAGAACAAACCAAAGCGGTGGCAGCCGAGGCTCAGGAGCGGCTGGAAGGTACCGATGCCGACAGTGTGGACGCTCGTTTGAGTAACGCTGAGGCAGTGTTGAAGCGATGCTCCGACGACCTTGTGAAGAACGAAGATCACCGTAAGGAGCTACGCATCAAGCTATCCGTGGAAACGGAACGTGGCCCCGCGCAGCATGCGAACGAGGCAGCGTCGCTCTTGACGGAGATTGGTCAGAAGTACCATCGCCTCGAATCGAAGGCTGCGGCAACGCGGCTTCTTCACGATGTGTTCAAGGAACACCGGAAGGTGGCACGACAGCGATACAACCAGCCGTTCCGTGATCGGATTGAGCGTCTCGGTCGGATCGTATATGGATCGTCCTTCGAGGTGGTTCTTGACGACGATCTATCGATTGCTCGCCGGACCTTGGACGACACAACGCTCGAGTTCCGTCAGCTCAGCACCGGTGCGCAAGAGCAGCTCGGGCTTCTTGCCCGACTTGCCTGCGCGACCCTCGTCGCAGATGAAGGTGGGGTGCCGGTGATCTTCGATGATGCGCTCGGTTGGACAGATCCCGGGCGGCTCGAACGGATGGGTGCCGCTATCTCGACAGCAGCCGAGGATTGTCAGATCATCATTCTCACGTGCGTTCCCAACCGGTATTCTGCGGTCGGCAAGGCCAGCACAGTCACACTCAGCTAGTCGGTTCTCTGATCACCGACGAGCAGGTTCAGGTCGTCATCAATGCAGTGGTAGGTGAGTTCGGCGAACACGCACGGGAGGGAATTGCCCTGACCCTCGTTCAAGCTGCAAATCCCATGGAAGTGGTCCGGGTTGATGACGCAGCGGGCGTTGCCGGCCGCGAGATCGTGCTTGTCGGATCAGACGGGGAAGACATTCTCACGGTCGGCGCACCTATCGTGGCGGTCCATGCACCTGTCCGTGACCTCGGTGGCCTGCTGCGCACTCATCGAGAGATCGCGAAGTTCCGCGAGGCCCATGTCATGCAGCGTGACGAGCTGCTGGCTCTTCTCGATGATAGACGCACAGTTGGCTTCACGGACGAGGACAGAGTCATCGTGTTTCGGTCTTGTGTGCGGCTTGGGCTGCCGGCCTGGTGGTCAGTGGGGGACGACTTCGACCTCGAGCGCCTCGTCAAGGGCTTGGGATATCTCGTGGTTAACTCTCGTACCGGAACCGAGTCGGCTCATCTGCTTCGATACTTGGCTGTCCTACCGGGCGACCACGGTGCCGCCGCGGCCGACGCAACGCAGCGGAGCCGCGCTGCCGCGGTGCAGAAGATGGCGCGGATCCACGAAATGGTGTGGGAGCAGCGGCTCGCCGAATTGGTGGCGTCTCGACAGGATCTTGCCAACATTGATGTAAATGCGGTGACCTACGGAGGGCAGGTGATTGAGATCAACGGCCTCTCGATCGTCGAGATTCTGCGCAGGAATCAAGTTGATCAAGCTCAGATCACTCGTCAGGTGGCAGAGGCGTGCGGACGGCGGTTGCGAGACGTGGCGTCAGAGGCGGCGTTTGATGTTCTCCTGTTGGGTTTGTCTCACGGATGGCAAACCGTCACAGCACTACGACGATGCGACGAAGCGACATTCCTTCCCGAACAGATCCGTGCCGCGGTGCCGGGCACGGCTTGATAACGCTCAAGCCTCCATACCGCGTCCATACCGCGAGAGGGTGGGATGGAAGGGGAAACAACGCGAAACGTTGAGAGGCGAAAACCCAGTCAGGACAGGCGTTTCGGGCGTTTTTCCCGGTCAGGGTAACTCCCATAATCGGGCTCATAACCCGAAGGTCTTGGGGTGCAATTGCGCCCTCGTTATCCGCC
>JBBDHZ010000202.1:0-2743 GCA_040880645.1 Minisyncoccota bacterium
AAGCAAGTGCGCGGTATGAAAACCTACGGCGGCGTTTCAACGTATCTTCCGCTGCGCCTCAACCAGGCCGGTGTGATCCCGATCATCTTTGCGCTTTCGATCTTGCTGTTTCCGCAGATGATCTTCAACTTCCTGCTGGGAGTGGACAATGAATGGGTAGTGAGTTTCGCTCAGCAGGGTATCAACCTGACGAACATCGGTTGGCTGTACGCCGGCTCCTATTTCCTGCTGGTGATCGGATTCACGTATTTCTATACCGCGATCACGTTCGACCCGGATAAGATCGCCGATAATCTCCAGAAGTCCGGCGCCTTTGTCCCGGGCATTCGTCCCGGCCAGGCAACCTCGCTATATCTGGCGTCAATTCTCACGCGGCTGACCCTGGTGAGTTCGGTTTTCCTGGGTATTGTGGCGGTGCTGCCGCTTGCCCTGCAGTCCGCGACCAATAATCCGGCGTTCGCGATCGGGGGGACCGCCCTGCTCATCGTTGTATCGGTTGTCGTTGATATGGTGAAACGCCTCGACGCGCAGGTTTCGGTCCGACAGTATTAAACGCTCAACGATTCTACGTATGACACCACAGACGTTCATTTTTGCCGGCCCGTCCGGTAGCGGGAAGGGCACGCAGGTCGAGATGCTGAAGGCGTATCTGGCGGAGCGGAGTGATGCCCCGCAGCTGCACATCTCAACCGGGGCGGAGTTTCGTCGGTTTCGGGAAGAGAAGCGCGGCTCGCACACGGCCGCGCTCAGCCAGACCATCGATGACAACGGGAAATTGCAGCCGTACTTTCTGGCGGTCTGGGCCTGGGCCGACGCGTTGGTTAATCGGTTCACCGGCGCCGAACATCTGCTGTTCGACGGCTCACCACGCACCGTGACCGAGGCGGAGGTGCTTGACTCGGCGCTTGAGTTTTACGGCCTTGAGAATGTCCACGTTATACTCATCAACGTAAGCAAAGAAGAGTTGAAACGGCGGCTGCTTGAGCGCGGGCGAAGCGACGATACCGACGAGGCGATCGAGAACCGCTTGAACTGGTACGAAAGCAAAGTCGAGCCCGCGCTTGAGCACTACCGAGGTAACGAACGGTATCATTTCCACGATATCGACGGCGACCAGTCGATGGACGATGTGTATGCAGCGATCATAAGGTCATTATCACTTACCTAAACTTTTGTATGACGACATCATCAAACGATACGATCATTATTTCCCTCGGAGGTTCGCTCATCGTTCCTGACACAGTTGATGCAAGTTTTCTGAAGGAATTTAAAACGTTGATCGAATCGTTTGTCTCAGAAGGCAAGCGATTTTTTATTATTACGGGGGGCGGTGCGCCGGCGCGGACATATCAACAGGGGCTGAGCGAGGTGATCGATGCCACGAGTGAGGAGAAAGACTGGATCGGTATTCATACCACCCGACTCAATGCCCACCTGGTACGGTTGGCGTTCGGTGAGTTGGCGCATACTGATATTATTCTTGATCCGACCGATACGGTGGCCACCGACAAGCCGGTAGTGATCGGGGCGGGGTGGAAGCCCGGCTGGAGCACAGACTACGATGCAGTAATGTTTGCGGAGACCGCCGGCGCGAAAAAGGTGTTGAATCTTTCAAATATCGAGTACGTCTACGATAAAGACCCTAAGAAATACGATGATGCGCAAAAGATAGAGTCGATCTCCTGGAGTGATTTCCGAAAACTCCTCCCTGAAGAATGGGATCCGGGCCTGAACTCCCCGTTTGACCCGATTGCGGCAAAGAAAGCCGAGGAGCTCGGGCTTGAGGTGGGTATTTTGAACGGCAAGATCGAGAACATCAGGAACTACTTTGAGGGCAAGGAATTTGTTGGTACAGTGATAGGAGCGTAGTAACTGACGCTCACTCCTATGATCAAACTGAAAACAGCGGACGAGATTGCGTCGCTCAAAGAGGGCGGCAAGCGGCTGGCCGATATTCTCGCCACGCTCGCGGGCGAGGTCGCACCCGGCGTTACCACCGCGTCGATCAACGAGCGAGCCCACACGCTTATTGGCGAACACGGCGGAACGCCGGCGTTTTTGAAGTATCAACCGGCAGGAGCGCCGCGAGGGTATCCCGGCAGTATCTGCGTATCGATCAACGACGCGATCGTGCACGGGATCCCGAACGAAACTGAGTATGCACTGGCTGAGGGAGATATCGTTACGCTTGACGCGGGACTGGTCTACGATGGACTGATCACCGACTCGGCCGTGACCGTGGGGGTAGGGAGCATTGACGAGAGCACCGCCGATCTGTTGCGGGTAACCCGCGAAGCGCTGGAGCTCGGTATTCAGGCGGCACAGCCGGGAGCAACCACCGGCGACATTGGCAGTGCGATCGAGTCGTTTGTGCGCCCGCACGGCTACGCGCTTTCGCGCGGGTTAGCGGGGCACGGTGTCGGCTACGAGGTGCACGAAGACCCGTTCGTGCCAAACACCGGCACCCCCGGTCACGGTGAGCGGCTTGAGCCCGGACTGGTGATCGCCATCGAGCCGATGCTCTCCTTGGGTTCCGAGGAGATCACCACGGATGCTGACGGCTTTACCATACGAACCGCCGACGGTTCACTCTCGGCTCATTTTGAGCATACGATCGCTATTACTGAAGAAGGCCCTGAGATCTTGACCCAGTTGTCCTCAGCATAGAACGAATACACCGCCCGTGTTGTTTGCTATACTATACGGTATATGAGTTCTCACGAAGCGCCGCGCAAACAGCCGC
>JBBDHZ010000203.1:0-2734 GCA_040880645.1 Minisyncoccota bacterium
CCTGATAGATCAACGAATGTGAATCGATGACGTAAACGACCTGACCTTCGAGACTGCCCGGCAATTTGTCGGGCCCAGGTTCAACGGCCATTGGTATCGCCGCCGGTGGGGCGATTGCCTTAGCTGGTGTTTCGACATCGTCCGCGTCTTCCAACATCGCGAACGAAAGCTGTCGTTGGGAGTCCGCCATCGAAGCCTCAGCTCAGTACCTGTAGAATCCCGCGACAAAAGTCCGGCAAGTCATCGGGCTTGCGGCTGGAAACGAAATGCCGATCGACCACCACGGCCGCATCTTCCCAGATCGCGCCGGCATTAATCAGATCGTCCTTGATTCCCGGCGACCCGGTCACGCGCACGCCGTCGTACACCTTGGCCGAGATGGGAATCCAACCGCCGTGGCAAACCGCCGCAACCAGTTTTCCCGCATCGGCAAAGTCTCGCACAAGCTGTAACACCTGCGGATCTCTTCGCAACTTATCCGGCATGAACCCGCCCGGCACCACCAGCCCATCGAAGTCAGCCGCCTTCATCTCCGGGATCGCCGCATCGGACTTGCACGGATAGCCATTCTTCCCCGCATACACAACATCCGCTTCCTGCCCCGTGACAACGACCTCGGCTCCGGCCTCGATCATCCGCAGCTTGGGATACCACAATTCCAAGTCTTCGTAGATATCGCCGACCAGGACGAGAATGCGTTTGCCCGAGAGTGGCCGATCCGCTGACATGTTTGGCTCCTAAATTCGCGCGCGATTCGAGTGTTGCCTAACGTTCTACCAGCGCGCGCAAGTTCTAGCGACACCCTGCGTGACTTCATTTGCTTCTGGATTAGCCCGTGTGCCGCTGGCTCCGCCCGTGCGGCTTCGGTTAGAATGGAGCGATACCAACAAGGAGTAACGATGAGCATCGCTTCACCACAGCAGCCGCGAACAATCGCCGACATGCTTGTTGCGCTCGGCGATATCCCACCGGAGCGAATTTTGATGAACCCACCGCCGGGAACCGCGACGGAGCAAGATGCGATTGAATGCGAGACCAGGCAGAATCGTCTTTGCGAACTTATTGATGGTATCTTGGTGGAAAAGACAGTGGGTTATTGCGAATCGATTATTGCAGGCGCGATTCTGGCGCTTCTCCGTGCATTCGTCATCCCGAGGAATCTTGGCTGCGTGTCCGGTTCGGATGGCATGATGCGGCTGTTTCCTGGGTTGATCCGGATGCCCGATGTGGCGTTTGCATCCTGGTCGCGATTTCCCGGAGGTCGGCTATCGGCCGAACCAGCTCCAAATATCACCCCGGATCTTGCCGTAGAAGTGCTCAGCGTTTCCAACACGGATCGCGAGATGGAACGGAAGCGGCGCGAGTACTTTGAAGCGGGCGTGTCGCTCGTCTGGATGATCGATCCACGCAAGCGAAGTGCCGTTGTCTACACATCGCCGGATGAATACACAGAGTACGGCGCGAGCGATTCGCTGACTGGTGGCGAGGTGCTGCCTGGATTCACGCTGTCGCTGAATGCGCTATTTGCCGAACTGGATCGCTCGGCTGACGGAGTGAATCCGTGAGGCAATTGTTTTGCCTCAGTTGCAACTGAACGGCCTGGGGAGCGGAGAGCAGAATCGACGTCGTGCCAAGTCCTGCCGCTTCCTGTCGAGGCATCGTGTTCATTGCGTCTCGGGAGATACCTTGTCGAAGCCACACGTTGCAAAACAAACCGCACTGGGCTGTTAAAAAGTTGCCGTTGTCTCCGTGAGGACATTATCCCAGATTCGTTTTCGCTGGAGTTGCGAGCTTTCGGGCCAAAGGCCAAGCAGTTTACCTAGCCCAGGCGGAACGCCTGGGAGTCAACTCAGGACGTGCCACACACAAATTCACCTCGCGACCGGTTTCAATAAAACGGCATCGATCGACAATTCGCCCGTGGCACCAAAGAGCCCGATCCGCACCAGCCCTTCGCGTGCTTGAATCGGAACCCGGAAGCGTTTCCTCACCTGCGTCCAATCCGACGAACCGCGAAATGGCCCAATCCAGTTGTGCCCGAGATCGTTGCGGTTCTCGTCGTAAAAGGTTATGCCGACCGTGGGAACTGCACCCTCGCCAAGGTTGACGATGATCTTCGAATGCTTCACCAGTGCCGACAGTTCGATCTCGGCGATCTGGCGGCCGTCAATCGGCAAGCCTTGCAGTAAGTGCGACGACCGACCCGCTTCTTCGTTCTTAAACGTGACGTAGTGCTCGCCCTCGGGAGCCTGCGCGTCGGTTGTCCACTCCGCCTGCCGCTGGTAATACCAGCCCGGAATGAAACCATTTTCACCGACCTCCTCCTCGAAATTGCCGTTGGCCACTTGCGGGTTCGCTGGGTCTGGTTTGACACGACGCAGATCTTCCGCCGTGCCTGTCATCGGGACAAACAAGGTCGGTCGCAACGCCTCCTTCTCCAGCATTCCATCTTTCTTCCGCATCAGATACAGCGTCTGTTGATATCGCTCACCGGCGGGAATCACCATCAAGCCGCCTTCTGCCAGTTGATCGATCAACGGCTGCGGAGGGGCTTCTGGCGAACAGGTCACGATGATCTTGTCAAACGGAGCATGTTCCGGCCAGCCTTGGAAGCCGTCGCCAACCTTCGTGAAGACATTCGTGTACTTCAGATGCTTCAGCGTACGTTCCGCTCTGCGGCCCAACCCCTCGACAATCTCAATCGAGTAGACTTCGTTGACCAGCGGGCTAAGCA
>JBBDHZ010000204.1:0-2713 GCA_040880645.1 Minisyncoccota bacterium
GGTTCGTGTTGAAAATTTTGGCCTCCTCCAAATCGCCCACCAAGCCATTCGTGGGTCTATGCCGCCTACTGTCTGTTCAGGCCGTTAAGCGGCGGTTGGCGTGTTTCCCGTTTTGTGACATTTTCCTGCACAGGAAATTGTGCTATAATTGGAAAACGTCTTGCGGATCTGTCTCCTGGTTGCTTTGGGAAGTCCGCGAGCGCGATCGAAGGGCGTAGGAAACGAGAAAAGATCATGCTCAGCGAAGCCGAAATGCTAGAGGAGTTTCGGGGCGGGTACGACTTTCCGCCGCTGCGGATCCGTCTGGCCAAGAAATCAGCGCGAGCCCGGGACCTTGGAGCGGATGCGATGTTCGAGGTGACTGCCGACGGGCAGAGCTACGAATTCGCAGCCGAGCTAAAATCGCGCAGTTCACCGAAGGCGTTCGAGGAGGCATTATTCCGCATTGAGCAAGGAGGGTGGCCGCGAGATCGCCTTTCGATGCTGGTCGTCCCCTACTTGCGAGAAACGCAACTCAACGAGCTTCAGCAGCGGCAGCTGAGCGGGATCGATCTATCCGGCAATGGCGTCGTGACGGTGCCGGGTAAATTGCTGGTGTATCGCACGGGTAAGCCAAATAAATTCCCAGATTCGGCGCCAACCAAGTACGCCTATCGCGGCGCCACTTCACTGGTGGGACGAGTCTTTCTGTGCCGACCGGAGTTCCAATCGCTTGCTGATATCGAAAAGGAGATCAATGCACGCGGCGGGAGAGTTGCCCTGTCGACGATTTCCAAGGCCCTGAAGCGTCTGGAATACGACCTCATCGTAGACCGTATCTCCGACGGCATCCGCCTGAGACAACCCGACAAGCTGCTGGAGAAACTTGCCGAGAACTACAGTCCGCCCAAAGTGACCAGAACCGTCACCTTGTCCACCCAGGAACCGCTGGCGGACCTTTTTCGCCTCGCCCCGCGAAAGACGCCGCTGGTTTTCAGCGGACGCTCTTCTATCACAGCCTACGCCGTGATGGGACGCGGAGACCGGCCCGTATTGCGTACTCCGAGCATTGCCGAGATTCTTCGCAAATGGGGTCGAAAAGTCGAGGAGACGAGCCGTTTTGTCGATGTCGAACTGCAACAAACCGATGATCCGACCGTTTACTTCGATGCCCGAGTCAGGGACGGTTTGCCTTACGCTTCGCCGATCCAGGTCTTTATGGAGTGCTCGGCCGGTGATAAACGAGAGCAGGAAACCTCGCAACAAGTGAAGGATTTGATTCTCGGAGAACTCGAAGCACCACGCACGACGGAACCAGATGTCTGACGACCCACTCTTAACGACGCTGCTGGACCTTGATGCAGCGCTTGATTCGACCCCGCCGCTGATCATCGGCGGCGGCTATGGTCTGTATCTCAAGCAACTCTACCTCGGAGACCATCCCGGGATCCCGACGTTGTTCCCCCACGGCGACTTGCCCGAAGCTCGGACAACGAACGACATCGACCTAATTCTGCGAGCGGAAATCGTCACCGATTCGGAATCGATGAGGTCGATTCGCGTTGCCTTGGATCAGTTGGGCTGCAGCGTCGTTGAGACAGCGAAGTACACTCAGTTTGTTCGAAAGGTTCCCCGGGGGCAGGTCAAGATCGACCTGCTCGCCGCCCCTCTTGGCAGGTTTGCTGAGCGAGTTCCGAAGGATCCTCGGCGGGTCAAGCCGCGGCCCAGCGTCAAGCTACATGCGAGCAAACTCGAAGAAGCCCTGGCGGTCGACCGCCATGCGGTCCGCATACCAATTACAGGCCCATTATCCTCGGGCGCAGAACACGGCACCGAAATCTTGGTCCCTCAAGCGTTCAGCTATTTGCTGATGAAACTCTGCGCCTTTCGGGACCGGATGAACGACGCTGACAAGAGTTTAGGGCAGCACCACGCCCTGGACGTTTATCGGATTGTGGGGATGTTGACGCGAGATGAAGACGCTGACGTGCGACGCCTCAGCGCGGAGTCCCACAAGCATCCCACTGTTGTGGACGCGCGAGAGATTGCAGGAATTCACTTTGTTTCCCCGGACGGCCTTGGCCGCCTGAGGATCCTCGAGCACCCGCTCTCCACAGTCGGCTTGGACCTAGACCGTTTCGGCAAGGAGCTTGCTCTACTTCTCAGCGGGTCCCAGTGATCGACGCCTCGTCGCGAGCCACGGAGACGATCTGTGACCTGAGCATCGCAGGTCTCGAGCCGGTTGATGTGGAACGTCCTCAAACGGTCAGGTTGGCTCCGCCGGGGTCAGTCCTTGTGTTCGGTGTTCAGGTGGAGCGTTGTTTCCATTTCGCATGCCCGATTTCGCCAGTTTGCGGATCTTTTGGACTGCTGTTCGGCTCGACGAACCAGTTTGGAGACGCTGTCTGTTCCGGTAAGCCCAAACGCAGGACCGAGTTCTCTGAGCGTGACGCCTGTCCAGCAACGACACAGCCAGGCGGCCATGTCTCGACCGGCCGTTGACCGTCACCGCTAGTAACAATTTGGCAATTTGCACCCGCAAACTGGATTCGTGGAGGACGAGACATAGCGATTGCCGATTAGTAAATGGGCGTGGGCCGAGAACCACCTCACGTAGACAAACCCACCCCACGCCAACACCGAACACCAGGCCTGACCCCGGCGAAGCCCTCCCGCACCCTGGTTTTGGGCCCTCTGAGAGCTGACCGTGACTTATAGATCTCCGTTTTCACTG
>JBBDHZ010000205.1:0-16494 GCA_040880645.1 Minisyncoccota bacterium
CCGTTTGACCCAGCAAATCACTGGGTTTTTGCGTCCGCGATTTGGGAATGCACCCCGGCCGACGCGTCTCGCTTTGCGAGCAGCGCTCTCGAACTTATGATAGAAATATGCTTGGCCGGCATGGCATTTTCAACGCGAGGCTGCGGAGTTGGACGCTGTGGGCGCAATGAACGCACTGACATCTCACCACTCTGGGCGATGTATTACGTTTGTGAATGGCATGAGACGCGTGATTCCAGCATGCGGTGAGCGACAGCGGATGCCGAGAGCCGCCCGTGCGCGAGCGGTCGGAGCGTTTTATTGCGCGTGTATGTCCTACGACATAGTCGCGGATTATGGCCTCGAGCCGCACGGCGTTACTCCTCTGCATTTTCAGGAGCCGTAGAATGCAAGCAGATCGGACGCCATCGACCGCTCAGGTAGGCACGCACGCTCTTGCGCGCGAAGAGCAATCGCCAATGTTCGCCGGACTCCGTGTATTGCACGTTATCCCCCAACTCGGCCCCGGCGGTGCCGAACGCGCGCTGTGTACGATCATGCGAGAGCAAACTCGGTGTGGTCTGGTTCCGCTTATGTGTGTGCTCGGCTCAGAAAACGCCTTTCCGCATCGACTTCAGGGACTGGAGCCGCCGGAATTTCTCCATTACAAGGGCTCTCGTCGTGACATAACGGGATACTTCCGCTGCATCCGTCGATTACGTCAGATTATTCACATTTTTCGGCCCGCTATCGTGCATAGCCATCTGTGGCCTGCGGCTCGTTTAGTCGCTCGCGCTCGCCGCTTCGAAGATTGCTGCCATGTTGTGCATGTCCAGGATACGCGTGGCTGGTTAGCCGGTGGAGGGTGGAGAGATCGTGTTACACGTTTGGCTACGCAGTTCGCGTTACAGCGAGACTCTCCACAGTACATTGCCGTTTCGCGGGCGACACGAGATTATACGACCAGGTACTTTCCGTGGATCACGCACAATATACCAGTCGTTTACAACGGACTCGACGAGCGCGAGTTTGAGGACGCCGCTTTCCCGCTGCAAGCCGCGAAGAACCGGTCAATGAACTCGGATGAACTCGTCTTCGGCACAGCCGGACGGTTCAGCACAGAAAAAGGTCATGTCCAACTTTTTGAAGCACTGGCGCAACTCGTATCTAAGGGTGTGAAAGTCCGACTTCGGATTGCGGGAGATGGGCCCCTTCGTCCCCAGTACGACGAGGCGCTAGGTCGCCTTGGATTGACGGGACGCGTCGAATTTTGTGGGCGTGTTGCAACCATGGCTGCATTTTATCGATCCCTCGACGTGTTCGTGCTTCCGTCCTTCGGCATGGAAGGGTTTCCGCTGTCTATCGTTGAGGCCATGAACTGTGGCTTACCCATCGTGGCAACTGACGTCCCGGGCGCGAAGGAAGCCGTGCGGCACGAACAAGAGGGCTTCATTGTTCCTCCAGGGGATCCTGCCGCGCTCGCGTCAGCGCTGTCTCGGATCGCCGGCGATGCGAACCGGCGCCACCGAATGGGCGCCAACGCTCGCGAGCGCGTACGCGAGGAGTTCACGGGACGAAAAATGTCGGATGAGTGTTTGGAGGTGTACAGGTGCGTGCTCGAGAGAAAGCGAAACCACGGTATCGTGGTGCCGCGCAGAGGCGAATCCAACCGAGCGCAGCCTGCGTCGTGCTGTTAGTTTTCATCGTAAGCGACGGCAAAAAAGTGCTGCCCGAGACCGAAAGCGACTGCCGACGTCACTGCCGCACCAGGCGAACAGCTGCGCGACGAGGCGCTAAATGGGGGCCGGGTGCAATATCCCAGCGGTGACAACCGAAGTGTTACGGCAAACATATCATCACCAAACAGCGGCGCCACTTACCAATTCATACTTCAGCGTCGACCCGAATTCATGACCGAAACGGAATGACATATAGCTTTTCGACAATCACGAGTCTCGGTGCGATTGAGCAAAAGGGTACCGGTCGCTTGGTCTTCGGACGCATTTTACTAGGCTCTGTCCGAAAACCCCGCCCCCTCATCCCACCCTCTCCCCCAAATCGCTCGCGAGGCACCTTGGTACGAGATGAAACCTAACGAAACGCACGAAACGCGAGCCATTCGGGGGAGAGGGGACTTGAAGAGTCGCTTCGCGACCAGCTTCCTGGATTTTCGGACAGAGCCTAGCGAGTTGCACCACGCTTCTGCCGTAAAAGGCACGTTTTCTCGATTCGTAGTGCCCAAGAGGACGGTTGCTGAAGCTCGTTACTCAACGGTTTGGGCCCTCTGAGAGCTGAGCGTGACTATTAGATTGCCGCTTTCACTGACATTTACTTGGCCTCGTGTCCGTAAAATGGGCTGGCACCCAACACCGGTTGGAATGCGAAAGAATTCGGCTTATCTTACCAAATCCATAGTCTGCACGAAGCAATAGCAATGCTCTCACGGATTTCTATCGTGATCTCGACGCGGAATCGGTGCGATGACGTTGTCGTGGCCCTAGAATCGTGCCTTGCGCAGAACTATCCTGACTTTGAGGTCTTGCTGTACGACGATGCCTCGACGGATGGTACAGTTGACGTGGTCCGACAGCAATTTCCTGAGGTGAAGCTCTTAGCTAGCGATACGCGGCGAGGCTACCTAGTGTGGCGGAATTCCGGCTTTCGCGATGCGACGGGTGACATCGTCATTTCTATCGATGACGACGCATACTTCACAGATCGAGGAACACTTGCCCGCGTCGCCGAGCTGTTTCGAATCTTTCCCGAAGCAGGAGCTTTTGCTCTGCCCTACGTTGAACCGGCTTGCGACTCAAAGTCTCGGTGTACTAGCGCGGTTCCGTCGGGGGCCGCTGTGCGCTCGTATACAGGGTGTGCCCATGCGATCCGCCGTGAGTTGGCTTTGAAAGTAGGCGGTTATCCGGAGTTTCTGGTCCACCAAGGTGAAGAACGTCACCTATGTTTGCGATTACTCGCGGCCGGTTACGCGACTCTGATGGCCGACACTAGCCCTATCGTGCATCTGTTCAGTCCCAAACGCGACCGTGGGCGCGTCGACTACTACGGTTATCGCAACACGCTGCTCTTCACGTGGTTGGTGACCCCCCGTCAGTACGTGCTCCCACGCTTACTCATCGACTCCGCACAGCTAATGAAGTACCGGTTCCAATTGCGAACTGTTCCACGCAGGCTGCGCGCTATATCAGCCGGCTGGTTTGCGATCTGGAAGTACCGGCACCACAGGAACCCGGTGTCCCGACCGACGTATTTAGCCTTCCGCAGTTATCCCAGCCATGGCCCGCTTGCTCGAATACCCCTTGTTCCGCCGTTGCGGCGGCGTGTGCCCCGATTCACCGACAGCTGAACCTTTTCAACATAAGAAGGTGCTCTAAACTGGCTTTGACGTTCAGGTATCAGCTTTCCGTAGGCGAAGCACACCAGAATGTTGATCCTCAGGTGCGAGTTGAAGAGCCACAGTCGCGCGACTTCGGCTACCCACAAAACATGTTTCGACGCGGCGCTGCGGCCGGATCGTTCGGAACCAAGCACATGACGGTCGCCGCGCGTCGCTGGGACTGGTACAATAGCAAACGGTAGTGCGATTGCGTCCCCTATTCGACGGCAAGCCTGAAACTGCAGATCTATGCTAGACCTCCTCATAGCTATTACTCTGCTAATTTGCGTCGCGCTAGGTGTTAGGTGCTGGCTCCGGTTTGGAGACCCGCTTCATCCAGCTATTTTCATCAGTCCGCTATTCGCCTATTCCTACGCGATCGAGCCATGGTTGCTGCGAGAGCAGTTGAGCCGCTGGTTTCCCGACGAGGACATCCTATTATGGGTTGTTCTGTTCAATTTGCTCGGCGTTGCCGCCTTCGCTGCGGGAATCAGCCGATCGCGCTGGGCAGGGATGGCCAAGTGGCAAATACAGCAACAGCACGAGCTTCCGCGACTATACCTTCTGTCAAGTGCTCTGGCGCTCTCGCTGGTTGCATTCCTAGCGTATGCGTATACGCTTGCCAACGTCGGTGGGTTCGCGGCAGCGTACTCGCGCGCAAAAGGGGGCGGGTACGCAGGGTCGGGGTACATTGGCGAGGCAATGAACCTGGGATTGGTTGGGGCTTTGTTCGTCGGGCTGGCGCGACGTCGCGTCGGGCTTCGGTTAATCCACTGGATGATGCTGTTGCTGGGAATTGCACCCAATCTGCTGCAAGGCACCTTTGGTGGCCGCCGCGGACCGCTGTTCTTGGCGCTCGGGGTGACGATGCTGGCCGCAGTACTGGCCGCACGTCGTCAGCCCTCGGTGGCAAAGCTCACGGCAAGTGTGCTTGCGATTTGTCTGGCCGTGCTCTTCGTCTGGTCCCAAAGACAACACCTGCATCTGGGTGCCGATGAACTTGACATACGCTGGGAACGGCTGGCGGATTTTGCGACGGCCACGGATGCAGACCAGGGAAACAACTTTATCTATGGCACCGGCCACGTGCTGACCGCAATGGAGACGAAGCGCTACAGTTGGGGAAGGGAGATTCTGGTGAATACCCTGATTCGGCCCATTCCACGCCAGCTCTGGCCGACTAAGTACCAGGACGTGGGTGCAACATGGATCACTGAGAGCACGCCGGGCTATGGAAACTTCTCTGCTAGGGAATGGAATGAAGCTGTAGGATGGGTTCCGTTGGGAGGTTCATCGGCCGGAACGCTTAGTGACTTGTTTGGCGAATTCTCGTGGTTCGCAATCGGCGTGTTTTATGCTGTCGGGTCCGGCTTTTCCTATGTGTATTGGAAACATCGAAGCGTTGGAGGTCTGTGGTCGCTGCTGTTGCTCGAGTCATTGACACTGACAATCTATCTCGCAACGCAGAGCTTCTCCGCTTTTTATTATAGGTTGCTGATTCTAGCCGTTCCGACCGTCCTGGTTTGGAAGTTCTTTATCGAGCCGCGGCTTCGAAGAAGGTCTACAACATATGCGGGTGGAAAGCCGTCACAGCCCGCGCTGTTCGGCGAGTCACACCTGGCACGCTCCGCTACTGACCGGCCCAATACGGCGAGGCGTCAGACCGAGGGTCTGTATCAAGACCGCAAAGATTAGGCTTCGTCGCAAAACTAAAAGAGTTATGAAGCGACTTCTTCGATTTCGGTCCCCCGCCATCCCCTCAGGAGAGTGTGTGGGGGCTAGCTCGAGACAAAGTCCGATTCGTGACGCGGCTCCGTAGAGCCCTGTTCCCGCCGCGCTGCGGTTGAGCGGCGGAGAGTGTTAGGGCAAGGGCAGATTTTCGCATAAAGTTTGTCCGCAAGATGGTCTTATCGATCGGGTGTCAGATGCCACCCACTGGAAGGTGAATGTTGAATGAATTAATGGCAACCACGTGGTACTGCATGCGGCACGGCAGCGTGTGGAAGTACGCCCGCGACAAGATATTCTACCGCGACTTGCACGCCGACTGGAATGCGCGCACTGCCCAGGTACTGGCGTGTCCGGATAATGAGCAGATTCCTCGACATCCATCAGCGGGCAATATGGCGAACGGAGGTTTAGTCATGCACTGTGGCGTGACCGTTGCTGCGGATTCGTATTATGGAGACGAGGCGGGAAAACTGTTGCAGCTGAACAAAGGGGTTCATGAGCCTCAGGAGGAGCGAATCTTTCACGAGGTCCTCAAGACGATCCATCCGGGTGCAACGATGGTGGAATTGGGTGCATATTGGGGATTTTACTCGCTGTGGTTCCTCGCGGCTGTTCGCGATGCACGTGCATTTTTGATTGAGCCGGATGAAGCGAACCTGCGCATTGGAAAGAGGAACTTTGAGCTTAACGCGGCTAGCGGTGATTTCACCCACGCGTTTGTGGGTCAGACCACTAATGAAAACGGCCGCCCGCCTACGGTTTCAGTTGACGACTTTACCGCCCAGAAGGCTATCGAGCATGTCACGATCCTGCATTCGGACATTCAGGGACACGAGGTGGACATGCTCCACGGTGCGCAGAGGCTATTCGACGAACGAAGGCTGGATTATGTATTCGTCTCGACGCACGGACTCCGCCTGCATAATCAGTGCTTGCGGTTCTTGAAGCAGAACCGATTTACGATCATTGGCAGTGCTGATCGGTTCGAGAGTTATTCATTGGACGGTGTGATCGTCGCTCGTCGGTCCGAGTTGGAAGGATGCGGACCAATTGCGATTTCCCGCCGCTAAGCGACTGGCTCTGGAAACAGAGACAGAGACCGGCGAACCAGCGAGTAGGGCGAACCAGATGGCACTCCCGTGTGATCGAGAGACTCTTGAAGGACATGTTTAGGGTTTTGATTCTGCTGCCGGCTCCCTACCCTCTCGGGGGCGCGCAGACACTCCGGATGCAGCTGTTTGCAGATGGTCTTCGGTGTGCTGGGTGTCAGGTTGCCGTCGTTGCGGCGGCGGTCGGCGGGGAGTCGACGGAGATGCCTGAAGCCAATAGCTGGCACAAGGATTCGCGCGGCATCGACTACCTAACGGTCAACTGTCCTCATTCATGTGTTGCTGAGAAACTACGCGAAGCAGTTGCATGGGCGTTCGCAGAGCAGGACTGGGATGCCCTGCTGGTTTACGGGCCGTTATGGGCTCCGATTGCCCCCAGCGTGCGCTTCGCCCGTTCACGTGGAGTGCCAGTGGCGGCGGACTGCACGGAATGGTACGGATTCCGACCTTGGCGCCTCGCATCGGCTGGGTATCGGGATCACCGGCGTTTTCACGCAGAGCTACGGCGGTTCGACGGGGCAGTGGCTATCTCCTCATGCTGGCAGAGAGAACTTGCGCGTCTTGGCACGCGATCGATCCGCATACCTGCGGTTGCAGACACGCAGATGTTTCAGGAGATTTCACGAGCGACAACAAAGCTAGACGCGGACGCATTCACAGTTGGTTATTTTGGGGCGCTAAGCCGGCGCAATCGTGCAACATCAATTGCCGCTGCGGCATGCATGGCTCGATCGCGCGGCCTTGCCGTACGAATTGCGTGTTTCGGTCACTGGGAAAAGGAGGTGAAGCTCCCCGTCTTTTACCGACCCTTGGCGAAACACTACTCTGATGCGATAGAGCTTCGAGGATGGCTATCGGACCGTCGCGAGGCATTGACGGCGATGGCGTCCTGCGATGCGCTCGTGCTTCTCAGAGGTGATAACCTAGCGTCCCGGGCGTGTTTTCCTACGCGAATTCCAGAGTTTTTACTCTCGGGCAAGCCCGTCATTACATCGGCAGTTGGAGACATTGCAGAGTACCTGGTCGACGGAGAAAACGCTCGATTGATTTCTCCGACATGCTCAGCAAAAGCGTTGATTCGTGTTTTTCACGAACTGGCGGCACATCGGGACGCAGCAATAAAGATCGGGCGCAATGGTACGACCACTGCAAAGCACCACTTTTGCCATTTAAAGCACGGGCGACGACTGGCGCACTTTCTCAGGTCGCTGTGTTAATCGAACCGTATAGAGAAAGTCGACGCCGCGTGGCGGGCTTTCCGGACCATACCCGTTCATAATTTCTAATACCGTCCCAAGGACGCTGGCCAGCTTTAGTTGCGGCGCCACTTGCGACAGATTCTGAGGAACCACAACGTGATCAGGTTGACGAAGCGTATTCTGTTTCCAGGCATCAACCTGCATGCGCGGGCGCGCTACCGGGCTTTGCCGACGCAGTTCGCTCCGGAGGTGCGACGCGGCGCCGAAGTCCTCGATGCAGGATGTGGAAACGGAATGCTCAGTTACCAAGCATGGACACGAGGGGCACGCGTGCTGGGCATCAGCATTAAGCAGAACGAGGTCGACGGATGCCGAGCGATGTTCAATGTCGACAGAGCCATTCCCGAGGAAGAACTCGCTTTTCGAAATACGAACCTTTACGACCTCTCGGCTGAGCGCCAATTCGACGCCATCATCTGCACCGAAGTGCTTGAGCATATACGCGAGGATGGAGAAATCTGCGCCAAGTTCTTTCAACTTCTCCGGCCCCGCGGCGTGCTTCACATCACGGCGCCCAATGCTGCCCATCCGTACAATGCGAGTTTTCCTTTAGACCCCGAGGAAAATGGCGGCCACGTTCGCCCCGGCTACACCGAGGAGAGCTATCGCTCTCTACTAGAACCGCGTGGATTCGTCGTCGATCAACTATCGGGAATCGGCGGCCCCATCCGACAAGCATTCAATTGTCGAATCAAAACCATTCAGGAGCGTTTCGGACCCGCAGCTGGACTTCCGCTGTTCCTCGCGTCGATGCCGTTTTTATGGCTCGATCCGCAAGAGCCATCGGTTCCGTTCAGCCTCTACGTGAAGGCACGAAAACCGCAGCGAGCGGCAACGCCGTCTGAATAGGGTCAAGCTTCGCTGCGCGGACGCGAGCGCGTGACGGCTGATTTTTGTACCAAAACCCGAGTGTCAAATTCGCCAAATGCGGAAGCATCCTGACGTGAAGCTAAAAATAGCGCCCGACAGCGTATGCGCGTAACAGTGGCCCAGATCGGCGCTCGACGTCACTACGCTGTCGCCTGCGGGCTTCAATCTCAGGACGCCCTGGACGTATTGATCACCGACGCATGCGCTCGGTGCCCGCCTTGGTCGTGGCTCGCTCGACTTCCGGCTACGCTCCACCAAGGTGGCTTGCCTGCGATCCTCAGCAGAACGCCTCACGGCATTCCCGACGAGAAGCTCCGCAGCAAGCCAGCGTTCTTCTTCCGTTATCGGCTCGGCAGGCGAAACCACCGGTCGTCCCCGTGGCCGTCGGACCAATGGGCCGCCCAAAACGCCGACTTTTGCCAAACGATCGGCGCTGACGACTTACAGCAGGCCGACACCGTGTACGCCTACAACGGCGCGGCACTCGAGCTGTTCGAAACGGCCAAGCGACTCGGTCTGCGCCGTCTTCTCGACCAAACCGCGGCGTCCTGGCGATTCAACACAGAACTCCTGCGCCGCGAGCAGCAGCAGTGGCCGGACTGGGAGCGGTTTCCTGGCGATTTAGACCACAATGGCAAGATGATCGAACGTGAAGAGCGCGAATGGGAGCTCGCCGATCGGATCATTTGCGGTTCCCAGTTCGTTGTCGACACCATTCACGCTTCTGGCGGACCGGTAGAAAAATGCCGAGTCGTTCCCTATCCGACGCCGGCCGCTCCGGCGCTGGCTGGCGGCACTAGCCGGCCATCCACCGGTCGCTTCCACATCCTTTTCGCCGGAACGCTGCAGTTGCGCAAAGGAATCCAGTACCTTTGCAAAGCGGCAAGTCAGCTGCCCGACGATCAGTACGAGGTCCGCGTCATCGGACCGAACAACCTATCTAGCCGCGGCACCGCGAGTGTGCAGCGCGGACTAGATTGGCGGGGACGCGTCCCGCGGTCCGCAGTGTGGCAGCACTACTTGTGGGCGGATGCTTTTATCCTTCCGACGCTGTCCGAAGGAAGCGCGAACGTTTGCCACGAAGCTTTGTCCATGGGCGTGCCGGTGATCACCACGCCAGCCTCAGGCATCGCCGACGAATCCGCCCTGGTGCGTCAACTACCCGCCGCAAACGACGCGGCAATCGTGGAGGCACTGGAGCGACTGCGGGCGGAACCGCCACCACGCGAGCCCGTTGTAGCTCCGCAGCGGTCGGTCGCCGATTACGGGCGCGACTTAGTCGGCGCGATCGTTGACAAGCCGATCGACACGACGTCGGCTGACCGTGTCAACGTGTAAACGAGGAGTTAAGCAGGAATTGCGAAGAAGTTCATCAGCCATCGCGTAGCATTCTTCGCTCGGATTTTCATTTTTCCAGATAAGATGGGACTCGCGACGGGTTCCGCTCACTGTCAAACACGTGAATTACTCATTCGATCATTCGCCCGTGCTCATTGTAGTGTGGCAGCGGTTTGGTGCTTACCATTTAGCACGGCTTCGCGGCGCAGCAGATTCTCTCACACCTCAAGGTTGGCGTACCGTTGGACTTGAGGTAGCTGGGCGCGACGAATACGAGTGGAACACCACATCAGAGGATGACGTCCAACGTCGGACGCTGTGCTCCGATACCGACTACAATTTGCTCTCCTCGCGAGAAATCCGACGAAAAGTTGCGGAAATGCTTGACGAGATCCAACCCGACGCGGTCGCGATCAACGGCTGGTCGGTTCCCGAAGCTCGCGCAGCCGCGACCTGGTGCCGTAGGAATCGTCGTCTTGCCATCTTAATGTCGGAGACTTTTGAGTCTTCCGCTCAGTGGTGGAAGGAACAGGTAAAGCGTCGGCGGGTTCGCCGCTTTGACGCGGCGCTTGTTGGTGGACGCTGGCATGCCGATTACCTGGTCTCGCTCGGTTTTCCGCGAAACAAGATCCACGTCGGTTACGACGCCGTCGATAATGCTCATTTTTATGCCGAGACGTCCGTGCGACCATCCACGCACGCGACCGAAACCAGCAAATTGCAGCTTCCAGCTCGTTACTTCTTTGCCAATACCCGCTTTTTGCCACGAAAAAACATTGACGGGCTTCTTCACGCCTACAGCCAGTATCGAGCTGATGTTCGAAAGAAGGACGCGGTCTGCGAACCGTGGCATTTGGTGATTTCGGGCAGCGGAGAAATGGAAAATGCGTGGAAAACGCTGGCGATGGAGTTAGGGTTGTCGGCGACCGTGCATTGGCCCGGTTTCCTTCAGTACGATGAATTGCCGTTTTATTACAGTAACGCTTCGGCTTTCGTCCACGTCGCTCACCGCGAGGCATGGGGATTGGTGGTCAATGAAGCCGCCGCGGCAGGCTTGCCATTGATCGTTGGTAATCGCGTGGGGTCGACGTGTGAGCTTGTGCGAGACGGAATCAACGGGATTCTTGTCGACAGCACGGACACGGCTCAGTTGAGCAAAGCCTTGCTGAGAATCGCCACGCTCGGTGACGAGCGCCGACGGGCGATGGGGCGCGTATCCCGGCGATTGGCTGATGCGTATGGTCCAGAACGATTCGGGACGGCGTGTGCGAAGATTCTTGGGGATCGCGTTTGCACTCCGTAGCGGAAGTCGCAGAGAGTTCCGACCCGGCCCAGCATGAAAGGAAGTCTCTGCGACTTCCGCTACGGATACTATAAATGATGATTAGACGAGCAATTCGACGACTCAGCCGAAACCGGGTGCTGCGAAAACGGCTACCGGCAGAGTTCGGTGGAACGTCACTCTTCTGCTCGCCCGAAGCGATGCTCTCGATGTGGAAGCCCGGCTGGGGATCGGGTCAGGCGGTCGATCTTTTCGAGTGGGTGCGTCGCTTTGTGGTTCCCGGTGAAAACGTATGGGATCTAGGAGCGAACCAGGGAATATTTACATTCGCTGCGGCGGGGAAGGCCGGTCCTGACGCGGCCGTCGTCGCATTCGAGCCAGATCACTTTTTGCTCGGACTCCTCGATCGCACCAGTTCTACACCTTCGTCGAACCGCGCTGAAGTCATTATTCTCCCTATGGCGGTGGGAGCGGAGGTGAGCTTGGCAACGTTTGAGATCGCGGCGACCGATCGAACGCTGAACCACCTTGCATCTTCAAATGGCAATCCTCACACCGGCGGCGTCCGTCAGCGAAAAATGGTCCCACTCGCAACACTCGATTGGTTGGCTGAACGATTACCAACACCCGGACTTATGAAGATAGATGTCGAAGGGGCGGAAGTAGACGTACTTGAGGGCGGTACAAAGCTGCTAGAGACGGGTCGGCCACGGATCATCATCGAGGTTGCCCCAGAAAACTGCGCCAAGGTCCGCGATATTTTTGTTGAACACTCATACATCGTAGCCGACGTACGGCAGCCAGACGTTGCGATCGAGTCCCCCGCGTGGAACACGTACGCCGTGCCGTCGGAGTGTTGGAACGACGGAAAGTAGGGGAACCTGCCGTAGTGGAATTCGCAGAGAATTCCGACGACTGACAGGAAGGAAGTCTCTGCGACTTCCGCTACTTCAAGAACGAAAGTCTTGGCGACTTCGGCTACGCTGAAAATACAATGAGAATTCTTCACGTCATTCGCGGACTGGCCAACTCGTCTGGAACGACTCACATCGTCGGACCGCTGGCGGAGGCACAGGCGCGGCTCGGACATGACGTGCGGGTGATATTCGTCGAAAAATACGGCGAGCCGCCAGTCATGCCCGATCCGGCGCTCGTGCGGTCCGAATGCTTTCCAATGACGGTACGCTCTCGCCACTTTGGCTGGTCGCGGTCCTATGCCGACGCCATTTCCCGCGCGGTCCGCGACGTCGACGTGGTTCATATTCACGCTATCTGGAACTTCGTCACCTGGTGGGCGATGCGAGCGGCGCATCGTGCAAATGTTCCCTACCTTGTTGCCCCTCAAGGATCACTGGAGGACTGGGCCTTGGGACGCAGCCGATACCCAAAACAACTGTACGCAAAGGTCACTGAGAAACGGTATTTCGATCGCGCCGCGGCGATGCAGGTGTTAACCGAAACGGAGGCCGACCAGTGCGCGCGGTTCGGAATCCGCGGCCCCGCGAAGATTCTGCCCAACGGCGTCGATCTATCGGTGATCGACCGGACGCGTGACGCCGCAGACCTTCGTGAGGAATTTGGCTTCGCCAAAGAGAGCGTTCTCTTTATCTTCCTCGGCCGCCTCTTTCCAAAAAAGGGACTTGATCTATTGATTCCCGCCTTCGCCAAGCTGGCGGACGAACGCGCCGACGTGGGGCTTGTCGTTGCCGGCCACGACGCTGGCAGCGGCTATCGCGGGGAACTCGAAGCGATGGTGATGAACTCACCGGCTCACGATCGCATTCGATTCATTGGCGAAGTCAGCGGTGACCGTAAATTTGCGGTGCTGCGCGGTGCCGACGTGTTTGCTTTGACTTCCTATTCTGAGGGATTGCCCGTGGCGGTGCTGGAAGCGATGGCGTGTGGATTGCCAGTAGTCATCACTCCTGGGTGTAATATTCCTGAAGTCTCGGCACATTGTGCCGGTTGGCAGGTGGAGGCGAACATCGGCAGCGTTCTCGAAGGACTACGAGCCGCGGCGAATGATGCGGCTGCGCGTCGCAGACGCGGCATGAACGGCCGGCAGCTGGTCGAAGAGAAATTTACCTGGCCGAGCATTGCAGAGCAAAGCATCAGCATCTATGAAGAATTTTTCTCGCAAAGCCGTGCAGCGCGTAGGTCAGGACCTATCCTGACAGAACGTTAAAGGGATTTTTCGTCAGGACAGGTCCTGACCTACAAACAATGATCCCCGTCAGCGTCATCATCCTCACGTACAACGAGGAAACGAACATCGCGGAATGCGTCCGGGCGCTCGATGCGTTCGACGAAGTGATCGTCGTCGATTCGGGCAGCACGGATCGAACGCTGGAAATCCTGCGGTCCGAGTCTCCTCGGGTTCGGATTCTCAGCAACTCGTTCGAGGACTTCGGGCAGCAGCGCAACTGGGCGATCGACAACACCAATCCGGCTCATCCCTGGGTCCTCTTTGTCGACGCTGACGAATTCATGGAAAAGCCGTTAGCGGAGGAGATCAACGCGTTCGTCTCCAGTCCCGGCGACGCGGTCGGTGCATTCATCGCCGGCAGGAACTATTTCCTGGGACGATGGCTGAAGTATTCAACCTATTTTCCGTCGTATCAGCTTCGTTTGCTGAAACAGGGGGCGGTGCGTTACCGCCGGGAAGGACATGGCCAGCGTGAAGAGACTACCAGCAAAACGGTCTATTTGAAAAACAGCTGGCGTCACGAAGGATTCAGCCAAGGGATTCATCACTGGATCGACCGGCACAACCGCTATTCGACGGCCGAGGCACCGCTGATCAGCGAGATGCGAACGCGCAAGGTCCCGTGGAAAAGCCTGTTGGCCCGCGATGCGATCACGCGTCGAAGAGCAATAAAACTCGCTGGTAGCAAGCTTCCTGGTAGGCCGGTCACGCGTTTCCTGTACACGTATGTCGTCCGATTCGGCTTCTTGGATGGATATGCTGGCTTTTTATTTAACTTGTTGCGGTTCACGAATGACATTCACATCTGCACGAAGGTTGCGGAACGGAAATGGCGCTGCGGAAACACCGAACGATCGAGCGTCCACACGACCTGCCGACAGAGATAGGAAAGGATGCGTCGTCAGCTGAAGTCTGTTGGCGAAAAAGTCCCTAGGTCGATCGGGCGGATCGCAGCGCGAATACCGTACGCATGGCGATTGGGTGCGGAATTCAAGGCCACCCAGCACCGCATTCAACAGATCGAAGCAGCGGCTCCTGACGCGCGGGCCGAGCAGGCAGGCCTTTGGTTGAAAGCGGTTGTTGCACACCACGCTGATAAAAGCCAGCTCTACAGGGATCACCTCGGCGAGGCCGCACAGTCGCTTGGATCGGTTAACGGCACTGACGCACTTCGCCGATTCAGCAGCCTTCCCGTCCTGACAAAACAGATCCTGCAGGGGTTGCTCGTCGAGCAGCCAAGCTCGCCGTCTAACGGCGCGATGCGGATCAACACCGGCGGCACATCTGGAAATCCGCTGTCATTTTTTGTGGACAAGAATGCCTTCGCCCGTGAATGGGCGCACATGCACACGATCTGGAGAAAACTCGGCTATCATCCCACGTCGCTGAAGCTCACCTTCCGGGGGAAAAACTTAGGAAAGCGGGCACTTCGGTACAACGCGGTGCATAACGAGATCCACGTTAATCCGTATCTGCCTTTTGAAGTCACGGCAAAAGCCGTTGCCAAAGTCGCGCCAAACATTGACTACTTACACGGGTATCCGTCGAGCATTTACGAGTTTGTGCGCCAGTCTACGGAAAGCCCATCGCTAGGCGACGACGTGCTGGTGGGGTTTCAAAAGCGTCTGCGGGGCATTTTTTATGGGTCGGAGTTCCCGGCGCCATTGTACCGAGACTTTGTCGATGACGTGGTTGGAGTACCATCGATCTCATGGTACGGACACAGCGAGATGTGCATTCTGGCATATGAAACGGACCGCAATGTCTACGTCCCAATGCACTCGTATGGCTTTACCGAAACGATCCCCACCGATGATGAGGGTGAGTTCTTGATTGGCACGTCGTATTTCAATACGGAAACTCCCTTCGTGCGGTACAACACTGGCGATCTCGTATCGTCAACGTCAGCGAATGGTTTTGTCGAGTCGTTTCAGGTGCTGCAAGGACGAGTTGGCGACTTTGTGACCGATCGCCATGGACAGCGGATCTCCTTAACCGCGCTGATTTTCGGACGCCATCACAAGTTTTTTGATGTCGGTCAGTTTGTGCAGGTCCGGCAAACTGAGCCTGGCAAAATGACACTGCTTGTTGTATTGCCAGAGAACGTGCTGACGGATGATCTGGCTTCGCAGTTCGACCTCAGCAACGTCGCGATTGACTGTGATTTCGAAGTTCGTTCGACGCCTGTACGTACGCCCGCTGGCAAAATGCCGCTTCTGGTGGATTAAAGGACTGCGTATTCGGTATCACTGTGCGATCCGACGGGGACGAGCATGCTCCGCACCGTAGCGGAACTCGCGCGTGAGTGTCAGAATCCGCGATCGTAGCGGAATTCGCAGAGAATTCCGACGCGTCCGAGAAAGGAAGTCTCTGCGACTTCCGCTACGAAATTGAATACGAAAACCCATCGTATCGTTTTGACATGGGCCGCCGTGTTGGCGGCCTTAATTTTTGCGCATCCGTGGATCTTTCAGGGATTGGCCCGCCAGCTGATCCGGGACGATCCGCTGCAGCAGGCGGACTTTGTCGTGATTACGGGTGGCGACAGGCGATACGACTGGGTCGCCGATCAGTACGCCGCCCGAAACGTCAGGAAAGTTTTGCAGTTTCGGTCATCACCCAAACGTCTGTATGAGTTCGGCGTGCTTCCGTATCCGCATGAGCAGGCTCGTGCCGAACTGATCGAATGCGGTGTCGATGCAGAAGACATCGTTTTCATCGACGAGACCGCTCGCAATTCCTGGGAGCGAGCGGACCAGTTGGAACGCTGGATGGCAGAGCGGCCCGACGCAACGGTTGCGGTTGTCGCCGATCGGTTGGGGAGCGGTGCGGTCGATGAGGTGTTTCGCCAGGCGATGTCGCCTGAGGTCTATGAGCGGATCTCGATCCACTCGCTCCGCGATCGCCGCTACGACGAATCGGATTGGTGGAAGTCCCGCCGGGGGATGAAGTCGTTTTACGGGGCCGCGGTGTCGTGGCTGACGGTGCGGCTCGGCGGGCGCCCGGAGTATCAGTACGAGGATGATTGGGATCCGGAGGAGTATGAAAGGGAGTTGATGGTTGATGGTTGATGGTTGATGGTTGAAAGTAGCGTAGGCCGGAACAAGCGGAGCGCCGTTCCGGCAAAAAAGCAGCGAGTGGCGAGGATGACAGAAAAATGGGAGCACAGAAAGATGATTCTGGAATGCCGGATCATGTTGATTTTTTTGTCCTCCATCTTTTTGTCAGGACCATGCGCAGGACAACGGGATCCACTCGCTGGCGCTTCGAGCTGGTACGGTCACGCACGCTCCTTGTCTCGCTACTCGCCGCTCGCTTCTCGTCTCTCC
>JBBDHZ010000206.1:0-2650 GCA_040880645.1 Minisyncoccota bacterium
CGCCCCCTTACACTGAGCCTGATCCGCTTCGCAGCGTGATTGCATCCGCATAGCCAACTCGTACACGAAGCGGCAAAGTTCAACGCCCGATCTATCCGTCTCAAAGCAGCCGGATAGATCGCAATTCGTTATTATTGTCCAAAGTGCGAAGCCGATGCTAGTGTCGGCGCTGGTCCGCACGGAACAAAGATCGTCTGCGATAAATGCGGCTGGTCTGCGGATCATTCGTCTACTTGCTCTGAGATTCTTCGCGCGATTCTTGAGGAGAACATGCCAACACCGGGGTGACTTCCACTTTCAATAAGCCGGGTGATGACTGGACATGTACTTTCGACGGACCATCAACATGGAACGTCTTGCGTACAACATCCGACGAACAAGTAAGGCTTTGACTTCGCGAGTCTTCGAGCCGAAGTTCAAGGCCTTAGTTCAAGAAGCCCGGCTGAAGCGTGATGGCGGTTGACTATGGGAAACGCTTCTTCCCATCCGCTTCAGCGGATGCGTTGTTCAGGGGCTTGGCGTGAGTCGTTGTCGCGTTGTTGTTCGTCGGCGTCGTCGCAACTCGATGATCGGGACTCCCAGCACCCACCGATTCGATACCCCAGAACGTGTTCCTGGAGTTTGGCCCGATGCACGGCGCGTGCCTTCCAGGGGGAACAATAGGGGGAACAATAGGGACACAGCACGTTGGGCCGCCCCGGCTTTAGGGGATTGACAGTATATCGTATCCGATAGGATGCTCCTGCGGTTACTGCAAGAAGGCGAGCGGTTGGGAATGCCCCAAGCGGAGTCGCTGCCTGATGTTGGTTCCCGTTGCGGAGCGTTGCGAGTTAGGGACGCGGGGCAGAATTGGCGCGTAATGTTCCGCATTGATGCGGACGCGATTCTGATCTTGGAGGTTTACGCCAAGAAGACGCAAAAGATATCCGACGAGGTTATCGAACGGTGCAAGCAACGATTCAAGCAATATGACGCGGTCGTCAGGATGGCAAAGAAGAAACAGTCGAAAAAGTGAGGTTACGTCGATGGATGCCAAAAAACGCGAAGCGCTTAAAGCCGCGGGTTGGAAAGTTGGTGACACTGCTGATTTTCTGGAGATGAGCGACGAGAAGCGTCAACTGCTGGAGGCAAGGGTTCAACTCGCTTTGGCGATCCGGCGTCAGCGCGAAGCTCAGAATCTGTCTCAGAAAGAGCTAGGGGCCAGGCTCAAGACCAGCCAACCGCGAATCGCCAAGATCGAGCGAGCCGCTTCGGATGTGTCGCTCGATCAGCTCGTGAGGGCGCTGACTGCGGCAGGAGGCAAAATCGTCGTTCGATCTGGCACGAGGAAATCAAAGAAGGGCGAACAGTCGAAGGAGAGAAAAAAGTCGACCGGGACCGTGGCCTTAGAAGTGGTCACTTCAGAATAGCCCAACCGGGAGCCTTCAGTCCCATTCGTGTCGAACCCTTTCAGGGTTCCTGCGCTCGCCGCGTCGGAAACCCAGGGTGCGCCCGCTGCGCGGACGACCCTGGAGGAATCGCGTGTGGGACACCACACGTTGGCGGGCGAAGACTTTCGTGTACCACCTGTCGCCTTTGGGGACCATCGACCGTCAAGCACTCTCAACTCGCCGTCGAAGAAGGGAGCGAGTCGGGGACACACCGCTTTGTTGGGGGCAGAAAGGTTCGAGGATGTTGGGAGCGGCGACTTCCGGATGCCTCCTGCATGCCGAATGAGTGTTTCGGTGAGGTCAATGTCAAGTTCCGCCACCCCGTGACCACCGACGCTTCGCCAAGTACGCCGGTGCTCCTGGCCCGACATACCGGATAACCCGAGTTTGGCGACAAGTCAACCCAGTCGAAAGACATCAAGACCGCCATCGCTCTCGCAAAGAATCTTTAGGAGTACCACGTCATGGCCAAGACCGCTGCCAAGTTGCCCCGAAAGACCAAGACGATTGCTTACGACATCGCAGAACAGCTTCGTACGCGCGAAGAGATGGCTGCGTACCTAGATGCCTGGTTCGACGAGGCTCCCGACGACGCCGCGGGAATTGCTCGTGCGCTGGGGGATATTGCCCGTGCCCGCGGCATGACGCAGGTTGCACGCGACGCTGGTCTTAGCCGCGAGAGTCTCTACAAAGCACTTAGCCAGGACGGCAATCCAAGCTTCGCCACCGTGCTCAAGGTGGCCCGCGCACTCGGCATCCGCCTGCACGCGCGAATCGCATAAGTCCCGGATCCGCGGCTCCGCGCTGCCCTGGGCTAGTCTGTGGGGCCCTTTCAGGGCAATGCACCGCAACTGGATCGCGCGTTCCGACTCTTGCACATCGCTTAGCGGCGGTTTTACACGGCTACCTTTCCAGGCGTGGAGCCGCGTTTTGGAGTGCGGCGACTTGTCGCCGCTTTCCCAATTTTTTGACGCAGGCACTTTCGAAGTCTAGCCTGCTCCCGGGCCAAAAGCGGCTCTGCCGCAAACGAAAGCTGTGACAAGTCACAGCAGTCCATATTTCCAACGCGATGCGCGTGCGTCACGCCAGAATGTCTTTCACGACTTGGCCGTGGATGTCGGTGAGCCGGAAGTCGCGGCCTTGAAAACGGTACGTGAGCCGCTCGTGGTTGATGCCCAGGCAATGGAGCATCGTGGCGTTCAGGTCATGGATGTGAACCG
>JBBDHZ010000207.1:0-2614 GCA_040880645.1 Minisyncoccota bacterium
CGCACCACATGAACAAAGCCGACTTCACGCACCCTACGTGAATAATCCGGGCTGGGGGCCGGCAAGCCGCAGGTAGACATATCCGCAGCCGAACTGCCACCCCACCTTTTTTTGCCCCGCGAGAGCTCGAGACGCTGCCCCCATTCTGTCACGCCGAGCGTGACCTACCTTTACGAAGTTCAGGCATCAAATGTCAGACCGCTTGGGATTCCCATTTGCGCGCGAGTTCGGCTAGCGCGTCGACGTGCTCAGACCAATCGTGCAATGTTGCAGGATCGAAGTCCGCTCCGTTGGGCCAAACCAGCGTGTGGACGTCCGGATCAATGGACACTTGGTTAAAGAGCAACGCGTCGCGCAGGGGACCGAACAACTCGCCCGCGAGCACTGGACGAAAGTCGATGACCTGCTCTGTACCGTCGTCGAATGCCACGCGAACTGTATATGGCGCAACAATCTTAAACGAGCAAACGCGATATATTGAGTGTTGCATACGTCTTCATTCCAATGGTGCAATCGGCAACGGAGGCCGGCCCGCCTGCAGGCGCCGCCAATTTGCGATCAGTTCTTCTTGGTGCAGTTCGGCCCACGCCTCGACGAATCGACGTTGCCTTCACGGTAGACTTCCCGCTATCAGCTCGACAGGGTCCAGGCCCACCACGGCCACTTCGTCCTGGTAGTACGCGTGAAAATGAGGCAAATGGTGCGGGCCGCCGACCTCGACATACATGCGGATGATAATTCCGAAGAATCGGCTCAATTCCGGCATGCTCCGCCTCGTCGATCTAGGGAAATCCAACGAATTCAGCCTACAGCCTCGCGAAGCCTGCCACAAGGACGCGAGCGGGGACACACCGCCGGAGAACTAGACCGTCTTGTTTCTTGCCCTCCCGCGCGCTCGGACTGACTTCGACACTCCGCCCCCGTGGCCGACCAAAAGCCAAACCAGCAGAGTGAGCTCCCTGAACTCGCCAGCTTACCCAGTATATGCTCCTGACCCTTTAGTTCCCCCCCCTTAGTTCCCTTTGCCGTCGACCGAGCGGAAACGGAAGCCGAGTTAGAGACGCTACATGGCTGGCCGGTCCCCTTTCGAAGAAAATTACAAGCCAGTTCAGGCAAACGTCCAGTCCTCGATCATCAATCCGTCGACGCGATCAAATTCACGGTTATTCGATACCAATGTCAGGCCGTGGGTTCGGGCAATTGCTGCGATCAGCAGGTCGTTGGGGCCGATCACTTCGCCGTGTGTTTCCAGGTCGTCGCGGATTTCCGCGTAGTGCCGTGCAGCGGCATCGTCGAATGGTAATGAGTGAAAGGGAGACAGCGTACGCTCGACACGCGCAACACGCTCCTCGCGTTTTTCATATTTTCTCGCCCCATGGAGCAACTCGGCCCAAACAACCGAACAGACCGCGATCTCGTGTGCAGGAGTGCTTTTCAGCCGCGCTTCGATAGGCGAACTGGAGTGCTTCAAATAGAAAATCCAAACGTTGGTGTCGAGGAGATACCGCATTACCACGTCTCACGCGTTTCCAGAGGTAGATCGGGCGGACGCTGGAGCGGTTCGCCTTCAAAACAGCCCGCGGTGGCCTCGAAGTAACCCAGGGGATATCCCAGCGCATCCGTGTCTTCGCGGCCGCTCACCCGCTTGTTCGCCAACGCGACGGCGTCCCGCACGGTCTGTTCCAGCAACGAGGCTGTTTGCGGATCGAGACGATTTAACGCTTGATCGAGTTCTTCAGATACTGAGTGCATGGACATGGCCAGATACCCTTGGGACAAGTGGTTCCAACATTTGCAACAAATAATTAGTTTGCCTACCGGTGGCCCGCCTGGCAAGACGTAACGGACGGCGCGCCGCATCGCCAGTGATGCGCGACACGTTCGAGAAGAAGCCCATGCGGATCTTGGCGTTTTGCCTAATGCCAAACCACTGGCACCTGCTGTTGTGGCCGAAGCATGACGGGGATTTGGGGACATTCATGCAAGCCGTTACCACCACGCACGTGCGGCGATGGAGGTTGAATCGGCAGAGCGTTGGTGAAGGTCATTTGTACTAAGGAACGTAGAGGCGCTAAGAACATCGGTCAGCAGAGGTCGGCCCTTTGGATCCGAGTCATGGCAGAAACGAATCGCCAAGCGCCTCGGACTGGAATCGACATTCCGGTCCCGCGGAAGACCGAAGAATGAGTGATGGTCGGTCCCAATAATTGGACTTATCCCCTTTGTCCCGGTCCCCCTTTGTCCCGGTCCAGCTTACCCAGTATATGCTCCTGACCCCTTAGTTCCTCCAGAATCAGCGGAGTCGACCGTTTGCTACGACCACCACTCCGCGGCCGCACTTCGGAATTTACGTCGGCTCCGGCTGCCAGTAGCCCATGAATGACGTTCGTCCGTCCTTCTCGGACCGCGAACAACAGCGGTGTGAATCCGGAATCGAGCGGTTTGAGGAATTCCGCCCCGGCATCAATCAACGCCTGAACGACCTTGGCATGACCGTCCGCAGCCGCCCACATCAACGCGGTCTGCTGGTTGCCTTCCCGGGCATTGACTTCCGCTCCCGCCGCGATCAGTGCCTGCACCGGCCTCAGCCGGCCTGTCCGGGCGGCCGTCATCA
>JBBDHZ010000208.1:0-16014 GCA_040880645.1 Minisyncoccota bacterium
TGGCCGGTGGCAACGTCTGGACCGCGGCCCAGTTGCGACATGGGACCAACGGCGGGGCGGCGTAAGACCTCAGTTCGGGCGTAGCGGATTCCGCCATTCGAGATTACGTTTCCACGCGATTTGGCAGTTTTCCGCCGCCGGTCATAATGGTAACGTTTCCAGTGAGACGGGGGTGCCTGAATGTTCTGAACACGAAGACACGAATCGTGCGATACTGGATGCGGCCAAGGATACTGGATGCGGCCAAGGAAGATGGGGCCAAGGAAGATGGGGCCAAGGAAGATGGGGCCAAGGAATAGGAACAACACTGCCATGCTACTGAAATATTATTACGATTCAGCCCTCGCCCATGCCTCGTACATGGTCGGTTGCCAAAAAACGGGTGAAGCAATCATCATCGACCCCGGTCGCGATATCCAGCAGTATCTTGACGCAGCGACAGCGGAAAGTATGCGGATCGTCGCCGCGGCGGATACCCACATCCACGCCGACTATGTTTCCGGCGCACGGGAACTCGCTGAACGCGGAGCCAAACTGCTTCTTTCCGATGAAGGGCCGGCCGAGTGGAAGTATTTGTTCGTCGATGATTACAACCATCAATTGCTTCATGACGGCGACACTTTCGCGATTGGCAAGGTGGAATTCAAGGTGCTCCACACGCCTGGGCATACGCCGGAGAGCGTCAGCTTCGTGCTAACGGACAAAGGTGGCGGAGCAGACAAACCGATGGGAATTTTTACGGGTGACTTTGTGTTCGTCGGGTCGATTGGTCGGCCCGATCTGCTTGAGGAAGCCGCGGGCATTGCAGGCACCGCCGAACCGGGGGCTCGCGATCTGTTCCGCTCGATTCAACGCTTCAACCAGTTGCCGGATTATCTGCAAGTGTGGCCGGCCCACGGGGCGGGCAGCGCTTGCGGAAAGGGGCTCGGCGCCATTCCGTCCAGCACGGTCGGGTATGAAAAGCAATTCAATCCGGCGCTGCAATACGAAGACGAGCAACAGTTCGTTGATTACATTCTGTCGGAGCAGCCCGAAGCCCCCAAGTATTTCGCCTTGATGAAGCGTGTGAACAAGGAAGGACCGGCAGTCCTGGGGCCGGATAAATCGCCCACGAAACTCGAGGCAACCACATTGAAAGAGATCGCTACCGAGCACATGGTGATCGACACCCGCCATCACGAGGGCTTCGCAGCAGGCCATGTTCCCGGAACGATTAACATCCCATTAAAATATCTCGCTGCGTGGGCTGGTTGGCTGGTCGATTACGATGCACCTGTCTACTTGTTGACCCTCACAGACGATTGCCAAGAAGCCACTCGGATCCTGCACAAAATCGGAATTGAACAGATCGAAGGGTATTTCGATGCCAACGAGGTTGCCGACAATGGATTGAATACTCAGACGTTTCAAGAACTGGCACCGGAAGATATTCACCAGCAGGTATTAGACGGAGAGATCACATTGGTTGACGTTCGAGGTGACGCGGAATGGAAAGAACAACACGTCCAGCAGGCAAAGCGATGTTTCCTGGCTGAGCTACCACAAAAGTTGGCGGAGTTCCAAGGCGACTGCACGCTCGCTTTCCATTGTCGCAGCGGGGGACGATCCGCGATTGCGGCGAGTCTCGCTCAGGCGGCCGGCGTCGAAAAGGTCGTGAACGTCAAAGGTGGCATCAACGCGTGGGTTCGCGCCGGGTTGCCTGTCGTGACACAATACCAAGAAGTGACTGGTCCACATTCCGACGCTTCGACCAACGACGCGGCCAACCAAAGCCAAGCGGTATTCTGGGAAGCCAATTGCCCAAGCAAGGTTGCCGCGTCAACTTTGTGAACCAATGGTAGCCGAATTCGCCCGAAGCGGCTGATTCATCAACAGTTTTATTAACAGCGTCCAAAGCCTGGCGATTTCAGCTACGAAGCCTCCCCCAAACCGAAACCGGAATCAATGGTCGACTTCATCATGCAACCGTGGCCGTGGTGGTTCTCAGGGATCTTGATCGGACTCACCGTACCGCTATTGTTTTTGCTCGCTGACAAGGCGTTCGGCATTTCCACGAGTTTCCAAGAGATCGGAGCGATGTGCGCGCCGGGAAATTTTGAATACCTGAAACGCCACCAATGGCGATCCGGCATTTGGACCGTGGTCTTTGCCCTCGGGATCATGGTGGGCAGCTTTATCGCAGTACAATTCCTATCGTCCGAGCCGGTCGAGTTCTTGCCGGCTTCATTTGCCAGCGCCGGCGGCGCGATCCGCTTGGTGATTGGCGGGTTGTTGATCGGTTTCGGAACGCGCTACGCGGGTGGTTGCACATCGGGCCACTCGATCACCGGAATCTCGAACCTAAGCTGGCCTAGCCTCGTCGCCACGATCTTCTTCTTCGTCGGTGGATTGGCCGTCACATGGGGCCTGGGCAACTGGATTTTTGAAGGAATCGCACAATGAGCGGTGTGGACGGTAAAACGGAAACGGCGAAAGCCGACGAACCAACGAAATCCTCTGAAACAGGAACAACGGTCGAGACGAAAGGGGACCGCTTTCCCAGTTTCGTGACAATCGCCATGGTCCTGCTGGTCGGCATCTATTTTGGAATCGTGTTGACGAAGTCCGAAGTCGTCCGCTGGCAACGCGTCCACGATATGTTCTTGTTCAGAGAGCCGTTCATGTATTTGATCATCAGCACCGGCATCGTGGTCGCGGCGGTGTTGATGCTTGTGATCAGAAAGCTGGGGCTCAAGACAATCCAAGGCGAGGTGATTAAATACGAACCGAAGCCGTTCCACACGGGAGTAGTGATTGGTGGGACGATTTTTGGTGCGGGCTGGGCGATCACCGGCGCTTGCCCAGGTCCGATCTACGCGCAAATCGGCGGCGGAGCGTGGATGGCTTTGTTCACTTTTGCTGGGACGCTCGTCGGGATGTATTTGTACGCGTGGCTGAAGCCCAGGTTGCCACATTAGGCTCTGTCAGCGGTCGACTGAAATTGGCCGTGTGTTCCGTGCGGAATCGACGAGATGAAAATGCCCGCATGGGTCAAAAGAATATCACCGCTGGCTGGGACAATCCGCGAATATCGCCGCGATCAATTTCTCGGCGATTTGATTGCGGGAATCATCGTTGCCATCATGCTCATTCCCCAGGCGATGGCGTATGCGATGTTGGCTGGACTGCCGCCGCAAGTCGGGCTCTACGCAAGTATCGTTCCGTTGGTCCTGTACAGCGTCTTCGGCAGCAGCAACTCGCTGGCTGTCGGTCCGGTGGCCATGGTCTCGCTGCTCGTTCTGAGCGGCGTTAGCGAACACGCCACACCTGGCACTTCGGAATACATCGGGCTCTGCCTGACGCTCGCCCTGTTGGTCGGCGTTCTGCAAATCGTCATGGCGGCTTTTCGACTCGGTTTTCTTGTCAACTTCATCAGTCATCCGGTGCTCGTCGGATTTACAAGTGCCGCGGCGGTTGTGATTGGCGTCAGTCAAGTCAAGCACTTGATTGGAGTACCTGTTGAAAGTAGCGAGTACCCAATTCAGTCGATCGCCAACACCTTTTCGGCACTTGGTAATTTCAACGGGACGACCCTCGCAATCGGGCTGGCCAGTTTTTTCGCCCTTGTCGCATTCGCTTACGGAGTGAGGCCGCTTCTGAAGGCATTCGGAGTCAGCGAGAACGCAGCTTCGACGATCGCCAAGATCGGCCCGTTGGTGACAGTCGTGCTTGCTTCGTCTGTCGTGTACGCCGGGCAACTGAATCACAGAAGATCCATTGGAGTTGTCGGTGAGATTCCAAGCGGGCTGCCCGGCATCACCATGCCGGAAATGGGCTGGGCGGCGATACGCGCACTTCTCCCACTGGCATTGTTGATCACACTCGTGGGCTACCTCGAGAGCATCTCCGTCGCAAAAGCGCTGGCCAGTCGCAAACGAGAAAAAGTCGACGCGAATCGTGAACTGTTCGCACTCGGCATGGCGGATATTGGCGCGGCGTTCACAGGTGGATATCCAGTGACAGGCGGTTTTAGTCGCTCGATGGTGAACTACTCGGCCGGCTGCAGCACACCTCTAGGGTCTGTGTACACAGCGTTGTTGGTCGCATTCTCCGTTTCATTTTTGACCCCGCTGTTTTATTACATTCCCAACGCCGTACTTGCCGCTATCATCGTTGTTGCCGTCGTACCGTTGGTGGATCTCAAAGCTCCCTTCAAACTCTGGGCATATAGCCGCGCTGATTGCTTGGCTCTCGTGGCTACCTTCGTCGCGGCGTTGGCGGGCGGGATTGAGTCTGGGATTCTGGTCGGCGTCGTGACGACGATCGTCTTGATGATGTGGAAGATGAGTCGGCCGCACGTCGCCGAAGTCGGCCGAGTTGGCACGACGGAACACTTTCGCAATGTCAATCGCTACAAGGTGCATACGACGCCCGGTGTATTTGCGTTTCGAGTCGACGAGAGCCTGAATTTCGCCAACGCCCCGTTCCTCGACTCCTACATCATGGAACAAATCGCCGACCACCCGACGATTCGCAATGTGCTATTGATTTCCAGCGGCATCAATGACGTGGACGCCACTGGCCTGGAGGTTTTGGAAACCATTCGACGAGAGCTGGAGTTAATCGGCGTCGGTTTCTACATGTCCGACGTCAAGGGGCCAGTAACGGATCGCCTCCAACTCGCCGGATTCGACGATGCCTTTCTGAACGAGCACATCTTCATGTCGGCAGACGAAGCGATGCGACATCTGCTGTCCACCGAGATACCGCCGCCGGACAAACGCAACGGGACGTGATCATCGTGCGCGGCTGCGGCCAATCGGAGTGATCAAGGGCTGAAAGACAGAGCCATCCTGAAGGATTCCGACGGCATTCAACTGATCAATAGCGGAATACGGCGGCGGCGGGCGCTCCGCTGGGGACTTGTCCGCGCTCGACCGAGTACACGGTGCCCCGCCGCGAGAGCGTCTGGACGGCTGCCAGATCGAGCAAGTCATCGTCACCCGTTTGCGGCTCGTCGCGCAATTCCACCTTGGCGGTTTGTGGGTCGTACCGGCCCCACTGCAGCGCATGCGTGTCGACAAACAGCGTCTCGATGCGTCCCTCGTGAGCAGCGGATATGATCTGCCTGATGTCGTCAGATGTCGTTCCCGTCCCTGCCAGTGTGTGGAATTTGTCCGTGGCATCGTTCCGTACTCGCTGAAACGTCGGCTCCATCAACGGCCAAGCCCGCTGATGAAGCTCGTGGGCGGACAGGTAATCGCAGTTGCCAACCAAGTCACGCTCGGCAACGTGCGAGTAACCGCTGACTTCGCGGTAAATCGGCAGCAGGTACTCGACGCCCGCCAGCAACATCGGCGTCGTCTCGTCGCGCAAGACCGGCCCGAGCGCGGCGTCGATCAACCGGAAGTACTGAGCCAGATCCTCCTTCCGCGTGTCTGACCGACCACCCTGTCCGTGGAAAACGGCCGCTTGCTTCCCCAGGCTGCCGCGCATGGCGGAATGAGCTTGCGAGCCGCGATCCGCATCGGCATAGTTCAACGCAGCCTCCATATTCGCTGGCAGACCAGGAACTTCGACGCTGTCGATTGTGAACCGCGACGCCAAGTAGAATTGCACTTTGTTTTGACTCAGCGCCAGGATGTAGAATCGTTCACCGCCGGTTACCAACGGCAAGAGAGGTTTGACGTGAAAACGGCGGTTGACAACGACCAACTCGTCGAACGTTAGCGGCAGGCGAAATCTCTGCAACGAATCCGGCGTCATGAAAATTGCCAAACCGTGACTGCGCTCGTTCCAGAAAATGGAATCGTGCGGCAAGTCGCGGGCCGCTTTAACGAGCTTGCGCGCCTCGGGGGCACGTAGCCACCCGTCGGACAGATGTTCTTCCGCCCGCTGCAACAGGTTTTTCAACCGCACCGGATCCTGCTGTCCTTGTTCGCCCGCCACATGCGTTGGCAAGTAAACACTCACACACGGGCCATCGTACTGGCCAGTCAAATCACGGAGTTCACGTATTCCGAAGGTATCCATTTCAAATTACCTTTCCTAGGAATGAACCGGCTCGTTCGCTCCCGCATGCGCAATGCCCATGACCCAAACCGCAATAAGAGCACACGCGCATATGTTACGTAACCGCACAAGTGGAAACTACGCGAACGACTCCTGATCGCAGGTGTCGCAAATCTCGCGCCGGTGGTCGTCCGGCCGTTACGAATCTTCGGCGAGCGAATCGTTGCGCCTGATTCGACGGCAACGGCATTAGGATTGCACACACAATTCGAGCGCGAAACACCTCGCGCGGTGGCGGCGGAACCGATCACTTAGCCGCCACGCCTTCATCGGTCAACAAACGTGAAGTTCGCCGCGAGCGAGGCGCTTGGTAAACATCCCAATGCCAGCGATTTGGTCTTGAACGATTTCGCGGATCGGCTCGACGACATCGCTTGTGGCTGCACCCTCGGCGAGGGCAACTTGAGCGGATGCGCACCACGGTTTATCCAGCGGATTGCCAATCTGGCTGCAGAGCCAGACGTAAACTTCTTCCACGGCGTCGAGCGCAACCTGATTCGCAAGGCGTCTTTGCGGTGAAAGTAGGTGGCTTCCTCCCAGATATGGTGATCGACAAACGCGACGGCCACGACCAGCCGCAACTCGCGGCCACGTCGAACGCCCATCACCTTGACGTCCTCGCCGGTTTCGGGGAACTCGTGTTTGAAGGCGGACGAATTGAGAAGATGTTCCGCTGCTAGGACCAGGTGTTCCGTTTCGCTCAACGGCGCAAAGCCGACGACTGCCGACGTATCATTCGCCAGGTGAATCCCGGGCTGCCCATAACATGACGCCGGGCAACGGATGCGGCCGGATGCTGTTCTACAATGACTTCGAACGGTGGGACCACGAATGTTTCACCTCGATCTGCCCCTTGTTTGGTGTGTTGAGCAGGCGATCCCGGTCGATCTTTTGCGGCCGGGCGACTCCCATTAGACATTCTTTGTCGCAGCCGCCGCACCCGTGCCAATGAGATGGCTATGATGCTCGACGACGAATGCTACGTTCAGCGTGGTGCGGTACTCGCTAATCTTGCCGTCCTTGACCTGCGCCGTCTGGTTGACGACGTCCACACCGGTGATGTGCCGCAACGACTGCGACGCTTCGCGGATTGCTTCTTCCGCCGCGTCCTGCCAACTGTTCTTCGAGGTTCCCACCAGTTCAACAACTTTTACAACAGCCATGATCTCGATCTCCATTTCTCGAATTCTGAGTTTTCTCAACTTCGACGTGAAGTACATGTAGCACCTCCTGTGCCAGCGATGATGCAAGTTGTGGCACGATTGTTGTCTCGGAAGCTCGCTGCTGATCGCTGTCGCGATTCAACGAGGAAACACAACCCGTACCCGGCGCGCGATCGCTGTCCGCTTTTCTGCCCAGCAATGTGCCAGGACCGCACATGCGGACGTACAGTTCGCTCGTGGCGCGCCACTTGCACTCGGTTTGCTTAGGCGATGCCAAGTATACAAGGAGAAAAACAATGGCCAGCACAACCGTCAGTACTTTTGAAAGCACAGTTCACAAAACCAATGTCTGGCTCAAGGACATCATGGAGGAACTGGGTTGGGATTCTCATGAGCGCGCCTACCATTCGCTGCGCGCCGTTCTGCACGCTTTACGCGACAAACTTTCAACCGAGGAAGTCGCTGATCTGGCAGCTCAACTGCCCATGCTAGTAAGAGGCTTCTACTACGAGGGTTGGTCGCCCGGTCGCCGCACGATCTCAGAACGCCACAAGGAACAGTTTCTAGACCACGTTGACGAGGCTTTTCGCGACGACATGACGGTCGACGCCGAGGAAGTTACCCGCGCCGTCTTTCGCACCATCTCGAAGCATGTTAGCGGTGGTGAAATCGCCGACATCAAGCATACGCTCCCCCGGGAGATCCGGGAGCTATGGAATTAAGGCTGCGGAGTTAGTCGAACAAATGAGCGGCACTTCGAACGTTTCTGTGGCGCTCATCTCTTTTCATGGAGCACCTCTTGGATTGAAATCACTCCGCCTCGATGCCAAAACTTTCTTCCAGGATGCGATTCTCGGCAAATTCGTGGGCCTCGAGTTGTTCGGAAAAACGTCGAAAGCCCTCTTTGGCGTCGTCCAACGATTGGATGGCTTGTGAGGCAGCCTTTAACTGGGCGATCAATTGCCCCAACTGTTTCAACAAGGCGGGGTGTTCCCGTTCCAGCCGATCGGCTTCATGCCCCAAGCTTGGCTGCCGCGCCACTGCCTCGTCAAGGCAACCGCCCGATTCTTCTTCCGTAAAGTGGTGCGCTAATTCCGCGCGCACACCTTCCAACTTACGGATCACCTGGCTTTCCAATTCGGACGGTCGGGTAATGTCTTGTTTGGTCCACGTCTGCTCGATCTCGCGCAAGAACTCTCGCAGTCGCCGGTGCTCGGCCCGTAGGTGCGTGAGGTAAGCGATGAATTCTTCTGAGTTATTGGTCATTTTCAACAATCCACGTAATCTCATGGTCAGAAGGTAACGACAGCTATCCGTAACCCATGCAACCGGAGTGCCAATTGGGTGCCTTTCGTAAACGGACGGCGCGCTGATTGCACTTACGGCGATTATGACTGTCACGCGCCAGATCGCTTACTTCTCGATGGAAATCGGGCTACATCCCGATATCCCAACCTATGCGGGCGGTCTCGGCGTACTGGCTGGCGACACCATTCGCGCCGCGGCGGACTTGCAAGTGCCGATGGTGGCAGTGACGTTGCTGCATCGCAACGGTTACTTTTTCCAACAGCTTGATGCGTCCGGCTGGCAGATCGAAGAACCCGCGCAATGGGCGGTTGATGATTTCTTACAAGATGTTGGCGACAATACGATAATCACGATCGAAGGGCGAACCGTCCACGTGAGGGCTTGGCGGTATGATGTGACCGGAGAGGGTGGCTTTGTGATCCCTGTCTTTCTGCTGGATACGGACCTTACGGCAAACAGCGATTGGGATCGGACATTGACCGATTGCCTCTACGGAGGCGACGAGCACTATCGGCTGTGCCAGGAAGTTGTCTTGGGCATTGGCGGCGTGCGGATGCTCCGGTCCTTGGGTTACGATGCTGTGCAGCACTTCCACATGAACGAAGGTCATGCGGCATTGTTGACGATCGAACTGCTCCGCGAGCAACGTGCAGCGGCCGGACGATCTACCCTGGAGCCTGCCGATCTGGAAGCCGTCCGCCGCAAGTGTGTCTTCACCACACACACGCCTGTATCCGCGGGACACGACCGGTTTCCACTCGATCTGGCGGAGCGCGTGTTAGGCAACGGCGAGGCATGTGGATGGTACGGTCTTGCCGCTCACGAAGGCCAACTGAATTTGACCTATCTGGCCCTGACAATGAGCCGCTACGTGAACGGAGTCGCCAAGAAACATGGGGAAACTTCGCGGCACATGTTTGCCGACTACAAGATCGATTCAATTACCAATGGCGTTCACGCCGCAACCTGGGCGAGCCCACCGTTTGCCGAGCTATTCGACCGCCGCATTCCCGGCTGGCGCGCGGACAACTTCAGCCTGCGGTATGCCTTGAGTATCGCGAGCGACGAAGTTTGGCAAGCCCATCAGTGGGCCAAGCACGATCTCTTGGAATACGTGAACCGAGAAGCGAACGCCGGCTTCGACGCCGACGTGATGACCATCGGATTTGCCAGGCGTGCCACGGCCTACAAGCGCGCCGATCTGCTGTTCGAGGACATCGATCGGCTGCGCCAGCTCGCACATGAGGCAGGATCGCTGCAGATTGTCTTTGCCGGCAAGGCCCATCCGCGCGACGACGCGGGAAAGCGTCTGATCCAGCGCGTCTTCCGCTTGGCCGCCGAACTGAAAGGCGATGTACCCATCGTGTACTTGCCCAACTACGATATGCACCTTGGGCGGCTCATGACCGCTGGTGCCGACTTGTGGTTGAACACGCCCCAGCCGCCGCTTGAGGCGTCCGGCACGAGCGGAATGAAAGCGGCCCTGAACGGCGTGCCTTCCCTCAGCGTCCTGGATGGCTGGTGGATCGAAGGGTGGATCGAAGGTGTCACGGGCTGGGCGATTGACGACGATGATGGCGCAGTTCGACTTCGGTCGCAGGTCGCAGCTTCGTTGTACGACAAGCTGGAGAAGGTCATCTTGCCAACGTTCTACGGCCGCCGCGAACAGTTCATCGAAATCATGCGCCATGCCATTGCATTGAACGGTTCGTTCTTCAATACACAGCGAATGGTTCTGCAATATGCACAGAAGGCGTATCGGTAAGGCCGTGTTTGAATACTGCCCAACCTGCGGCAACTGAAGCACATCGCGGCAACCGACTTAACCGTTCTCCAGCACCCACTGCACGGCTCGTTGCATGAGTTCGTTGCTGTTCTTGACGCCCAACTTGTGGCGGATCTTTTCGCGATGGGTGTCGATTGTGTGGACGCTCAGAAAAAGTTGCCGCGCAATCGCGCCAGTTGTATTGCCTCGGCCGATCAGTTGAAATACCTCCAGAAACCACGAGCATCTTCGTGCTGGGAAAGCGGCTGTGGATCTCTTTGATCAAATCGATCCCATGGCTATCGAGAAGCTGGATGTCGATGATCGCCAGGTCGGGACTCGTCGCTTTCACTTGGTCGAGTGCTTCAGCGACGTTGGCGGCTTCGCCGCAGATCTTCAGATCCTGCTGATTGGCGAGATGCGCCGCCAAATTTCTTCCTGGCGATCTGCCGGAACCACGATCGTAATTGGCTTACCGAGAACCTCGTCCCGCGAATAGCCGTAGATTCGCTCAGCCGCATTGTTCCAGCTTTGAATGGTTCCATCGAGCCCCACACTGATGATTGCATCACTCGACGACTCGACGATGGCGGCCAAACGGGCTATTTCCTGCTCTGCTTGCTTCCGCTCTGTAATATCGATGACCAACGCGAAGAAGCCTTGTGCAAGACCATCTTCGTCATGGTGGGGGACATAGTTGACGTACACGGAGCGCAGTCCATCGGCAAAGTCGAACTCAGCCTCATACCTCACTTCCTGCCCCCGCAATACTGCTTCGACGTAAGGCCGCACAATCTCGTAGCGTCGCGAGCCGAGAAGTTCTTCGACCGTTTATTTTTGCCCATTTATACAACCCGCGGGCGAGCCTCCTGCGAATCCGCACATTCTAGCACGACCGGTGAAGCGAACCGAGATGCCCCACGTCGCGTTGGCATGGCGGATTCCGCCATTTCAAAACAGTGTTGTTGCCGATTCCGCGCCGCCCCGAGGTGGGAAGAATGAGTGATCTGAATAGCGACTTGAACAACAGCGGCTTCGGCAAGTGAAAGGGATAGGATATGCGAGTTGTACTGGCTGACTCCGATCATGATTTTTTGGAACTCGTCCAAAGCTTCTTGTGGGACTGTGGGCATGAAGCAGAGATTGCCAGCGATGGGTTGGAATGCATCTCGATCTTACGAGAATTTGTTCCCGATCTGCTCGTACTCGACGGTGATCTGCTTTGGGGCGGCGGCGATGGCGTTCTCGCGCTGATGGACGAAGACTTGGTTCTCTCCGAGATACCTGTCGTCCTCACCGCCGAGGGCGACATGGCCGACGAACTGGTCGCTCTATCACGGTCGCCGGTTGCTTGCTTGACCAAGCCGTACCGACTCGGCGAACTGCTCGCCCACGTTAACGGGGCGAGGCGGTTCACACCATCTACACACTTAACACCATCTGCACACTGAAGGCTGTTCCTACGGCTTCGTCTTCGACAACATTTCTCACGCGACGCAACTCTCCTGTCCACCGGCATTTGTGGGCATGGCGGAATCCGCCATGCCCCGAATGGTTAAACGTTCGATTGTGCCCACGCGCAGCCACGGGGAGAATTGTGCTGTCAACTGGCTGCCGCGCGGGAGTCGCGGGGTCTCAGGTATCGTTGGCCAGGTAGGCAAGGAGGCAAGAAGCCGCGGTTGCTCTGGCAGATCGCTAGATAAGGAATACGAATGCGATCGATTTTATTCTTCCTCGCAACACTCGGAGCAGTCGCTTCAGGGCTTCATGCGGTCGAGCCCGACGCCGCGGAAACGTCTAGGCCGCTCGTGATCGAGATCCGCCTCGAAGACACGGCGATTACACCAATTGCGGCGCGCTTCATCAGGCGGGCGATCAACATGGCGGAATCGCAGGGCGCGGAGTGTCTCGTGATCGTATTGGACACGCCTGGTGGATTGGTGGATTCAACCAGACAGGTGGTCAAAGATATCCTGCAAAGCAACGTGCCAGTCGTCGTGTACGTCGCTCCCCCCGGAGCGCGGGCGGCATCCGCGGGCGTTTTCATCACGATGGCGGGCCATGTGGCCGTCATGGCGCCGGGTACGAACATTGGGGCAGCCCATCCGGTCGAACTCGGCGGACTGCCGTTTCGTGCTCCTCAACAACCCGGCGACGAAACGACGAAGGACAAAACTCCTTCCGACATGTCGCCCCGCGAGGAAAAGAGCATCAATGACACCGTCGCCTGGGCACGCTCGTTGGCCGAGCTACGGGGACGCAACACCGACTGGGCAACAGCCGCTGTCGAAGAAAGCCGCTCCGTGTCGGCGAGCGAGGCCGTCAAAGAACAGGCGGTCGACCTGCTAGCGGATGATTTGAATGATCTGCTCGCAAAGATTCATGGCCGCGCCGTCACGACGCCGCGCGGAACCGTGACCTTGAATACACAAAACGCGATCGTCCGCAGCCAACGGATGTGGTGGGGGGAGCAAATCCTATCCGCCTTGGCGAGTCCGAACATTGCGATACTGCTGTTGATCTTCGGGTTTTACGGCGTGTTGTTTGAATTGTATTCGCCTGGGTGGGGAGTGGCGGGCACGCTTGGCGTCATTTGCCTCGTTCTCGGATTCTTTTCGCTGGCGATCCTGCCGGTCAACTATGTGGGTCTCTTGCTGATTGTCATGGGGTTGACCTTGTTCGTCGCCGAGGTGTTTGTGACTAGCTTCGGTGCCCTGACATTGGGCGGAGCGATTTGCCTGGTGCTCGGTGGGCTGATGCTGGTCGAGTCGCCCGCCGGCTTCATCGGCGTTTCGCTGAACGTCTTGATCCCGATCGCGCTGTCGACGGCCGGTATCACATTTTTCCTACTGGGGAACATTGTGCGAACGCACCGCGGCAAGGTTTTGACGGGCGGCGAAGCACTCATCGGCACCGAAGCTGTCGCAAGCGACAATTTCGTCGAAGACGCGGGGCACTACGCTGGATTGGTGCGTACGCATGGTGAAAGCTGGCAGGCTGTTTGTGCGACACCCGTCGATCACGGACAGCGGGTGGCGATCGTCAAGCGGGAGGGCCTCACATTGCACGTGCGAACGCCGGCACATGGCAATCCGGATTCGTCCAACCAACCAGACAAAGTTCCGCAGTCATAGCAATTTCATGGAGACATGTCATGGGAACGTTCTTTGAGGGCGTCAATGCCTTGGGCATTGTCGGTGTCGTCGCGGGGATCGTGGTGCTGTACTTTCTCAGTTGCATTCGCATACTCGCGGAGTACGAGCGGGGCGTGGTCTTTCGGCTGGGCCGCATCCTGTCCCAACCCAAGGGGCCGGGACTGATCTTGGTTTTCTGGCCCATTGATCGCATGGTCCGCGTTAGCTTGAGGACGGTCGTGGCCGACGTCCCTTCGCAGGACGTCATCACACACGACAACGTCTCGGTTAAGGTCAACGCCGTGGTGTACTTCCGCGTGATCGATCCGCTAAGGGCCATTCTGGAAGTGGAGAACTTCATGTATGCGACCAGCGAATTGTCGCAGACGACGCTCCGCAGCATCCTGGGTCAGGCGGAGCTCGACGACCTGCTGGCCGAGCGGGAGCGTATCAATCGACAATTACAAGAGGTCATTGATCAGAGAACCGACCCCTGGGGAGTCAAAGTGGCTTTGGTCGAAGTCAAGCACGTGGACTTGCCTGAAGAGATGAAACGCGCAATGGCCAAACAGGCCGAGAGCGAGCGCGAACGCCGCGCGAAGGTGATTCACGCCGAAGGCGAGAGTCAGGCCGCCGGAAAGCTGCGCGAAGCTGCTGAGACGATCAAGAACCATCCGATGGCTATGCAGATGAGATTTCTGCAAACGCTGGCGGACGTTGGCTCGGAAAACAACACGACGATCGTCTTTCCGGTGCCGATTGAACTGTTCACCCCTTTCCTAAAACACGGTCTCAAGGATCGGCCTGAGACACCAGTGTCCGACGACAACTAACTACCTGATCCTTACTCTTGTTCTGTCTCGCGCTGTGGTTGCTTGGCCCAACGATCCAGCAGGGGACGCAGAATCAAAGGCGAAACGATGCAAGTGGTGGCGGCGACGAAGACCATGGCGGCATAGGCACCGGGCGGGACGACCGAGTCGCCCAATTGCTGGCCTTGGCGCATCAGGATCATGGCGATCTCGGCCCTGGGAATCATGCTCACGCCCAGCAGGACGGCCCCACTCCATCCAAAGCTGCTCAGAGCGGCGCCAGCCGCCCCGAAAAACTTTCCCAAAGCGGCTGCGGCAAACAGCACCATGCCGCCCGTCGTCGCCGTAATGAGCGCCGGTGGATCGATGTGCAGACCGATCGAAATGAAAAAAAACGGCGTGAACAGGTCGTAGAGCACGGCAAAGGGCCGAGTGAGTGTGACAGCTTCAGGATCACGGCTGAAGACGAGACCGCCGAAGAAAGCTCCGATCGCGATGGAAAACCCCAACAGACCCGCGAAAGCGGCGATCACAAAACCCGTGGCGACAAGCATCAGCATGGGGTCGGGCATCGGCGCGACTCGCGCGTAAAGCCGTGTCAAAGGCCGTTCGCCGAAGCGGGAGAAGGCGTAGCAAAAACCACCGAAGAGCAGCAGCTTTGCAATCACGACGCCGCCGGCTCGGAAAACCGCCGAGAGAATTGCGTCACTTGAACCAGTTTGCAATGCCGGCGTCACCGCCAACAGTACCGACATGAGGATAACGGCCGAAATGTCGTCCATTTCCGCCACATCCACCAACGTCTGACCCGCGCTTGACTCGAGAGCTTCGCTCTCCTCCCAGATGCCAACCGAGACACCGACACTGGTGGCGGTTAAAGCCACAGCCACGTACATGCTGGGCAGCGTCGCGAAGCCGAGCAGGTAGTGAGCCGTGAGATAACCGGCAACACCACTGAGTAGTACGTTGCCGAGCCAAATGGCCCGCGCGGTGCGTAACTGTTGCAGCAGTGCGGCAAGGTTGCTGTGCAGCCCCACGCGAAACAACAGCACGACCACCCCGATATTGGCCAAAAAATCCAACCGCGTCACGATCGGCTCGGTCAAAAATTGCCCGGGACCGTCCGCCACGCGAAGCAAAAAGCCAAGTATCAAATAGCCCACCAGCGCCGGAACACTCGTTTTGCGCGACCCCCAATGAATGAGAAGAGCAAGGCAAACCAAGATGCCGGTGAGCAGAAGCGTGAATGCCTCATCCATTTAATCTACACCTGCGCCCCCAGTGGCAGCGTGCCGGTTCCGAGCCCCGCGGTCAAGCACTCGACAATCTGGATCACACTGCCTGGATTTCGCAATATCAGCAAAGGCAGATCCGCGCTCGTGGCTTTCAGTTGGGCAAGTGCTTCATCGGCGCTGGCGGCCTCGCCGCTGATCTCCAGATCCCGCTGGTCCGCGATCCGCGCGGCCAATCCCGCGCGAACCAGCGGATGATCGTCAACGACAAGGATCCGCGTCGTGCGTCCGATCGAGAATTTCGTACCATTAGTCATCGCGAACTACCCCTTCGCAAAAGCGTGCAGACGACCTCCACACTGCCCGGGCGCGACTTGTACTGTCGCCCCGATTAAGCCAGCCCGATACTGCATGTTTCGCAGTCCCATGCCAAGGCCGCCTTCGCGTTTTTCACCGATACCGCTGCCGTTGTCAAGTACCTTCAACGTTGACGTTGACAGCCCCTTTCGCTAGTGCGCTGTTGGCGGTGCGAATTCGCACATTCTAGCA
>JBBDHZ010000209.1:0-15999 GCA_040880645.1 Minisyncoccota bacterium
GCCACACTGTTCAACTCACCGTTCCGCCGATTCCAATTTCCGTTGAACCAAGACACCCCCAGAGAACGCCCGCGGTAGAGTAGCCCGTCCCGATGTTTCAGCGACGCAGTTTTGTTTTTAGGAAATCTGAGAACGTGCGGAATGCGCTTCGCTTTTCGAGAATCTTGTCGATCTCCTCGTCCGACATTTCACCGTCTTGGTTCTCGTCGATCTTTTCAAACTCGACTTCGTCATCCATGTCGATCTTTTCATCCAACTCGTCGCTAGCGGCATCCTTCGATTTGGCAACTGGGTCTTCCAGGTTGAACGATTCTTCCGATGGCTGCATTCCTCCTTCGTAGCGGGTGACCGAAGCGGAGGGCGGCTGGCTGCGCGGATAGCATTGCCCGTTCGCCAGCCGTCCCAGCGGTCCGATGGAACGGAAACGTTCTTCAAAAAAGAAAACGCTGTGAGTCTGCAAAATCGTGCCCGTCTGCAACTCGAGTCGAGCGATCTCAGTGTTGTACTGGGATAATGCTTGTGCTTCCGCACTGACGGAATTCCCCCAATCAACGATCGCTTGCAACACAACGATGAACTGCACGATACCCTGGTTGTACTGGGCGAGTTGTTGTTCCAGGTTCAGGCGAGCGGCTCGTCGGACGGCTTGGAACCGTTCGTACTGAGCATAGAATTGTTCGATATTCCGCAGATTCAACGCTAAGAAGTGCTGCATTTGGTGCAGTCCCTGATCAAGGTTCGCTCGATCACGCCGAATGATGAGTTGACGTTGACGAAGGGCTGCTCGTTCGGCTCGCAGGCCCAGCGGGACCGAAAAATTCACTCCCAGTGACCAATCCTCAAAATCACCGCCGCCGCTGCGGACCCGATTGCCTGCCGGTGTGATCCCTTCAAGTCCATTCCAACGATAGAGCGCGATCATGTCGAGCTGCGGTCGAGCTTGATTATCAGCGATCAACAATCGTTGCTGGTCGGCTTCCAAAATCAGTTTCAGCTCAACGATGTCCGGTCGCTCGCGCTGAGCCAATTCGTTGATCGCAGTCCAATCGACTTCGATGAATTGGTCGAGCATGGGAGTGACGGGAACGGTTCGCAACGGTTCATAGGGCGGCAGCCCCATGATATTTAGCAAAGCCGCCTGGCGCTGAAGCACGTTGGCTTCGGACGAAAGCAAGCTGGCACGAAAGTTCTCCAGCGCGACTTGCGTTTGCGCTAAATCACCGCGATTGGCATCGCCGACTGCGAAGCGAGCTTGAGCTCTTTGAACTGCAAATTCTGCCTGCTCGACCTGCTGCTCTCGCGCCCAGAGATCGGTCTTCGCAAACACGAGCGCCCAGTATGCTTCAATCACACCAGCAACCGATTGCTGGACGGCACTCTTGTATTGAAAATAGGAACGCTCGGTATCAATCCGAGCCAGCACAATGGGAGCTTGATTTACGGCCTTGCCTGCACCTTGCAGCAACGGCTGCGTGTAACGCAGTTCCGTGGCTGTACGGTCGGCGGGATTAAGCGGGACGACACCAGGCGTGATCCGGTTGCTGTTGGCGTTCACGCCCAAATTGGCGGTACCGCCTAAAAGATTGCGTTTGGATAGACCAAAGTCGAGGCCGTAACCCTCGTTTTGCACACCACTGATGATCGCGTTGGTCGGGTCAAGCGGATCGAAGGTGGCAGCGGGGTTTTCGATCTGGTTCCAGACGTTGTTCAGTCGTACGCTTGGATCGAACACGCCTCGCTGCTGGTCGATCGCGGTGTTGGTGATCGCAGCGTCGTAGATGGTTCGGCCGCTTGTGCTGGCCGTCACGCCACCGAGAACGCGTACAACTTCGGAGTTAGCCAGAGTGATGTTGATAGCACGGTTGAGAGTGAGCAGCCGAGTCGGTGCGTCGAACTGAAGGTCGTTGACGGTGGCCGGTCGAGGCGTGGCCGGGACGGGAACTTGGTTGAGCTGAGCTGGGTTGCGAATGTCCAAACCACGCTGCTCTGGCAAGATTGGTTGGCTCGGCTCGTCGGCATAGGCGGTCAGCGCGGCGATCAACGCGAAGGCAAAAAACGGTAGCACACCGCGACGTGGAGATGTGGTGGCGCCCATGCGGATCCAGTTGGCCTGACTGTAGGGATGTATCCAAGTGAAGATGTGGTGGCGTCCTTGCCAATTGGATTCGGCTGACTGTAGGGACTGCATCCAATGTTTCCGATGTGCCGTTAAAACCGGAACTCGCGATGATCCCACGCGATCCCAAAGGTGGGGTTATGCCGGTAACCCGGAAGTTAAGGCTGCGCCAGCGTCGGATCGTATTCCAGAGCGGCCTTTGCTAGCGAGAAATCTTCCGTGTCTTCGACAACTGCGCCGTCTCGTAATACGATGATTCGCTTCGCGTTACGCGCAACGTTTTGATCGTGGGTAACCAAAACAACGGTGATTTGTTGTTCTTCGTTCAACTCGCGAAACAATTCGATCACCTCCCGGCTGGTCTTTGAATCCAGATTGCCGGTGGGTTCATCACCCATCAAGATCGATGGACGATTGACCAGGGCCCGAGCAATCGCCACTCGCTGTTGCTGCCCACCCGAGAGTTGACTGGGGTGGTGGTGATAGCGATCGGCCAGGCCTACCTTGCCGAGCATCTCCATCGCCCGCTCACGACGTTCACGAGGAACAATTTTTTTACCGTACATCAGCGGCAATTCAACGTTTTCCAGAGCGGACGTGCGGTTGAGGAGATTGAAATTCTGAAAAACAAAGCCAAGTTGCCTGTTGCGAATCTTAGCGCGTTCGTCTCGATTCATCGTCACGACTTCCTCCCCGTCCAGAAGGTAGCTGCCCTGCGTCGGTCGATCCAGGCACCCGAGCGTGTTCATCAACGTGGACTTTCCGCTGCCAGAGGGACCGATCAGCGCGATGTACTCGCCCAGTTCGATGTTTCGAGTCACGCTGCGCAGTGCATGCACCTTGACTTCGCCGAGATCGTAGACGCGGCGAACGTCGTTGAGTTCGATCAACGCCATCGAATCACTCGTACCTTAACGCTTCGATCGGATCGAGCTTGCTAGCCCGTCGGGCAGGATAATAGCCAAAAAACACGCCAACCGCCGCCGCGAAACCCATCGCGACCAATGCCGCTGGAATCGAAACGACCATCGGCCAATCGGTTCCCGGTTTGTAAGCGTTGATCAACATGGTTGCCGCCATCGACGCGGCCGTACCCAGCGTCAAACCGATCGCCCCTCCGATACAGGACAAAACGACAGATTCGATCAGGAATTGGCGCAAGATATCTTTGCCGCGAGCACCGATGGCCATTCGAATGCCGATCTCCCGCGTTCGTTCCGTCACGCTGACCAGCATGATGTTCATGATGCCAACGCCCCCCACCAACAACGAGATCCCGGCGATTGCGGACAACATCAGCGTCAAAGTCCCCGTGATGATCCCCAGCGTTGCAGCGATCTCGGTGGTGTCTTGCACGCTAAAATCCGCTTCGTCTTGCGGACCGATCTCGTGACGCTCGTACATCAACGACTCGATTTCTTTCGTCGCTTGCGCCATCTGATTGGTGCTGCGAGCGGACACCATGATGGCGTGCACGGTATCGAGGGCAGACCCGTTGATTCGTTTGCGGACGGTCGTGTGCGGCATCAGTACAACGTTGTCTTGATCGTCACCGACCATATTCGCGCCCTTCTTTTTCAAAATCCCGATTACGCGAAACGGAACGTTGTTCACACGGATTGTTTCACCGAGCGGATTGACGGTGCGGAACAATTCCGGAATCAAGGTTTGCCCGATCACGCAAACTTTGGCGTTGGATTGGATATCGCTGTCGGAAAAGAATCCACCTGCCTCCAGGTCCCAATTGCGCACGGTCAGATAGTCCGCCCCGACACCCTGCATCTCTTTGGGATTCCAGTTTTCATTGCCGTAGATCACCTGGCCCGCGGTTCCAACAATCGGCGAAGAAGCTAAAACGGTCGGGCAAACCTCGCTGATCGCATCCGAATCTGCGGCCGTTAATGTGGGAGCACCGGATTGCCGCACTCCGCCCCGACGCGTTTGCCCGGGCAATACAAGGACGACGTTCGTACCGAGCGCTTCAAATTCCCCGCTGACGAGCTGTGTCGCGCCCTGCCCGATCGACACAATGGTCGTGACCGCGGCGATCCCAATGACGACGCCGATGATCGTGAGTACGGCCCGCATCTTGTTTTTCAGCAAGGCCCGCAGGGCGATGCGGGCGGTATCGAGAAAGGACATCGTGTTTACTCTTTCCTTCCCGTCACCAACGCGGCACCGACTTCGAGTTCGCCCTCGGCGAATTCAGTAAATCCGTTCTCGGTCAAACCGGTCGTGACCGACACCGCCCTGAGGGAATCGCCTTCGACGATCCAGACGTGCCGCTGATTCTTTTTCTTTTGCGCATCAGCCTTTTCGCTTGCAGTTTGATTCGCTTTATCTTCCTCTTCTGCTTTCGTTGCGGACTTGCTCTTCCAAGCCGAACCGTCGATTAAGTGTCGATCGGACTCGCGAACGAGCGCGATGTCATCCGGGAAGAACCGCAACGCGGCGTTGGGAATCTTTTGCACGTCTTGGATCGCATCGACTTCAAATGAGATGCTGGCGGTCATTCCAGGCAGCAGTTTCAAATCTGCATTGCCGGTCGCGATGACGACCGGATAAGTCACCACGCTTTGTGTGGCAACACTGCTGACGCGAATCTGCTCAATCTCTCCAGCGAAAACCTCTTCCGGATGCGCATCCACCGTGAACGTGACAGACCGCCCATCGGCTTTCGTCTTTTGAATGAGGCCGATATCGGCTTCGTCCACCGACGCGAACACATGAACCTTCTTACGCAGATCGGGCGCGATCACGAACAACTCGGGCGTCTGAAACTGTGCTGCCAGCGTTTGGCCCGGATTGATCTTGCGATCGATCACGAGACCAGCGACCGGTGCGGTTACCTCACAATAGTTCAGGTTGGCACGTGACGTTTCCAACGATGCTTTGGATTGCTGGATCGACGCATTAGCCAGCCTTCGTTGTGCTTGCAGCGATTTGACTTCGAAAACCAAAGCGTCCATCTCGCGGTCGGACATAAAGTCTTTGTTGGTACCTCGCAGCTTTTTACCTCGCATGTAATTGTTCAGCGCTTGCTGCAATTGAGCCTCGACACGCTCCAATTCGGCCTCGCGTGTCGCCAATGTCGCTTCGTCACGATCCACATTCGCCTGGTACAGTCGCGGGTCGACCCTTGCCAGAACGTCCCCTTCCTCGACTTCATCATTAAAGTCAACGTTCAGCTCAACAATCGGACCCGACACAAAAGATCCGATGGAAACCGACAGCACCGGCTGGATCGTCCCAGTCGAATTGACGTATCGCGTGATGTCCCCTCGTACGACTTCTGCGGTTTCCCAAGTGATCTTGTTCCGCTGCGCCCAGTAGTCCAATGCAGGGTGATAGCCCGCGGCACCCGCGGCCCCGATAACAGACAAGACGATAATGAATTTGAACACGCTTTTCATGGACAATCGAAGTGGGAAGCGTCTTTTCCAGCCGTTTTTGCTGAGCCTCGCTCAGGCGGGACGTCGGGTCGAGGCAACATGCTGCGATCATTCTACCCGAAGCCCCTGTCGCTGATTGTCGCCGCTGTGTAACGAAATGTACGCTTCGTGTGTATCAGGCACTACTGAACGCGTTCGGCCGAGCGAAGCACAAGCGTTTCAGGAAATCAGGCATGACGCCGACGTAACATTGGCAATGCTGGCAAACATTCGCGGACTTTGAAATCCTTGCGCTACACCGTGGGCAGGGCCCCGTCTTCGGCGGGTGCGGCGCGACAGGCGGTGGCGGAAGCGGTGTTTGCTTGCCCAGAATCCGCAGGATATCGCAGTCGGTAAGCGCAGTTCGCCCCGTCTCCATCTTGCCTCGGGGGATTTCCACGTTGGCACCGCATTTCAGGCAAGGGCGAGTGGTGCCATACACGCTACGTAACGCTGTGTGCCGATGGCCATTCTGACAGGCCACTTTCATTCGTTCCATCGCTCTGTCTCCAATGAGTCGGAAATGTTCTTGCTAGACAGTTAATCGACAAAACGGCGAGAGAGTTCCGGCACCGTTGGTATGCGTCTGTATCACGATGTAGCGGTGAACCTCGAGCGGACACAGATTGGTTACAATCAAGTGTGACAGTGGCGAACAACCAGCCCGCGATCAACCAGCCCGCGAACAACCAGCCCGCGCGAGATCGACGGTGAAACACCATGTACTGCTTGTCGAAGATGATGCACCGCTGGCGGCTATGGTAAGCGACTTCTTGAATGAGCAGGGTTTCCGTGTCACGAAAGAGGCCGACGGTCAAGCCGCGATCGACAAGATCGGTCGGGAAACTTTCGATGCCGTAGTGCTGGATATCGGCTTGCCAGGTGCGGATGGTTTCGAAGTCTGCCGCACGGTACGGCCCAAATTCAGCGGCCCGATTATCGTCTTGACCGCGCGTGGGGAAGAGATCGACGAAGTGATCGCATTGGAGGTCGGCGCCGATGATTTCATGGCGAAACCGGTCCGTCCTCGAGCATTGTTGGCGCGATTGAAAGTGCATCTACGGCGTGGCGATACAGCCATTTCGGAAATGGTCAGCGATGCGGTGGTCGTCGGCGACTTGCGAATTGACGAGAAGAGTCGTAGCGTTTTGGCTGCCGGCCGGAACGTCGAACTGACGACGGCCGAGTTCGATCTGCTTCTCTATCTGGCCAAGAGGGCCGGCAAGGTGGTCGAGCGAAAATCGGTCTACGTGGACCTGCTGGAACTGCCATACGATGGGCTCGATCGCAGCATCGATCTTCGTGTGTCTCGGTTGCGACGCAAACTTGGCGACGACCCCACTCAGCCAACGCGGATTAAATCTGTACGCGGGGTCGGTTACCTGATGGCCAAACCGTCATGACTAGACTGTTTATCCGCTTCTATCTTGGCGTCATTCTGATCCTGTTCATTGCTTTTTTGATCCAGGTCTACGTGTTTCGGGGATCCACCGAAGCGGAGAATATTGCGGTCGTCGAAGACGTTCTCGGCGGAGGCGCTCTGTCGGTTCGCGACGATTTGATCGAGGGCGGCGAAGCGAACTTTGAGCAGACGCTCATGGACGTCCGATCGCGTTTTGCCTACCCAGTCAATATTGTCAATCGCTCGGATCGTGCTATGCCGCCGACGACGGACGCCAAACTCAAAAAGGGCAAAGCGGTTTTTCACCTCGGGAAAATTGACGTCGCACTCCCCGAAACCGATCTGCTCGTCGAACTCGGCCCTTTGCCGCAGTTCGCCGGTCCTACACGAGGGGATATCCTGGTGGGTTTGGGTAGCCTGTTTCTGCTCGTCGCCGCTGCCATCGCGGTTTTGATGAGGCCGATCTCTCGTCAATTTCGTACGGTCGAACAAACTGCCATAGCCATTACCGCCGGCGACTTGTCAGCACGAATCGCCGCAGGAGATCGAAAACGTAGTCTTCCGATCGTCAGTGCCTTCAATACGATGGCGGATCGAGTCGAAGCGTTGCTGCGCTCTCAGCAAGATTTACTGCAAGCCGTCTCGCATGAACTCCGCACACCATTGGCACGGATCAAGTTTGCGACCGAACTGGTACGAATGGCCGAAAACGATGCCAATCGAGAACGGCGAATCGACGCAATCGACGAAGCCACGGATCGTCTCGATGAACTCGTTGGTGAATTGTTGGATTACACCCGACTGGACGAGGGAATCGAGACGGCATCATGTGAGTTGGTCCAAGTGGACGAGTTGGTCGCCCAAGCAGTCGCAATCCATTCGCCGCTCTATCCTCACGTCTGTTTTACCGTGCATGAAGTACCTTCCATTCACTTGTTGGTTTACCGGACAGATCTACTACGCGCGATAAGCAATCTCGTCAGCAATGCGGGGAAATACTCCAAAACCACCGTTCAGATTAGCATCTCGGAAAGTGAAGACCATGTAGAGATTGCGGTCGAAGACGACGGGCATGGAATCGACGAGAAAGACTATCAAGTGGTGCTTGAGCCCTTTAAGCGACTAGGCGGCCAATCGCAACCGGGGACGGGCCTGGGCCTGGCCTTGGTTCACCGCATTTGTCAACGTTTGCATGGTCACGTGACCATCGGTAGAAGTTGCCTGGGTGGGGCGCTGTTCCAAATCCAACTTCCCAGGTCATCCAGCGTCGATGTTTCACGGAGCGCTGCCGGTTCGAACGGCCATTTACAACACGATGAAAGATAATAGGCAACCCAACGCTATCTCAGTCGAAGTTAACGCGGGGGACCGTTTCGCCGGCGTAACGGCCGGCGCGCCTGCTGGCAAGCCGTGCAGCTCCATTCTTAATGCCTCGTTCCAGGACGTTTGCTGATGTTCCGCACGATCGAGAGACTCGACCACAAAGTCGCGACGTGTGCTTGGCCCTTCATCTACCATGAGGGTGCGCCCACTGTGGGTCGCATTGTTTTGTTTTGCTTGTCATCCTGTTCGTCCTCCTGTGGGTGACGCCTGGTGTGTTGCTAATGTCGTGACTGACCAGCGGAGCGCTTCTAGGAGCTGAGCAAATAGCGGTGATTGGGATGGCCTTGGTTCTGGTGCCCTTGGTCGCGCTTTATGGCGATCGATTTGCCGCTCGGGTGCATGGCGTGATGGGACGCGTTCAATCATCCTTTCTGGTGGGTATCTATACGCTGTGCTTCGGCGTGTTCCTTGTTTTCATCTGACTTATGCCGTTTCCTTCGATCGAGTTCAGGATTGGCTATGCCGTTGCATCGACCGGTGTAACGAGCATCGCCGCGTTCGCCTGGGGAAAGAAATGCCGTACCGAGTGAATCGTGTCGCGATGTAAGCTTGGTTTTCGATTGACGTGATCCCTCGACAATTCGTCGACGAACAAAGCGGTGCAAGTCGCGCCGATCCGGCGGCCAAAGCCAATTTCGCTGTCTTCGACCTTCATCGAGTCGCCTGTACGGAACTGTTTTGCGGGAGGTCGACAGTTGGTACAGAGCGATACGAAGATAATGTCGCACCAACGTATACAATGAAGGCTCAAAGCAATCACCTTCCAGAAGGGAATAACACATGATCGATCGTCCTAGACTTTCCGAACTCGCGTTGAGTGGAATGCTTGTCATTGCCGCCTACGTCGCGTGGCCTTGCGACGCATCCGCTGAGCCACCCCGCGGCGCTGATTGCGTGACATCTGAATTGCTGCCCCAATCGATTATCGCCTGTGCCGAAATCTCGGATGTTGGCGGTGTATTGGAAACCGTCCTGAACCATCCGCTTCGAGCCAAACTCGAAGCGATGCCTGCGTATGATGGGTTCATGGCGTCGGGCGCTCCCGGCCAGTTGCAGATGGGGTTGCGTGCCTTTGAAGCGAGCATGGGCAAACCTTGGCAGGAAGCCCTTGATACGCTGACTGATCGCGGTGTCACTGTCGCACTGGATGCTTCCGATGGCGGTGTGGCAATCCTGGTGCATTCATCCGAGGCGGAACTGCTGGAACGATTTCGCGGTTTCATCTTGGCGCTGCGACAGATGCAAGGTGCGACCGCGAAACAAGGTGACTACCGAGGCTTCATGGCGGACTTGGTCGGCGACGATGTGAAGTTGGTGCGGATGCATGATTGGTTGCTGGTGACCAACAACTCCGAACTCGGCAAGTCGATCATTGATCAATACCTCGATCGTGACGACGAAACTCTAGCATCGCACGAAACCTATCTCGCAGCGAGAAAGAATCTCGAAGGCAGCGCGGAGCACCGCGTTGTATCGGCGTTTCTAGACATTAAGACGCTGCGGGATGCCGGCGTCGCCAAGGACATTTTCGCTGAAAAGATCGACAACTTTGTTGGGGAAGTCGCGTTGGGGGGAGTCCTGGCCAACCTACGCCACACGCCGTATGTGACCGGGCAGTTTCATTTGACGACCGCCGGTCTGTCTCTTCAACTTACCGCGCCGCACCAGCGTGAATGGGAAGCCCCACGGGAGTACTTCTTCGGGGAACCCGAACTCGCTGCGGCTCCACCACTGCTGAACGTGCCGAATCGAGTGTTCGCTTTGTCGACGCATCGCGACCTGTCACAAATGTGGCTTCGTGCGGGTGAGTTGCTAACCGAAAAAGGAAACGACCAATTAGCCGTTGCCGACACGACGTTGACGACTTTCTTCTCTGGTCGTGACTTCGGCGAGGACATTCTTGGTTCACTCGACAGTGACGTTCAACTGGTCGGAATGGAGCAGGATTTCTCCGACGTGTTGCCTCAACCGGCCATCAAATTGCCCGCGTTCGCTTTGCAGTTTCGCATGAAGGATGCGGCGGAGACCAAACCTGAATTGCGCCGGATCTTCCAAAGCTTTGTCGGGTTTCTGAATGTTGTCGGCGCGATGAACGGACAGCCGCCACTTGACCTTGGCATGGAGTCGATCGGTGAAGCCGATTTGGTAACGGCGACCTACGTTCCGGATCGCGACGAACGTGAGAGTCGAAGTGCGAAGATTCAATTCAACTTCTCACCGACCGTGGCGTTTGACGGTGACCGAATCATTATCGCGAGTTCTACTCCGATTGCTCGGAAGTTGATCGAACCCAACAGCGATAGTGAGAACACGAACGGAGTTGAGGATGCCGTCCAAGACTCAAACACAGCCGCGCGATTGGATGTGACGCCTTTGAAACGCATCCTGGAATCCAATCGCTCGCAACTGGTTGCCAACAGTATGCTGGAAAAGGGACATGGCAAAGAAGCCGCCGAAGCGGAGATTGGGTTGCTTTTGGAACTGCTTGGTTTCTTCCGCGACGTTGGATTGAACTTGGATGTGACTGATTCCCAAATGGCGTTGCAAGTTGCCGTGGATGTCGAAGCGGATACGGAGGTGCAAAAATGAACGACATGAAAATGAATGGCATGGAAACCATTGATCCCGTTTGGGCTTGGCAGCCCTATCAGCCCTCGGCAGATCAAACATGGGACCGCCGGTCCGCCGCCCACTTGTTTCGTCGAGCGGGTTTCGGAACGGATTTGGCCCGCATCGACGAATCGGTCAAGCGAAGTCCCGCCGATGTGGTCGGTGAATTGGTGGCGGGGAACCAGGAACCCAGCGAATTTCGATCGACAGCCGAAGCTCTCGCGGAAGCGACGTTGGCTGGAGGCGATCCCGCCAAGCTGTCTGCCGCGTGGGTTTATCGTTTGCTTTACACCCCCAACCAGTTGCTGGAAAAGACGACCCTGCTTTGGCATGGGCACTTCTCCACCGGGGCGGAGAAGGTGCAAGACGCGCGGATGATGTGGAATCAAAACCAGCTTCTTCGTGACCATGCCCTCGGCGATTTTGCTGCCATGGTGCACGAAATCTCGCAAGATCCCGCGATGCTGATTTATCTCGACTCAGCGATCAACCGAAAGGCTCATCCGAACGAGAATTTCGCTCGTGAGTTGATGGAGTTGTTTTGCCTCGGTGAAGGCAACTATAGCGAAGCGGACGTGTTGGAACTCGCACGCTGCTTCACGGGTTGGGAAATCAAGAACAAGAAGTTCCGCAAGAATCGCTACCAACACGATTCGGATGAAAAGAATGTGCTGGGGCAAACGGGCGCGTTCGATGGCGAAGACGGTGTGCGAATCGTACTGGAACAGCCAGCAGCACCGTTGTTTGTGGCTCGCAAACTCGTTCGGTTCTTCGTTTGCGATGAACCGAGTCCGAGCGATGCGATGTTGCAACCGCTGGCTGACTTGTTCCGCGAGAGTGACTTGCAAGTCGCTCCGGTGGTTCAGCGAATCCTTGGCAGCAACGTCTTCTTTTCGTCGATGTCGGTCGCTCAGAAGATCAAGTCACCTGTCGAGCTGGTAATTGGAATGTTACGAAGCCTGAAAGCAACCACCAATGCCGGGCTGGTCGCAGACGGGTTACTGAGCATCGGGCAAGGTTTGTTCTATCCGCCCAATGTCAAGGGTTGGGACGGAGGCCGAGCGTGGATCAATTCTTCCACGCTGTTGGGCCGCGCGAACTTGATGGCGGACATTTTAGATAACGACTCGACACGTTTTGACGGCAAGAGCCTTTCGGAATATTTGCGGGGACAAGACGTGGAAACCACCGATCAAGCCATCGAATACTTTGAACACTGTTTGCTCGCAGTCCGACTGAGCGAAGAGGCCAAGGCTCAGCTTCGCGAAACCGCTGCGTCTCATTCGGGCGACAGAGAACGCCGAATGCGTTCGCTGCTGCACGCCGTCACTTCCCTGCCCGTATGCCAATTGTGCTGAGCACAGACTCCCGAACGTAGTGGATCTTGCCAAAGATCCATCACCTACAGGATCGTTGGCAAGATCCACTACACAATTAGTTCAACAATGCAAATTTCAACGAACCAATCCCGACGTCGCTTTCTTCGATCTTCCATCGGCGGTGCTGCTGCCATCGGCGTCGGCGCGAACTTGCCGAGTTGCTTTGCCCAAGCCGCATCAGGGAGCGGCGGTTCGGATGAACGAATCTTGGTCGTGGTCCAGATGTCGGGCGGCAACGATGGACTGAACACCATCGTTCCGTACGCGGACGATGATTATCGTTCGGCGCGGCCGAAGCTGGCAATTCCGAGCGACGAAGTGTTGACGTTCGATGACGACAACGGATTTCATCCGTCGATGACCGGCATGCACGAACTGTTGCAAGATGGCCAGTTTGCCGCTGTTCGCAGTGTCGGCTACGAACAACCCAACCGATCCCACTTCGAGTCGATGGACATTTGGCACACGTGCCGCCGCAAGGATGAACCTCGCCCCGACGGTTGGCTCGGTCGCTTTCTGGATCAACAACCCGTGACGGCTGGCGGTGATGTCCCGGCGCTGCATCTCGGTCGTGAGCAACAGCCCGCCGCCGTCGCTTCGTCAAGCATCCGTGTCCCCACCGTTAAGGAACTATCAGAGTTTCAATTGCGAGGCAACGACAAGCAATCGCTTCGCAAGTTGCTCGAAAAACGCCAACCAACCAGCACCGCCGGCGACAATCAACTGTTGAACTTTCTGCAATCAAGCACGACATCGGCGATCGCGGCGAGCCAGCGCGTGACAGAGGCGGCTCAGGGATATCGCAGCGAAGTGAAGTACCCCGAAACCGACCTGGGCAACAAGCTGCGCGTGGTGGCTCAATTGATTGACGCGGGACTGACCACACGCATCTATTACGTCCAACATGACGGTTTCGACACGCACGCCCAACAAGCTCAAACGCACAGCATCCTGCTTCGGCAATGGAGTGACGCGGTCAGCGCTTTGGTTCGCGATTTGGACGACCACGACCATGAAAAACGGGTCTGTGTGATGACGTTCAGCGAGTTTGGCCGGCGCGTTTCCGAAAACGCGAGCGCGGGAACGGACCACGGCGCGGCGGGACCGATGTTCCTATGCGGCGGCGGTGTCAAAGCGGGCATCACCGGCAAGCGTCCCAACTTAACTGATCTTCAAGAAGGCGATTTGAAACACGAGTACGACTTTCGCCAAGTTTACGCATCGGTCCTGAAAGACTGGCTCGGCACCGATCCGACGCCCATTCTTGGCAAACAATACAAGTCGCTGTCGCTGTTTGCTTAGCAATACTCAAGAATCGTTAGCGATTTTCGGTAGCGGAAGTCGCCAAGAATTACGGCCATTCTGACGAAATCGAAACTCTTGGCGAGTTCCGCTACTTGTCTCCGTAGTTGCCCCCGTCTTCAATCTCCTAACTAAGTACTGCCGTGGAACTGGCAATCCAAACCGAGCACCTCACCAAGATCTACGGTGGGCGCGTGATCGCGGTCAACGACATGACATTAAGTGTTCCCACCGGCGCTGTGTATGGCTTGCTCGGCCCCAACGGCGCGGGCAAGACCACGACGCTGCGGGTGCTACTCGGTTTGCAACGACCGAGTGCAGGTTTCGCGAAAGTCTTTGGTAATTCTTGCGGTCCCAACGCAACGCACGTTCGCGGTTTGATCGGCTACCTGCCGACTCATCCCGTGCTGCCAGGTCACTTGTGCCCCATCGAATATCTTGAGTTGCTTGGAAAGCTGTGTCGGATTCCTCGGCAAATTCGCAAACCTCGTTTGACATCGCTGTTGCGAGCCGTTGGATTGCTCAGTGCCACCGACCGTCGCATCCAAACCTTTTCGACCGGGATGCGCACGCGATTGGGGATCGCCGCGTCACTCTTGGCCGATCCGCCATTGCTGATTTGGGATGAACCCACCGCGGGGCTTGATCCTGCCGCCCGGCGTTTCGCCTTGGACCTGATCCGTGATCTGGCCAAGTCTCGAACCGTCATGGTCGCGACTCATATCCTCAGCGACATCGACCAAACGTGCGACCACGTCGGCGTGATGCACGAAGGCCGCATGATTTTCAGTGGCTCGATGCATGAGATGAAACAGCGGCTGCGACGAGACGACATTTGCCTGGAGCTTGACGGTGATGGCGAAGACCGACGGCAACTGGCCGAGCGTGCGTCGCAGGAACATGGCATTGAAATCGTGCCTCACGAACGGAACACCGTGCTGGTGAAAGTCGCCGAGGGTCGCAGCCGCGCTGGAGTGATCGCGGAAGTGCTGCGACTGGTCGACGAAAGCAACCTGACTCTTCATGGAATCCGGTCGACACAAAACGAAACCGAATTCGCATACCTTCAACTCTTACAACAAGATAGTGACCATGGATTTCGGCGGTTTGATCTCCAATCTCCCCTCCAAGAGCATGCCGCTGCAAGCGATCTACACGTATGAGCTCAGCGGCTTATGGAAAAGCTGGTTGATCCGTGCGTGGTTGATCGCGACGATGCTGGTAACGTTTTTGATCGTCACGACGAACTGGGCGACGACACCCACGGCACCGTTGGTGGCCATGCTGTTGTTCCCCTACCTCGTCTTTCCGTGGTTCCTGGTCGTGCTGCTGCTGGGCCTCAATCCGGTCACCGGTTCACGACTGGAAGCACTTTCCGACGGAATCCTCAGCCGACCGGTCACGCGACTGGAATACTTGCTGGCATCGTGGGCAGCACGAGTCACCGCGGCACTCGCGGTCTTGTTCGTGGTCATCGTGCCAGCGGTCTTGATCGTCTCGTTGGCCGACCGTCCCGCTTCCGCAGACGATCCAGTGACATTCTACGGTGTCGTCGCATCACTAGCCGTTGTCGCAATAGTGATCACGTTTCTAGTTTCAATTGGGTTTTTCGCTGGCACTGCGTTTCGCAGTTCGATGTTTGCAGTGGCAGCTTTGATTTTGATTTGGATGCCGGTCAATCTCGTTCTTCACACTTTTTCATTAGAGGAATTCTCGCCGATCAGCTTAAACCAATCGCTGCCGACGTTGCTCAGGACGCCTTGGCACATGGACGAAACGGTCGCTGCGGTGAATCTGCCTGGCAGCGAAGACATGCAAGCCGCAGCCGACTTCTTCAGTGCATTGACCGGTGGCAGTCCCGCAACGGTCAAGAAAGATCCCGAATTTTATAACCAGGGCGATTACGAAGATTTTTCGTTGGTACGAGTCGTGATGGGATACGGACTTCCAACTCTAGCCGCACTTGTCTGCACCACGTTCCTGTTTTACCAGCGTGATCTGTAGGCTACTGGCATCACTAGCCCCATACGTTGTTGATTTCGGCCTCGCACTGCGAGAAGAAAACTTCGGAAAGGGGCGAAGTACGCTGAAACACCTGCGTACATGAGTCCTGAACAGGCCCGTGGCGAAGCGCATCGGGTCGATGGACGGTCGGACATTTTCAGTCTGGGCAGTTCGGGGAGTTAAAGGAATGGCCGGAAAAGCGGACTCTGGGGTCGCGAGGATGATACTCGTCGGACCGGCAGGATGCATCTACGCCACGTCCTCTGGAACCGGAATGTAGGCTTTGATGAACCATAGTCCGAAACGGGGTTCGGCTGCGCCGGGGATCGCGGTAGGAACCGCCGTTGCCGGCGGCCCCCCGCACAGATCCGT
>JBBDHZ010000210.1:0-2579 GCA_040880645.1 Minisyncoccota bacterium
TCAACCAAGTGGTTCGCGGCGACGATTTAATCGCGAGCACGTTTCGCCAACTCGATCTGATCGAAGCGTTAGGAGGGACGCCTCCTCAATATGCGCATGTCCCTCTGGTTTGCGGCCCGGACGGACGTCGACTGGCGAAGCGACACGGCGACACGAGGATCGATTTTTTTCGCGAAGCGGGAGTTCCTCCTGAACAACTCATCGGCTGGGCAGCATGGTCCGCCGGACTGATCGACCGCTGGGAGAAAGTGGCGGCGAAAGAGTTGGTCGCCGAATTCAGTTTTGCAAGGCTCCGTCATGAGCCGACAACGGTTGATGCGGAAGTGGAAGGGAAATTGTTGGAGGGCCTGTAGACGCAAGCCATCCAGTCCCAACAGCGATCGTTTCTTTGTCTTTAGTGTCTGGGTAATTCGGTTGCCGACGAGTCGAAAATGCACTGACCCCAATTGCCGACCCCAATTGCCCTTGAAGAGCCCCGGCTCGCCGCCGACAGCAAAAGCCAGAACGAGTCGCTTGCTTTGGCGGGCTGCGCAGCGAAACCGGAACCGCTCGGACGGAGGATAGAGCTCTGGCGAGGCCCACCTCGAGCGGCGTGCCAAGTGAAACGTCGAAAGGTGGCGGTGTCACACGATTCATCCATCCGTCGATTCCAGTTTCCGCTGAACCAGGACGCTGGCCGAACGCCTGGGCTAGCGAAATCGTGAGCTTTCTAGCTGCCCTAATCGCTGTTCCACAAATTCGGCAATCCGTTGGTGGGTGTGCGCCGAAGGGGCACCTACAACCTTGGTCGTCGGGCTCGTAGGCAGCACTGCGCTCGCGAGTTGCGGGGAATCGGCGAGCAGACGGTCCCGGGCTCTCCTGTAGCGGCGGCGAGCTGACTCGCGGTCACCACGCAGCACCGCCGCTTCCGCCCACTGCAAGTGATGCACAACGCCATCCGCTACACCCGAATTCGGAGCTTGCGCCAGGCGAATGACACCGGCAAAGTTCAGTTTGCCAGCGTGGTGGTGGTCCGAATGGCTCTTGCCCCGCTCCCGCAGAATGAGCAAGACGCAACCGGCCAGGCACAAGCAGGTAATGAGTATCGGGCCAAATACTCCCCTCTTGGCTTTCCGCGGGGATGACTCGCCCTGTGCTTCCTGCGATGCGCCCGGAGACGCTTCGTGCTGGGACGGTGAGGCGTGAGGCGTCGCAGTTTCCGCGGCCTGGTGTGCGTAGCCAGCTTCCGAGCCGTTGAGGCCATGCAATGGTTTGGAGGCGGGAGCGCCGTCACCCTCCAACTCCAAGGCCAGCTGAACGCCATCAGGCAATTCCAATAAGTCGGACTCTCGCCAGTGGCGACTAGCATGTGGCTCGATCACCCGACCGCCTACAAATAGATCCGACTGACTTCGATTGTGGACTCGATATTGCCCCTCTCGATATTCGACCGTCAAGGCGTGAGATGAGACGTCCGAGCTTGGTATGCACAGATCCGACGAGGGGTCACTGCCAATACGAACCACGGGACGCTCGATCCAAAACGTTGTGCCGGATGCGATACCAGAATGGATGCAAATACGGGCGGCCATTGTATCTCTGCTTAGTTTTCAAGAACGTTGAAGATCGCCGGCAAAATGATCGGAGCAACAACGACGATCAGGCAAGCGACCATGACTAGAATTCCTGGGAAGACGATATTCACTTCGGCTTCAGCGGCCGTCTTCTCTCCCCACTGCGCCCGTTTGCCACGCATCTGTTCGGCTTGATCGGATAGGATGGTTGTCAGAGGCGTTCCTAACTCTTCGCCTTTCGTCACGGCGAAAACAAAATCGGCCAGATCTGGGTCCGGAACGCGTTCGCGAAGCTCATGCAAGGCGTTCCGTCTGGTGCGTCCGACTTGACAGTCCGCCAACACAATGGCCAGCTCTTCGCTCAGGGGATCATGGGGATTGTCCATAACAACCGATCGCATGCCGTCGTCGAAGGCAGCTCCGACTTGCATCATCAATGCGATTTGATCGACCACAAATGGAAGTTTCCGCCTCTGTTGCACGACGCGCCGCTGCCAGGCGGTGAGCAGGGAATGCCGAGCCAGCAGTGGGTACCCACAAGCCATTCCGACGGCCAACAGCGCGGCCGTCCACACGAAACCAGCCGCCCAAATGACCACCATTACCAACAGGCTGACTAGCGCACCTTCGATCGACTTCATCGCAATGAACTCTGCAGGATGCCAGCCACGATAGTCACTCGAACTTCGCAACGCGGATTGAAACCGCCCTCCCGGTTGTGCAGATGGACTCCTGGACTGCTTTGCCAAACGATCGATGGCTGGTTCGAACCACCGGTACACTCGACTGGTCGCACGCATGCGTTCGCGTCGCTCCTCTTCGTAGCGACCATGTCCGCCGGTACGGGATCCGATAGAGACCGCGCGCATCACCTGCCACGCCAGCCAACCAACTGCCAGACCACTGAATGAGATTGCCACCCAGATCAGAGTCGCTGGCGCCACCAAATGTTGATCCATATTTACACCTTAGGCTAGCTGGACAGCGCCACTTTGGATTAGCCGTTTTGGCGATAGCCACGGTTTA
>JBBDHZ010000211.1:0-2537 GCA_040880645.1 Minisyncoccota bacterium
CCAAAATCATCGTGAAACATCACTCAAAAAGCGAAAAGTGGCGCTGTCCAGCTAAGTACCCGACAAAGTCTAATCACAGCGACCTGGACTCCCAGCCCATGAATCGAATTCTGACCATTCTCGTCTCCGCTCTATGCGTACTCTGCATCTCTGGCCCGCTGTTCGCACAGTCTTCCTATCCACCTACATTTAAGGACGCTCGCGTCGAGACCTACCGAAAGATCGACTCCACCGAACTGAAGCTCTGGATCTTCGGGGAGTCGGATCCAAAGGTGCGGAAGCCAGCGATTGTGTTTTTCTTCGGTGGTGGTTGGAATTCGGGATCACCGGACCATCACGTCGGCCCGCACACGCCGCCGACCTTGATACTTCATGGCAAGAAGGACACCACGGTTCCTTACACTTCCGTCGTCGCGTTTGAGAGTGTGATGAAGAAGGCGGAAAGGCCTTGCAAACTGGTCGGCTACGAAGGTGCGGGCCACGGCTTTTTCAATCGCGGGAAGGATTACTCCAAGACCCTTGCGGAAGCCGACGCATTCCTTGTTGATCTCGGCTGGCTAAAAAGTGAAGTCCCATTTTAAAACGGTCATCCGACCACGCAGCGACTGAAAAGCAACCTCCAATCAACCGAAGGAATCTACTATGAAGAAAAGGATAACAAAGACAACAGCTATTAGTGACGTCGGTTTTCCGTTTGGTTTCAGCGGACGCATGCCGGTGCCCGCTGGAAAGAAACTTCCCATTGGTTGGTCGTACCTTCAGTCGCTGCCGTGCGTGGTGGCGATAGTTCTTTGCTTTGGGATCGCGTCGTCGTCGCACGCACAGGCGACCGATCAACAGCAGAAGATCGAAAGCCTGTTGCGCCGCTTCCCCGCTGCTGATGCAAACAAGGACGGTAAGCTGACTCTTGATGAGGCGAAGACTTACAAGGCAGCGCACCCGGAACTCCGGCGGAACCAGCAAACGGACGGGGAAGGGAGCGAGCGCGAAACAAAGTTGGACGGCGTGCGGTGCTTGAACTTTATGAGACTCGCGAGTTCAAGGGTGTGAAATACCGGCTGCTCAAGCCGATCGATCTGGCGAAGAATCCCGACAAGAAGTATCCGCTGATCCTCTCGCTGCACGGTGCGGGCGGAACCGGCAACGACAACGTCCGCAATCTGAGAGAATGGAACACGGTGCTGGCGCAGAAAGATTTGCGGCGCAAGCACCCTTGCTTCGTGGTGGTGCCGCAGTCAATCGGCCCGTGGCGGACGCCGGACTTGGCGGTGGATTTTACGGATGAGAAGATCGCGAAGATGCCCACGGACTGGCAAGAGGTCATCGCTCCTCGGCTCAGCCACATGCAGAATCCCAAAGGTGCCAACCTCGATCGCGTGTTCAAGCTGCTTGATGCGATGGCGGAGGAGTTTCCGATCGACACGGATCAGGTTTATGTATTGGGCCACTCGATGGGCGGATTCGGCACATGGACGGCGGTGACCCAAGAGCCAGACCGTTTCGCCGCAGCGATCGCCTCGGCCGGCTGGATAGGGCCGTGGGTCGACGTAACCCAAATAAAGGACTTGCCGATGTGGGCATTCCAGGGGGCAAAGGACAAGGAAATACAGGTCAGCATGGGGAACGCCACCTTCGAGCGGATGAAACAGCTCGGGCATAATCTGAAATTCACTGAGATGGCGAACAGGGGACACAACGTGGGTGAGGCCGCGTTTAAGTATTCCAGTGATGGCCCGGTGGAGGGCGGCGTGACGAAGTATGCATCAGACAAATGTGACAAGACCGCGGACGTGTGGGACTGGCTGTTTAGCAAGAAACGTGAGACGAAGTGAGCCAGGAGATGCCAAGCAAGGCATTGGAGCCGAAAGGAAAAGGGGTCAGGAGCCGATCTGGAGAGATAGGCAAGTTTTCGACTTGCCCTGCTTGCCAATTTGGCTCCTGACCCTTTTTGGTGACCGAGATTTCTACGAGTCGATGTACTGCATGCGAGGTGAGATGGAGAATCGGATCAAGGAGCAGCAGCTATGTCTGTTCGCCGATCGGACCAGCTGCAGTCGGTTCGTCGCCAACCAGTTTCGGATGATGCTTTCGTCATTTGCCTACGTGCTGGTCGACGGACTTCGCCGGCTGGGGCTTCGGGGGACCAAACAGGCTCGCTGGCGAATCGACACGATCCGCTTACGCCTGTTCAAGATAGCCGCACGTGTGCGTGTAACGTGCCGTCGCGTGGCGTTTCATCTCTCGAGCCATTGTCCTTCCGCCGCAGTCTTCAATGCCGTCTTGCTCCGGCTTTGTCGCAGCGATTAGCAGTACCCATCGCAGCGATCGTCAGTGCCTCCCAAACGATTTTAAACGCACGGGAGAAAGGGGGCGTTTTGCGCCGTGCCTGCCGATGTCGTCCAAAACAAAGGCTCTGCGACGTTTCCCACCGCTAACCACCCCCTCCAGCAGCGTCAATAATCAACGCATGCAATATCCGGGCTAGCGCCGTCGGCTCCGTTTTCATCAGCCCTGCCGAAGGAGCGGGCTGACGCTTT
>JBBDHZ010000212.1:0-15646 GCA_040880645.1 Minisyncoccota bacterium
TCCGACAACTGACCACCCCGTCGTTGTCGGATACCACGCGTCCATTGCCGGAGGCCGAATTCGTGATACGCCCCGTGTGTAAGAGTCAGTCCGGATAACGACGTACGACGGGCCTCCGAGCCCGTCGATCACCGAAACCGCGACCATTCGACGGCCTCGTAGGGCCGTCGTACACAGCGAGTCGCAGTTTCCGGACAGCCTCTAAGAGTCAGCGGATGCCGATCGGAGAGAAGCGTGCTTCGGCTGACAAAAATATTTAGGTCGATTCTAATTCGAAGTCAAAAATCTAACCGAGAAAAAGTTCCCGTCCCGACTCCGGCTTGATAAGATCGAGGCTTGAAAGCTCTTCCGTTTTACTTCTCTTGATCGGCGAGCGGGCGTTGCGCGATTGGATCGACTCCCGTGGCCTTGTGTCCGTCGATATCGCCACGACGGATCGCGTCGATGGGCCGCCACAAGTCGAAGGCGTACTTGGCGTCCCAAGCCGCGATGCCGGCGTCGGCTTCCGCAATGTTCAGCAGCGCGAACAGGCGAGCATTCTCGGCCAGCGTGTTGCCTCGCGCCAGTGCCACGTCCGCGGCGATCTGATTCCAATGCCCAGGCGGCGTGAACGTGCCGCCGCCGTCTGCCCAAAGCAAGGCGATCTCTGTTTGATCGGCGGTGCGCGTCGAGTTGTTAACGCGGCCAAGTTGCATCACTTCGTCAACCGCTGCGGCATACTCCGCGCTGTGCAGCCAGAATAATCATCGTTCACACGACCTCGACCCAGCCATTCAGTTTGTGACACGCCTCGTTGCAATCGTCGTCTTCCCCAAATACGCCTTGAGCAAAGCTCGAAACACTTTGCCGTGGTTCGGCACCTTCAAGTGCAGAACCTCGTGGACGATGACCTCTTTGCGGAAGTCGTCAGGCTTTTCGAGCAATTCGGTATCAAACGTCAGTCGCCCGCTCGTCGAACAACTACCCCACTTGCGTTTCATTTGACGAACGTGGACTTCGCTAATCTCGACTCCGATCTCTTCACCCCATTGCTCGACTTCGGCCTTGAAGCTCTCTTTCGTCAGTGCGCCGTTCGTGTTCGTCTTGCTCTTTGTCATTTGCCCGCTCCCTTTAACATCTTGAGGATGTTCTGGGCAATCTCGACGACGCCATCGACACCGGCGCTGATCAGAGCCTTGTAGAACGACTTGCGGACTTCCTGTTCCTGATGGCTGCTGGATTGCCAGTGCGGGTTCTGCTCGAAGGCTTCCGCTGCGGCCTTGGCCACTTCGTCGGCCTTTTCAACACCTTGTTGGTTGAGTAACCAGTAGACGGCGAATGACTCTGCGGACAGTTCGGTCGCTTCTCGGTCCTTACGAGCTTTGAGAAATTCGGCGATCAACTTCTCCAGTTCCGAGAGCGTGTCCTTCGTATTTTGCTGACGGTCCTCGAAGGCGGCGGCGATCTGTTCGGCCTTCTCGCCGATGCTTAGCAGGTATGGTTCCTTGGCAGCTTCTTCTCGGGTCAATTGGTCGATGGCTTTGAGCAGATTGAAGACCTTTACCGTGTCGGGCTCGTTACCAGCAGCGATAGCCTCCAGCGATTGCGATGTCAGCTTGTACGTTTCCAAAGGTTCACGAATCATGTCTGTCGATGTGCGCTGCCGAACCAGCATTGCCGTCTTCCGCATGAACTCCTTGTCCACGCTGATGCCACGGTCATAGCAGCCTCGCACAAGTTCGTACATCGACGCCAGTTCGGTGAAGTCATCGATAAACGGACGCATGAACTGATCGGGCGAGATGATCTCGTGGAGTTCTTCAAGTTCTCGGAAATAGCTGTAGAAATCCTCTCGTGGCTCCTTGTCTCGGAAGTGTTCGAGCAAGGCTTCGACTGCCTTGTCGCCTTTGTGTCCCTTGGTCAGCGTCAGGTATTGCTGACGACCGACTGCCATCTGTTGCTCGAATCGCCTCTTCAGGACATCGATCCCCTCGATGACCCCTTCCACATCCTTCGAGTCGAACGCCAACGCCTTTTCGAGCTTCTCGAAGATCCCGACGAAATCGAGAACGAAACCACACGGCTTGCGGCGACCGTCACCATCTTCGTAGGGACGGTTCACACGAGCGATGGCCTGCAATAGCACATGGTCTCGCATCGGCTTGTCAAGATACATGCAGTACAGCACCGGAGCATCGAACCCGGTGAGCAGCTTCTCGGTGACAATCAAAATCTTGGGTTGCTCATCCGGCTTGCGGAACCGTTTACGGATGGCCTTCTCGTCGTCTTCGGAAAGCTGGTACTTGCGGAGCTTCTCTGAATCCTTCTTGCCCGCCGAACTCATGACGACTTCGGAGTATTCGGGCGGCAGGTACTTGTCGATGGCGTCCTTGAGCATGGCGCAGCCTTCCCGATCCACGGCGACCAGAAACGCCTTGTAGCCCATCGGTTCGATGGTGCTCAAGTAATGCTCGGCGACGAACTTGGCGAGCTTATCCACACGCTCGTCGTTCTTGAGCATGTTCTTCAGCGTCACCGCTCGGTCCAGCACCTTGTTCAATTCCTCGATGTCGCTAACGCCCTCGGCATCCGCCAGTTCGAGGAACTCTTTCTCCAGCGTCTCCCGATCCACAAGCAGATCGTTCGGAGCAAGCTGGTAGTGCAGTGGAACGGTCGTGCCATCCTGCACCGATTCCTTGATCGAGTATTTGTCGAGATATCCTTTCTCGTCGTCGGAACCGAAAACCTTGAACGTCCCTTTGCCGTAGGCCGTCTGGTCAATTGGTGTGCCGGTAAAGCCGAGATAGGTTGCGTTGGGCAACGCACCCATCAGGTAGTTACCGAGATCGCCACCGGTGCTTCGATGGGCTTCATCGACCAGCACGAACACGTTGTCACGAGTGCAAATGTTGGCGGGGATATCGTCGAACTTGTGGATCATCGACACGATCAGTCCACGACGATCCGCAGCCAGCAGGCTTTTCAACCCCTTCTTGCTGTCGGCGATGCAGTACGGTCCAAACTCTGTGTAACCAGCCCTCTTCTGCGGCGATACATCACCGGATAGCGTGGCGGCGAGGTTGCTGAATAGCTGCGACTCCAGTTCGTTGCGATCCACCAGCATCACGACAGTCGGATTACTGAAGGCCGGGTCTTCGATCAGCCGGGTGGCCGTCGTAATCATCGTGAACGTCTTACCCGACCCTTGAGTGTGCCAGATCAGCCCACGGCGTTTCTCAGGTTCCTTCGCCCGCTCGACGCTCTTCTCAACCGCTCGCATCTGGTGAGGACGCAGCACGCTCTTTTCGAGATCACCGTCCTTGCGAGTGAAGAGAATGAAGTCATTGACGACCTTCAAGACTCGGGCCGGGTCAACAAACGTCTTGACAAGAGACTCGTAATCACCGGCCTGTTCGTCCCGCCAGTTGAACAATCCCTTGCGAGTCAGATTCCACGTCGCCCCATAGTAGAAATGCACCAGATGGGTCAGGCAGTGCAACTGCATGATGGCCAGCAGTTCCGCACCTTCCTTGTGGTAATAGCGGATATCGTCGAAGGCGAGTGCGATGCCGTCCCGCTTCTTAGCTGACTTGGCTTCGCCCACGATCACGGGGAAGCCGTTGATGAACAGCATCATGTCCATGCGAACATCGGGCGGCGTTCCGTTGGAGAATGTGTACTCGTCGGTGACGTGAAATTGATTCCTGCTCAGGTCGGTCGGGTGAAACAAGCGGACGTTTCGCTCTCGATTCTCCGCTTCGACGAAGACCGTTTTCAGTCCCTTGAGAAACTCCCAAGCATCGAAATTCCCTTCGATGGTTGGCCGCACTCGGACAATCTGATCTCGAAGTTCTTCGGCCTGTTCAGTACCGACAATGCCGGGATTGAGGGACTGTAGCTGATCGATCAGCACAGAGTCGAGAACGGGGCTGGTGAGACCACGACGCTTGGCAAGAGCGTCGTCGGGCGAGAGGTACGTCCAGCCTGCTTCCTGCGCGTATCGCAGGAAGGGATTCTGAACAGCACTACGTTCGCCGCCGATGGTCATGGTCCGCCGTGTGCGCCACTTAAAGCGCATTTTGCGTTGTTTAGGCTCAACTCAGGGTGAGCTAAAAACTGCAACTCATTGCTGTTCACCAACTTGCAGCCATTCATAAAAACGTGTTTGGGCTCGTTTTAAGCTCGCTCTTGCGTTGTTTCTGCGCCATCTATACGTCATCTGAAATGCGGCGCATAGACCACTGAAAGCCGCAACTTGTTCTGACAGAATTAGTTACGAAACGCCTTCTGGTCGTCTATACGTCATTCTATGCGTTTCTCGCCGACGAACTCGTAGAACTTGCGGGACAGCATGTAACGGCGGCCCTTCACCTTCTCGATCAGCCCCAGATCGAGCAGTCTCGCCGCCCGGCTTTCCGCGCCTTTGGGGAACCGGTCGCCTCGGGCGGCCATTGCCAGCAGCATCCAATCATGCGTGTGGAAAATGATCGTCGTGTCTTTCGACACCTTTTCCACGAACCGGACGAACGCCGGGTCTTCCACTGTCCCGTGCATCGTCAGTCCGACTTGAAACTGATCGGTGCGAGCGAAATCCAGCACATGGCCAGCACAAGAGACTGTCACGGATGATTCGGGAAACGGTGGCGTAATTCTTCTGGTCCATTCCCAGCCGGTCCCGGAATGATGAATTCGATCAGTCTCAGCACGTCATTGGAACTGACGGCCTTCGCCGCAATGCCTTTTTCAAATGGCGTCTCGGAGAAGATCGCCCACAGTGCCCGTTCTTTATCCGGGTACTCCTTCAGTTTCTTCTTGATGCTTCCGACTCGGATGAACTCCGTGCCGCTGAAAGCGACAGGCGTGCGATGTGCCGGTTGAGTCTCAAACATCACGACATCGACGCCGTTTTCCTGAAACTCGTGAATCTTCATATCGATCCGTGGGGCCAGCAGACGCAGCAGCCAGTTCTCAAGCTCTTCATTTCCCTTCTTGGCCTGTCGGGGTTTGAACGTGGTTCCCACAACATTGTGCGTTGCGTCTTCGATTCCCCAGACGATGTAGGCGGCATCTTTGCGGTGCAAAGCCGCCGAGTTGGAAATCGCCGACAAATACTCACCGATCTCTTGCGGGTCAGCGTGGTTGTGTTTGAACTCGATCCATTCGGTCTCGTGCGAATGGGAGCGCAGTTCCGTCAGCAGTGTGGAGAGTTCCTGCTGATTCATGCTGTCTCCTCTACGGTGAACTCAAGACCGAGTTCGTGAACACGTCGCTGTCCGGTCATCAGGTCGTGGAGCAGGGAATCGAACAGACGTGCCATCGCTTGACCTTTCTTATCCTCTTCGGCGAGTTTTCTATCGATGACTTCGAGTGTTGCTGTAATCTCCTGCTGAACCGGCAAAGGTGGGATCAGCATCGGAAATGCCTTGAGCTTCGTCGTGTTGATGCAGGCAAGGTTCGTTGTCCGGTGTGCAACGCTGAGAAAGTACGCCCGCCCATAGTCGCTCTGAGTCTGATGGGCCACGAATTCGGGCATCAGCCTTCTTCGGTCAGCCCGAACAGCAAAGACGTGATTTTGGTGCAGGCAGCCGGGTATCTCGTTTCGCCAAATGAATCCTCGTCCAAGCTTGTCAAAGTCGCCGCCTTCGGTGAGAACAACGTCTCCGTCCTGTAACGAGTAACGGTCAATCTCTCGTTTCCTGATCGTGATTTGCTTGATCTCACTCAAATCGAGATAACCACCTTGGACATTAGCGACACGAAGATACGGAAGATCGACCGTTTCATCGTCGCCAAACTTGCGCCCCTTCGCCACGCCTGTCTGTACGACACAACAGTCGTCGAGTAGCTGGGTTTCCCAATTTGCGGGCGCATCGCCAAAGCGTGTTTCCTGCAACTCGACGTGATCGGCTTGTTGGAAAGGGACGGGGCCGTAGGTGAAGAGATGCCGCATGAGGCTCTGCTTGAGTTGCCCCACGGCGGCGATCACCGTCTCGGTCGCCTCCTTCGCCCGCTGCACCGTCCGCAACACACCTGCTATCGCTCGCTGCTCTTCGATGGGAGGCACTGGCACCTCAACGCCACGCAATAACTGCATATTCAAGTTGCGTTGGTTCGCTCCATGACCAAGTTCACGGATTCTTTCGTAGTGGGCTTTGAGGGCGTAGAACAGGAAGTCGCTTCGGATTTTCTCTGAGACAGTGATGGCAGCACACGCTTGGTTGATCGCCGCATCGATGCCAAGAATACCTGCTCTGCCTCGTGTGACTCCTTGACCGTACATGGCAACCAAAAGCGTCCCAGTCGGATAAATCTTTGCAGCAGAGTTATCCAATCCTTGCTGGGAAATGAACTCCTCGGTTTCTGTGATCGTTGTATAGGTGATCTCGCCAGTCTTCACCCACGGTATCCCGCCGTTCCAATACTCGGCGACTGCTCTGCTCGGCGTTCCGCCAGTTGCGAGCGTGCAGCAATCGCCAAGTTTGCAAACCTGCCAATCGCTCGGCAACAAGCCGATCTCCGTCTCAACGAAACCATTGCTCGTAGAGGCATCAGCCATTGCGCCACCCCTTGAAGCCCAGCTTTGTCAAAACCTCATCGAGCTTTTGATCGACTTCGGCTCGCTCTTCCTCAGCCTCAGCCAGCAACACGACCGCTTCGTCCAGCGGCAATACTTCGGCTTCCTCTCCTGTGGAAATGTACCGGCTGGGAGATAGGTTGTAGTCGTTCTTCGCCGACTCTGCGTTGGTGATGATCGCTGACAGACCTTCAACGGCCTGCCAGTCCAAATACGGGCTGGCGATCTGCTCGATATGGCTCGGCTCCAGAAAGTTCTTCGGTCGGCCCTTCGAGAACAACCGGCTGGCGTTGATGAACAGCATCTCGCCGGGATGCCGCTTCTTGCGGTTGACGACCAGCACGATGCCCGGTGCCGTCGTATTGTAGAACATGTTCTCTTTGAACAGGATCACCGCTTCAATCAGATCAGCTTCGACGAATGCCTTCCGCACGTCCCGCTCTTTGTTCGAGCCGGAATTGCCGCTGCCTCGGCTGACGGCTCCGGTATCCAGCACAATCGCCAGCCGTCCCTTCGGCCCCACGCTGGCCAGCATGTGCTGCACCCAGCCCCAATCGGCACTTGCTGACGGTGGAATGCCTCGTTTGAATCGTTCGTAGCTGTCGTTCTCGAACGTCGATGCAGGGAACTTCTGGTTCCACATTGGATTGGCCGTCACCAAATCGAATGTCCGTAAACTGCTGTCGTCATTCGTGAAGGCAGGCCGGTGCATGGTGTCGCCCAAACGAATCTCGGCTTCCATGTCATGCAGCACGGCGTTCATGCGAGCAATGGCATACGTCGAACCCTCGATCTCTTGTCCAAAGAGTTTCAACGGGGCAACGGACTTCGGCAGCTTGATGCGACCATTGGATTTCTGCCCATTCTTTTCCAACAACCGCAGATGGCACTTGATGAGCAGACCACCTGAACCACAACAAGGATCGTAAACCGAGTTGCCCGGCTGAGGATCAAGGATTCGGGCCATCACGATGCCCACCTGCGTCGGCGTGAACTGCTCGCCGCCGCTCTTCCCCTGACCCTCGGCAAACATGCGGAGCAGGTACTCGTAGGCCCGCCCGAGAATGTCTGGTTCGACTTCTTCCAAACCCAGCCGGTAGCGGCCATCACTCAGCACATTGACCAGCGCACCAACCCGCCCATCGTCCACGATCCGTTGACCAGCAGTTGTGGCATTGAAGTCGGTCACGTCAATGACGCCGGACAAGCGGGGATTCTCACGAGCCACCGCACGAACCGCATCCGTCAGATGCTCGCCGACGCCACAGTCCTTCTCGCCCTTGGCTTGTCGAAGCTCATTCCACTTCTTCTCGGCAATGACTTCCCATCGAGCGATTGGCGGAATATAGAACCGCACCAGCTTGTGATCTTGCTCGACCAGCTTCGCCGCCGTTTCCCGGTCGCCAAACTCAGCCGCCAGATGCTTCACCTCGTCATCGAACACGTCCGACAACCGCTTGAGAAAGATCAACGGCAGGATGTAGTTCTTGTACTTCGGCGCATCAATCGGCCCCCTGATCGTACAAGCAGCATCCCACAACCACTGCTCCAGCGCAGGCAGATCCAACGAACTCCCGTTCGACGGTTTCGCCGGTGGATCCTTCGTTGGCTTCTCTTCGGTGTCGCTCTTCGTCATCTGCTTTCCCTTGGTCGTTGCCTTCTCTGTCGGCACGCCGTTGCTCACGAGCCGGTCAATCAAGTCCTGCATCTTCCCCGTCCCTGAAACACCAACAGTCTCGCATACTTCCTTGATCTCGTCCTTACGCAAATACCCCAACAAATCCGCCGCCGACACACTCCGAGCCCGAGACAATTTTGCACGCATCCCCTCCACGCTGCGACGGTCCACACCGTCGATGCCAAGGTCATCAAGGATGCGTTTCAGATCATCACGGCTCAGAGTTTCAAGGATGGTTGTCTTCAGAGTCATCGATTTTATCGCCGTCGTTCTCGCCAGTTGCCGTCTTCATCGAAGTTGTACGACCTCTCGATTCCACAGGCTTGCCAGAGTGTGTCACACCACGGTCGCAACAGGGCCATTGAGTCTGCATCGAGCGACGTGATCTCGATCTCGGGAAGATGGCAAGGAGAACGGTCTATGCCGTGGTCGGATACATCTCGGAAACCCCAATCCGTGCAAATACGAACGCCTTCACAACCGACGAGTGCAGAAAACAACCAGATTGGCGTTTGAAGGTCAACTGCCTTGCAAAAAGCCAGATAGTTTGGCACCAACGAGGACAGCGCCTTTTCAACGATGCTGTCCCGCAGGACATGCACCCCGTTTTCTTCATTCTGCCCCAGCGGATACGCAGCATCAGACATCACCGATTCCAAACGGCCATCACGGTACAATTGCGAATACGCTCGGATGCTCTGATGGCCGTCGTAATTCATGAAGCCATCGACGTTGAACCGTGAATAGCCGCCCCGGTCCCCAAGAGCATAGACCCGACTCCCATGTTCCTTGAGTTGCGTGGCGTCGAATCGCTTTCGTGTCAGCACGCTAGACTCGGGAATCATGTGAACGACGAGGATATGGTCACTCTTCTTCAATGGCGTCATGCCGCTGGCGAAGTCTTGTACACGCTCACGATGGAACGACTCCATGCGATGGAAGGGAATCTCCTTCTCGTTGAGCAGACTGGGCTGTTGATAGGCCATTGAAACTTTTCTCATTTCAGTCAGTCGAGTGAACACGATCCCTTTACCTCAATCGTTTCGGGAGCCACGCTGCTGTATCGCTGCGGTCTTCGCCCCCGAAACGAGATCGAGACTTTGCCACCCCGAACTGCGCCGATCTTCAATTCGAGGATGTGCTCGACCGTTCCGGTCGCTTTCAGCAGGAAGACCGACCGAAGCCGAGCAAACTCCTTCCAGTCAGAGTTCCGACCACAGGAATTGAACATGCCCCGAATGACGCATTCCTTCACAGAATGGCGAGAACCCGATCCTTCGATCATGCCTTCCAGCAACATCTCATCACCGAATCCTCGACTGCGACGGGGCGTCGGTGCTGGATCATTCAGCAACAATCTCCTTACTCGAAGTTCGGCGATATCGGCTGGTGAGTAAGTCTTGCCTGCCGTGTTATAAGTCGTCTCCGTTCCGAACCCGCTGCCAAACTGTTGGTCTGAGATCTTCAGCGTGACCTTCCACACTTGGTGACCGGACGTTGTTTCGGTTTCAACGTGCTCGACTCGAACCGAGTGAGCATCGTTGTTAACGGAAAATGGCAAGTCGGAGCGTCCTCCATATTGAGAAGGACGCAAGGACGACAATGCTGCTTCGTCTTCTGTATTAGACGGGCTGATTGCAAGTTCGATCTTGCCTTCTGATCGATGACGTATGGTGCTTGCTTGGAAGAAGTTGTCGCCGAGCATGACCCAATCGCCCTTCTTCTTAGCGATTGGTTTCTTCGTCGCTGGCGACTTTTTCGGAGCCTTCGTCGTCTTAGATGCAATCGTTCGATCTCCGTAGTGCATCAGCACGATGCGGCCTGTCATCTCTCCGAAGAAAACCGGCTGCTGCCTTGTGCTACCGACTTCGTGGTCTATGTAGTCATATAGCGACAGTGCTGTAACCTCACCTCGTGCCGATTTCGCCTCGCCCTTCAATCCCTTCAGCAAGGCATGCGTAAACAGACCGTGTCCGATAGATGGATCTTCATACGCAAGCTGCGATGACGTACAGGCAGCGACGATGATTCTGCCTTCACCGCTGACGACGCCAATCGCTCGTTCAATGGCCCTCGCATCGGAAGAGATCCTGCGAGCCAGTATTCCCCCGGAGTGGCAAAAGTCGAGCCACAGGAAAACCCGGCGTGCCTTCGTTTGATCGAAAAGTGTCTTGATCTCCTTGAGAGAAACACCCGTTTCGTTCAATCGAGCGCCGTCTGTGTCAAAAGAAATGAAGAAATAATCATCTCCAACAACGTCGCCATGGCCAGCGAGGTACACAAACACCGTTTCGCCGCTTGCAGCCGTCGTGAAAGTCTGGCGAAGTGCCGACTTTATGTTGGATTTCGTTGCCTGCTTGTCGGTCAAGACGGTCACGCCAGAGGAGGCGAACGTGCCGTCCTTCGATGATAGCACTTTCGCCATCTCCCGCACGTCAGTGGCGACTCCCGGCAGATGGTCGGCGGGGTTTGGATACTTACTGACCCCAACTACGAGCGCAGTCTGCTTCCCTTTGACGGGTGCCTTTATCGATGATTTCCTTCTTGCCATTTCCGGCTCCATCCGAGCCCGCAGTAACCGTTGACTGTTTACAGCAAGTATCGTACAGTTTTGGAAGTGGATACACAACTATGTAATGGCTACCGGCGATGACGATCCGATTCGGCGAACGAATACGTGAATTGCGGAAGGCCAAGAACTTAGGCCAGCGTGGACTCGGCGAACTCGTCGAGGTCTCGTTCACGTACATCTCGAAGATCGAGAACGAGAAGCTCGACTTCGGCGATTACCCGAGCGAAGAACTGATCCAAAGGCTGGCGTCGGTATTGGATGCGGACGTGGACGAGCTTCTGCTGCTGGCGCAGAAGATTCCCGAACAAATTAGAAAGCGTGTTATGGAACGACCGGATGCCTTTCGGAAGTTCGCCGACCTCGATGATGATAAGCTGGACGACTTGCTGGAGAAACTAGACAACGGATGACAAAGAGCCATCTTCGATTCTTGCGAAATGAAGTCATCGAAGACGTGACTGCCCAGCGGATTCGGGAATACGAATCAAAGCATGGCATCACTGTCCAGCTACCAGTCCCGATTGAAGAGATCGTCGAACAGATCTTGGGCCTCGACTTCGATTGGGACGTAATCGAAGAACAGCCCGGCGAGCAAATCCTTGGTGGCCTCGACGCCGCCAACCGCAAGATTCTGCTCAACGAGACGCACAAAGGTCTGTTCGATGAAAAACCGGGCCTGCTCCGCAGCACGATTGGTCACGAGGCCGGTCACTGGGACATAGACATTGATCGGTCGAAGTTGAATCATCCCAAGCTTCCCGGATTCAACGTCGAGGCCAGTATCGTCAATCGTCACGCTTCAACGTCCGACCGCACCATTGAAGTGCTTCTGACTCGTGCCGCCACGGACGAACGTGCGTACAAACTGTACAAGCAACTGACTGAAGGTCAGGACACGCCGGAAGTCAAAAGCGCCGTTGATCGATACCAGTCGGCGCTACTGATGCCGAAATGGTTGATGCACGAAGCAGCCGAACGGTCAGACTTCACGGAGTGGTCCACGCTGTACCGAATCGCTGAACTTGCTCAGGTCAACATTTCCAACCTGACCACACGCCTTCAACGCCTCAAGCTGATCTACCTGCGGGAAGGCGATAAGCGGATCTACCGAAACAAGGACGAATTCACCGGGCAGAAGAATCTATTTTGAAGCGAGCTATTTGCGATGAATCCCAATACGTTCAGCGTTGCCCCGGCCACAGACAAAGGATACTTCGACGCATTCGAGGCGATGAGGTCCGAGTCGAAATTGCCTTACGAAAAAGCACATTTCGGTGACAGCTTACAGATACCGGCTAATGAACTCGCCGGTCACGCTGGATTACAGGAAGTGTTGGCACAGAATGTAAGAGCCTTTCCAAACATCGTGTACTACTTCGGCAACAACCAGACAATCCGTATCGAACGTCAGCCCGATGACAAATCACTTTTCGATAGGGTGACGGTCAGTCCCGGACAGCAAAAGGATGGTGTCCAGTTCGCAAAGGTGTGCGCTGCTGCTCAAACACATCTCGGAGCCACTTCACTCAGCAATCTGAGCAATCTTCTTGGCCCGGAAGCACAGCGGCATTTCGAAGCGCGGGAAGTGGCTCTCGCCAAACTTGAGAAGCTGGTCGCAACGCTGCTGACTGACGTTGAAAGAGCTCGCCATGACCGGGATAAAGAGTTTCAGGAGAAGGAGGAATCGCTAGAGCACAAGTTTGAGAACAAACAGCAGGAGCTTGAACAGGCACAGCAGCAGCGACAGCAGCAACTCGATCAGAGGACGGAAGAACTTGACCGATTGCGTAAAGAACTTGATGACCGTGCTGCGAAACATGCTCGTCGGCAGCATTACAAAGAGATCAAGGAGAAGTTCCAGAGTTGGAGCGACACGTTCAACGTTACTCGTGGCACGACTCGCCTTCGATGGCATGTTTATGGTTTCACAATCTTGCTGCTGCTACTTTTCGGAAGCGCTGCGGCGTACTTTCTGTTCCAGTCGATCATTGCCCAAGACACGACGCATTTTGTCGTTTCCGCCATCAAGCAGGTTGCGTTTACACTGCTCTTTGTCTCAACGGCTTTCTTCTTTATTCGCTGGAACAACCAATGGTTTCAGAGACATGCGAATGAAGAGTTCCGCCTAAAGAAGATGGAGCTAGATATTGATCGAGCAAGCTGGTTTGTCGAAATGGCATTCGAGTGGAAAGAAGAGAAGGGAGAGGAGATTCCGCTGGAGTTGATCGAACGACTGACCGCAAACCTGTTTTCTGCCGACAGTGACGAAAATCCCACCGAGCCGCACGACTCACTAGCGCAAGCACTTCTTGGGGCTGCACGTTTCAAGGTGAAACTGGCAGACGGAACAGAAGTTGAGTACGACCGGAAAGGTCTCCAAAAACTGTTGCGTGAACGTGGTGCAAAGTGAAGATCCTGTTCCTCCACGGCTGGACCAGCGTACCGGGCGGCGTCAAATCGACTTTCCTCAAAGATCACGGCCACAAGGTCATCAATCCCGCCCTCGATGACAACGACTTCGATGCCGCCGTCCGCACCGCCCAAGCCGAATACGATCAGCACAAGCCCGACGTGATCGTCGGCTCTTCCCGTGGCGGCGCTGTCGCAATGAACATCAACTGCAAAGACACACCGCTCGTCTTGCTTTGCCCGGCTTGGATTGGGATTGGGGTCAGACCTTGTGTTTTGTTGACACGGCAAGGCAAGCCGTTAGACTGATCCCATGGCTCGACCGTTGCGCATCGAATGCGAAGGAGCGATTTATCATGTCATGTCGCGCGGCAAGCGATCTTCCTCAACGACCACGACCGGGAGAGAATCCTGAATGATCTGGAGGATACGGTTGTTCGCGGTGGCTGGGAGTTGTTCTCGGTCGAGCCAGCCATCTTCAGCAGTCGAGGGAATGGGCACATCGCGCGTGCCGTGGCAGCGTGGCTGGCTCGCCGGACGACTTCAGCCACGTTGAGAGAATTGAGCACACCCTTGGGCTTGGGACGTCCGGAGAGTGTCAGTAATCTCACCCGCCGGATCGATCGAGACCTCGAAAAGAACTCCCGATTGCGGAAAGATGTCGACAAAATCGAACGGCAACTATCAGATAAAACAAAAAACAAAGTCTGACCCCGTACACCCCAGCGCACCGTGGGCGTAAAACTTTCAAATTCGGTTTGCAATATCAGAAAGGTGGTCTCATGCGTGCTGCGAGCGTTTGTCGTTTGATGGCGTTGACGTGGATCGTTTTTGGTTGCCTCGTTTTCGCAATTGCTCAGCCGGGAAACGCCGCGCCGCTGTGGAGCCAAGATTTTGATTCGCTGCCGGCGGGCGCGGCGATCGGCGAACAGCCGAATTGGTCGGCGTTTCCGGGATTTTCGGGAGAACCGCCGCGAACCGTCGTCGCGGAGAAAGCCGGCGCGCGAGGAAGCCGCGGTCTGACGGTGGCGCACAACGGTTCGTTCCGCACCGACAATTGGGGACTGCACGTTCATCTGCCCGCACCGTTGGAGAAAGGTGTCGTTTGGCTGCAGTGCCGCGTCCGCACTTCACAAAACTGGGACGATGGTTTTTATTTCGACGCGCGCGGCGAGCGTTCCGTGGTCGCGCGGATTGCCGCTGCGCCGGTTAAGCCGGAGAACGAAAACGACGCGCCGCAAGTCCGTTGGCACGCGTCGTGGCACGTTTCGTATTGGCGGCTGTACAGCCTCGCACCGCCGAGCGACGATGGCTGGTATAGGTTGACGATGCGATTGGACCTCGACGCGCGCAGCTACGCCGTGTGGGTGGACGATCGGAGGCTGGCCGACGACTTGCCGCTGTGCGACGGCGGACCGGTGCGGAAGCTGTTTTTTGGAATCAACGGCACGGCAGATTCGCCCGGCGTGATTGACGACGTTGTGGTCATGCGCGAGCCCCCGTCGGATTTGCAACGCCCGCCGCTGCTGCCGCGGCCCAAACACGATCTGGTGTTTCGTTTTGCCGCCGTCGGCGATCCGCAGTATGGATTCGCGGGCTACGACAGCGACCAGGTCCGTTTCGAGTGGGCCGTACGACAAATCAACGACAGCGGCGCGGAGCTGACCATCGTCTTGGGCGACATGGTTCACGACAACGACAACGAGACGGCTTATCGCGATGTGGCCGCGTCGGCCGCCAAATTGAAGAATCCGGTTTACTTTGTCCGCGGCAACCACGACGCGCCGGCTCTGTACGAAAAGTACTTTCACAAGAGTTCGAAGTTCTCGGTCGAACACACGGGCTTTCGATTTATGATCGTCGATGCGACGGGTAATCACACCGGCATCGGCGGCGATCAGCTCGATTGGATCGAGCAAGAATTGCAAGCCGCCACGGCCGCAGAGCAAGACGCGGTTGTGTGCCTGCACGTGTCGCCGTGGCAGGACAACGAAAGAGGGCGCGGGCAGTACAATCAGATCGGCGACGGCCGCGACCGGCTGTTGGATTTAATGGGCCAGCATCGCGTGCCGCTGTGTTTGGCCGGCCACTATCATCGCGGTTTGTGGCACGCCCAAGTCGACCGCACGCATTGTTTGGTGCTGGGCGGGACGGCGCTGTGCAAACACGGCCACACCGGCTGGTGCGTTTTCGACGTCTACCCGGACCGCATCGAGATGCACCAAAAGCCGCTGTTTTTCGCTTATGAAAGTAAACCTGCCGAGCAGTTTTACAACCTGCCTTACTCGCGTTGGGATTCCTATGACGAAGTCAAGCAGCAGTTTCCCCATCTCCAAAACGGTCCGCTGGTGATCAAACGACTGCCTCGACAACAGAGTCTCGCCGATGAAGATCCGTGATGTCGCGACGTTCCTGGTCGAAGTCCCGCAAAAGT
>JBBDHZ010000213.1:0-2516 GCA_040880645.1 Minisyncoccota bacterium
GGCGGGCAGTCAGTCCCCAAATGGCGCTTCGACTGTCGCGCCTGTTCGGCAATTCCCCCGAGTTCTGGCTCAACGCGCAGCGTGCGGTCGATCTGTGGGATGCGGCCCAGGAAATCGGGCCTGAGGTCAAGCGGATCAAGCCGATGACCGTCGCCTAACCAAACGCTCAACCCGACCGGGAACAGGCCGGCGGGTTAGCTTGGTCGTATGCCCCTTGGTACAAATGCGTTTACCAGCGATTAGCGGAATCATCGATCGACGCATCCTCGCGAACTATCACGTTGATCCAACACGTATGGCTGCGGCCTTACCACCGCCTTTTCGCCCGCAAATCGTGGGCGATTACGCCATAGGCGGAATCTGCCTTATTCGCCTGAAAAGGGTTCGACCGAAGTTTCTTCCAATTCCGTGGGGTATCGGCTCCGAAAATGCGGCACACAGAATTGCGGTGGAATGGGAATCGAACGGTCAAACGATGCAAGGTGTGTACATCCCTCGTCGTGATACCAATTCAATGCTCAATTCATTCGCCGGTGGCAGAATCTTTCCCGGAGTACATCACCACGCAAAATTCACCGTCATAGAAAATGGCGATCACTTTTCCGTTACGATGGCAAGTGACGATGGCGTTGCAAAGGTTCATGTGTCCGGAACTGTCGCCCCGGCAATTTCGGATTCATCCGTTTTCGATTCACTCGAATCGGCGTCCAGCTTCTTTGAATTGGGATCACTTGGATATTCGGACACCGATACCGATGGCAAATTCGATGGCCTTGAACTGCAATGCAAGAATTGGCACGTCGAATCACTAAACGTTGACACCATCCAATCCAGCTACTTCGAGGATCAATCGCGATTCCCCAGCGGTTCAGTACAATTTGACTGCGCCCTGCTCATGCGGGATATTGTTCATGAATGGCATGGTCGCCCGGACCTGTGTTGTTCAGCAGAAATCGGGGCATAACAATCCGTTGCACACGGAGCCGCGGGCCGCGCGGTTGGGTGAAATCAATGTCGTTTCCTTCGTTTACAAATCCTGGTGTGCCATCGTCAACTCCGTTGGTCCGCCAACCCGGTTACCTCAATTCGTTCGGCCTAAGAATTCAGACCTATCCGAATTGCGCGCGGAGAACTATGGTCAAGTTCTGAAGCTCACGGTTCTCGTATTCTCAAGGAGGTATTCGAATGAGCTACCGTATTAATCTCGTCCTCGTCGCGACCTTGCTAGTCGGGGTTGCTGCCGTTAACAAGACGGGTGCGGTCGACGAGACGGCACCGAACAAGACTGTGAAGGGAACCGTTGTCGTAGCTAAAGACGTCGCGGTGACGATCTCACCGGAGGTCAAACTGAACTTGCGCGCGGTTAAGACAGCTCAAGGAATGAAGGTGCGGCTGGAAATGCCCGGCGTTACTCTGGAGGCTGCCCAATTGCGAATCGAGTCAACGGGACATCTCGTGGAGATTCAGGTCGACCAAGATGGTAAAATGCATGTCCGCACTCTTCCAGAGCAGCGGCCAAACTAAGTAACGCATGAGGGGGCTCGATGTAATTGATCTGTACATATCAGTCCTCCCCTCATTCCTATTCCTAATTCTCTTTGTCGTGCGAGATGGAGATCGAATGCCGTTTCCCGACGCTGAACATGCGATTGTGACCGAGGCGAAAGTCCGCGACTATCTCCTGAATCCCAATCACCCAGTCGGTGGCCCCAAGGCAGTGTGGTTCGCGTCCATTGGCTATACCATGGACACTTGGCAAGATCTGGCTGGCGACTTGTTGCGGCTCGCTCGAACCGTTGATGACTTCGTAGCCAAATCTTCACCGTTTGGAGTAAAATACGAAGTATCGGGAGGAATCGGACGCCCCGGACATCGTCCGGCGGACGTAATTAGCGTTTGGATTGTTGAAGAAAACAGTTTGCCGAGACTTATTACTGCCTATCCAGGATGATAACGATGCTGGCTGAACATTCGATTGTCGTGCTTAACTCTAATCTGCCTGATGCGGGGCTTCACGCCGGTGATGTCGGCGCGATTGTTCATGTGCATGGTCAAGGCAAGGCGTATGAAGTCGAGTTTGTGGACGGGGATGGGACGACCATCGCATTAATGACTCTGGATGCCGATGAGATTCGTCCGATCGGACCAGGCGAACTGCTGCATACCCGACGCCGCGACTTGGCCGAACAAAGCGATGAACGGGAGCGGTAACAAGCGTGTCGAAAATGGTGAGTCAACTCACCGCCCCGTTATCGCCAGCGTTGAACTGGCCGCTTTGCGGGGAGTTCGGCGGCGAGAGGTGCGTCCGGGGCTGGGATTGTGGAGAGTGGTGCCTGTTTTACGAAGGACCAGACATGCGACTAGCCGAGTTCATCTTGCATGACATGGAAGCCATCCTGGGGGAATGGGACGCTTTTGCTGCCGTCCATATCCCGGCCGCGGCGAGAATGACGCCCGAGGCCGTGCGGGACCACGCGAAACAGATTCTGACGGCTGTAGCGAAGGACTTGTCAACT
>JBBDHZ010000214.1:0-2514 GCA_040880645.1 Minisyncoccota bacterium
TGCCGCTTGGCTCCGCAGTTTGCCGACGTTGATGCCCGTGCCGGAAGATCAGTTTCAAGCCGAGATTCAGCGGCGTGCAGCGGCGGTCCCCGATCCGGAGCATCGGCAGGCGGAATTGGAAAAGTCGGAACTCGCCGAAATGCGGTTAAGCCGAGAGTTGTGCAAGCAGGCTGGGCTAGAGTTTCAAGGGTTCACCGGTTTACTGCCAAACGCGCAACACAATGGGCGAGTGGGGCTTGGTGTCTCCTTCATGACCGACGCAGGTCCGCACCAGTGCATTGGCTTTGACGATCGCGCAATCCTCGTCAACAGCGAGACAGAGGAAGTCGTATGTGAAATAGAAACCGAAGAATAGCGTCAAGGGCCACCAACGCCCTTACCCTGAGCACATGGCCACCACTCAAAAAGACAAGACTAGGCTTGCAGAACAAGTCGTGAGGTCCGCGATCGTTCAGTCCATCTCGAAGAAATAGAGGCAAACCGAAGCTGCGAATAGACGACACCCGTTATTGAAGAACGGTGCAGGGTGGAACTATCGCGTCGTTCAGCGTCCAGATTGTTACTTGTTGGGGTTCCGCCGTGCCTGAAGAAACGCTAACGGACTTGTCGAACCGGTACGGATCGGACAAAGGCACGGTCGGTCCTAGCCCGCAATGGGGCGCCCACAACTTCACCGACATCTACGAAGCTTATCTGGAAAGGTATCGCTTTTCGGGGGTTGCGATCCTCGAGGTCGGGCTGGGCGTCGTTGGAGACAACTGGGACGCCTTGATCGTGCATGGCCAGAACGCTGGCGGGGCGTCCTTGAAGATGTGGCACGAGTTCTTCCCAAGCGGCAGAATATTCGGTATTGACGTCAACCCCTGCTCGTATCTCGATAATGAACGGACCAAGACGTTCGTGGTAGATCAAAGCAGCATTCGCGATCTAGAGGCATTTACGGAGGCGACAAAAGGAGTGGCCTTCGACATCATTATCGATGATGGCAGTCACCGGCCTGACCATCAACAGATATCTCTGAGCTATCTCTTCAAACATCTCAAACGTGGTGGGTTGTACTTTATTGAAGATCTGGCCAGCAATGGGCGCGGCGACGGCGCACAGGGCAGGCACGCCTGTGATGCCGTTAGGAACACACGGAGCGTTCTCAAGCACTATCGGAAGCATGGCCAATTTCTGGAGCCGAATGCGCTGCCGCATCTGTGGGAATCGGGTGAAGTGCGACCGACACATCGACGTCGTGAAGACCAGCCTCGGTATTGGCGAACCCGCAAAGATCCCTTCGCCGGTGTTTGGAGCGAGATCTTACTGTGGCTTCAAGACGAACCGGACGCGAGTGCGAAGTTGCTATTCGAGCGACTTCGCAAGAAGCACCCTGAGCATGACTTTCCGCCAGGTCAGTTGCGTACGCTTCAACGCCGCATCCGCCAATGGCGACAAACATACAGTGACTTGGAACCACATTGGTTCGCTTCACTTAATCTGTGAACGCCTGACCGAAATCAGACGGCATCTCAGTTCGGTGCCTTTGTAAACCCGTCTTCCCGCTGGAGGCTTCGTCATGACCACGAGCGAAAAACAACTGCGAGAGATTTTCAGCAGCATGGACGCCAAGCAGGCCCAAGAGATCCGTGACAGCTACTTTAAGTCGCTCGAAGGGCTGCAAACTTTGGCGCATGCCCTTGAAATCGCCGATGCAAAGCGACCGGGACCAATGAGCGACCCCCTAATGAATGAGCATCTGCTGGCGGTCGAGGCTCTGGAAACGATGAACAAAAGCGAACTCGGCGGCGTTCTCTAACTGAAATTCCACGAGCACATTCCGCTTAGGCACGTCAAAGCGTACGCCTACTCGCTGTGCCGCTCGGCGAGAAACTCTTTTGCTTGTGAGTCCATTTCGCCGAGGAGATGCTTGAAGTCTCGGTAAACCATCTTCTGGACCGTCCTGCTCACGTTCTTCAGTCGCACAGTTGCAAACGAGCGATGCTTCAGGTCTTCACCAATTTCGAGTGTTCCCCCCCCACCGCAGGAACTCGACAAGATTCGGGTGCTCTTGTTCGTCCGGCAAGTATGTCATGTGCGTTTTCTTTTCCGTTCCGTTTCTGCGTTTGGCAATTGCATCGGCGCTTGACTGGGATGCTACTTGGTGTCGGTGTCGTCGCACATTGTCGCTCATCTGATCGCCAGACGCCATCCGTAGCGTCAAACACAGGCCGCTGAGTACGAGCTGATTTCGCTCTGATCCACAACGTCTTTCCCTGTTTGATCGAGGCACCTGCAACAGAGCTATCCAGACAAGTGAGTGAAGCAGCGTGCTACACCGGGTCTCGAAGCTACTTTCAGCAGGGGAAAAGCAATGCACACGCACTGCGTTCGTAACGGACAAGTTGAAATTGGAATTGTCGAGCATCAGGGGCATGAATTCGCCGCCCTCGGAGCGTCTGTCGTCGGTCGCCATTTAACCGGCTACACCAAGAGCGATCGGGGCGAAATCTCGCTGAAGAGTTGGTGCGG
>JBBDHZ010000215.1:0-2514 GCA_040880645.1 Minisyncoccota bacterium
AACGACGCGCCGCGGATGACCGGCCGCATTTGAGCGTACGTTTGCCCCTGGGCAAACATCTGTCGGATCTGGTCGCGAAGCGAGTTTGGCCAGTTGAGCGAGGGAATGAAGAGCCGGCTATCGAGCGCACCCATCGTCCGCGGGCCGACGATTCCGTCAACTTGAAGGCCGTTTGCCGCCTGATAGTCGCGGACCGCCTGTTCGGTTTCCGGACCGAAGCGGCCGTCGACACCGACGCCGGGTAATTGAAATCCCAATTCGACCAGCGCCTGTTGCAGTCGGACAACGTGATCACCGCGGGCGCCGCGGCGCACGTAACGCTCATCATCAAAGGCGGCTTCGAGACGCAGGTTGCCGGCGAAACGCGAGGTGGTCAGGTCGTGCCCGTCGCCGAGCGTCCGTTGGACATCGGGAGTGGTGCCGCCTCGTGCTGGCTGACCGGCGCGGCTGTGCAGGCGCCGGCGGCTCGACATCTGGGTGTCGGATCTTCTGGAGACGGTAATGGCTTGTGCGACCATCTCCTCCTCGCGTTCGGCGTCCTGCCCCGTGATCTCCTCGTGCTCCTCGGCGTCCTGAGCAACGGTCTCCTCTTCGCGCTCGCCGGAGTCTTGCGTCGCCGTTTCCTCTTCGCGCTCACCCGATTCCTGTGCGGCGGATTCGTCTTCCCGCTCGACGGCATCTTGTGCCGTGGTCTCTTCCTCGCGCTTCGCATCCTCCGCGACCGCTTCGTCTTCCCGCTCTCCTTGCCGAGCGAGCTCGCGGTCGTCGACCGATTGGGAGGTTTCCTCGTCCTGTTCCTTGGACTGGGAGGCGGTCTCCTCCTCCTTATCAGGCGACTGACGTGCGACGTCAGCCCTGTGAAAGAACGGCGTGCCCGATCGCGGCACCTGTTCACGGTTCGTACTCGCGAAAAACGGAATGTCGCTGCGCGAACGGTTCGGTTGTTTTCTGGATCGGCGTTGTTTCATGGTTTGCTGTCCTCCGCGACCTCATCTCGCAATCCAGATCAGTTAACGTCGCCGAACGTCTCAGCAACGTCCGGGGAATATTCACCAACTTCGCTTGAATCGAGAACGACCACTCACGATCGGCACAACCCTGCTATCGATTCATCGGGCCCAAGTCGTGCTGCTCAGTCGATCGGGCCGGTAGCCAATCGCCCAGAATCGCATTGAACTCCTTCGTGAACTCGACGACTACTTTGCTCGAGTCGTTAGTAACAATTTTAGCAGTTTTGAAGCCATACTTCTCTGCCATATGACCTGTAAATGTCTTGAAAGCAGCTTGCTCCGGGGTTAGTCCATTCCTTATCGCCGCTTTGAAAGCGTTGAAATTGTCCGCCAGGTTACCGCCTCCCCACCACGTTCCTCGGACACCTCTCCCATTCGGGCGAAACGCGGTCATTGCTTTGTCAAACATCTGGCCACCGCTCGGAGTACCCCGTCTCTTCTTAATGCAGAGGTTGGCCGTTGCTTCAACGAGGTCATCTGTTTTGGGGCAAGGCTTATCCACCGTTACAAAGCACTGCTTCACCTCGTTCATCTAGTGGTTCATCTTTCAGCAGCACAGTGCGTTGGCTTCCTTCAGGAGAAACTTGAACCCATTCGTAGGGGTTGTCACTGTTGGATGCAAATAAACAGAAACAATGCAATTCTTTACAAATTTCCGAAACGAAGTCGGCTTCGGATCGTCCTGGTTTTTTGTCTTCCGCGTAGAGCGAGACGAATAACTCGTAATCCCCTTGCAAGCGACGACGTTCCAGAATGATGGGTGTTGCATCGTTCTCTAAAACATCGGAAATCTCGTCCAGAATCAAAACCTGGTCGGTCTGTGCGTCGAGCAAATTAGCAACAGAAGATGCCAAATCGTAGTCGCTCGTCATAGATCGAATAAAGAAGTCATAGTTACTCATTGCGTTTTCTCACAGTCCCAGCAGTTCTTTGGCGATCGCTATATCTGCGTCCGTCATACCGTGCATTCGCCGCAGAATACTCTCAGCTCGAGGCAGGTCGTCAGCGAACGTTCTCAGCACACCAACAGCCTTGAATTCGTTGCGGGTCAGTGGCACAAAGCCATCGCCGCGAATTGGGAACAGGCGTCCCGTTTCTGAGTGAATTCCATAGACCCTTCCGTTGACGTGGGTTTCATTTCCGACTCGAACGGCCCTACCCGCATTAATCGCGGCAACGTCGTCCGCTACGTTCACGCCTGGCCGGATAATTGTATTGATCTCACCATGGACGGGGGTCTTCTGTGTGATTCGATCGAGGTTGTGTCGAAGGTTTGGCCCTTTCACAGGCTTGGATGGCGAAAACGGTACACCCCTTGGGGCATCCTTCTCGCCAGGGAGCTCGGACTCTTTAGGCGTTTTGTCATCTTTGCCAGGCGCAGTCCCCTTGTCCGGCGGGGCTCCCTTCCTGCGTTTGCCGAACAGCCCTCTCAACCAACCGCGGAAGCGTTTCAGGGTGACGGCGGCAAGTGCGGCGGCCCCCAACTCTGACAGGATGATTGCCG
>JBBDHZ010000216.1:0-2507 GCA_040880645.1 Minisyncoccota bacterium
TGTTCCGGCCTACCTCTCTAGCCACTAGCCACTAGCCACTAGCCACTAGCCACTAGCCACTAGCATCTCGCTACTCGCTACTCGCTACTTTTTTTTGCCGGAACGGCGCTGCGCTTGTTCCGGCCTACGTCTTGTCACTTATCTGTTGGACGAAACAACGGATCAGCATCGTTTCACTCTCTTCTGACCGTGCCGCCAACAATTCTTCCGCAAGTCGGATCGGGAAGCTTGGCAACACTCTGCTCTCCCCGAGTTCCGTGTAGGAGTCTTCGTGTAACGTCGCCAACGAAAGGTTTCGGCCATCGTACCGCCACACTTCCGGAATCCCCATCGAAGCGAATAGGGCATGCTTGTTGAGGGACGAGCGTGTCATTTCGATTTCGACCACCAAATCAGGCGGTGGGTCGATCGACAAATCGATCTCTGCTTTGCCGCGAATGGCCGCGGCATGTTCGATGTAATACGACTCGTCCGCTTCAAAGCCGCGCTGTAGATCTTCACGGCGAAAGGTCGTCGAAGCCGAAGAACGCAGATCGATGCCGCAAATTTCCGTGAAACGCTCGATCATTCGCCCCAGCAGGCTCTTTGCCGACTCATGCGATAGCATAGGAGACATGATCTCGAGCACCCCCTGGTCATACGTGATCCTACCGCGAATCTGATCCGACTCCTGGGACAATGCGGAGTAGGTCGCCCAGCTAATCGAGCTAAGCACCACACGCTGTTCGGCAATGATCGACGACGTCATCATGGTCGCTCTTTCAAAGAAGTCTCGCGGTACGGACCTGAGACAGGTCCGCCTACAGCGTCGATGCCGGAACGGCGCTCCGCTTGTTCCGGGCTACGTCTCGCTTCTCGGTTCTCCCTCGGGGATGGCAAACAACTCACGAAGCGAAATCGTCAAGTCGGGAAGGACTTTGTCCGCGTGGAGCGTTTGGGGTTCCATAAGAATGGTTTGCTGCTCTGGCGACGAAAATACATGGACCTCTCGCTGCTGCGGGTAGACGTACCACACCTGCTGACAACCGGCGGCAAAGTAGTCTCGCAGTTTGCGGTTCATCTCCTCCTTCGTGTTGCCGCGGCTGATAATCTCGACGGCTAGGTCGGGAACAATTTGCGGCACCGGTTCGCGCGGGATCTTTCCGCCCGGCAGAGAGGGCCACGCGAAGAACGCAACATCGGGTATTCGGACGAGTTTAGGTGCGATCTGCAACATGCCGTCAGCTCCGACGACGATGCCCAACCCGCGAGGATCAATGTGCCGCTTGAGCATCGTGGCGAGAACTGTCGCCAGGTAGGCTTCATAAAACCCCACCGTTTTCTCCACCAAAGTGCCATCGATCAACTCGTACAGCCGCTTTTCCTCCACGTGAAGGCGGACGACATCGTCTTCGGTCGCAGTACCTGGAGCCGGATCAAGACGCACGCGGACGAGCGGTATCGGCCCGAACCGCTGAACCAAGTCCGCCGCCGTCCACGACGTCGCGGGACGGGAGGTGACGGTGTCGGACATAGGAAACTCCTGGGAAGAAGCGGGGCGCCGCGTCTCTTCAAGTAGAACCAGCACGCCTTCTATTGTAGCTGAGAGAACCCGCGTCGTGGGAAAAGTGTCGTAGCACGGAATTCATTCCGTGACCAAAAAGGTAGCGAGAAGCGAGATGTAGGCCGGAACAAGCGAAGCGCCGTTCCGGCCTACGTTTACGCCGCTAGCGTCTTTTTGCACAGAGGGCTAAACGACTCACGCGTACAGGCGTGCTGTTCGTCTGCCTGTCTGCCGCAGCAATCACATCACCGCAGCCACATTCGTGTCATTCGTTACATCCGTGGTTGCCCAGCTCTCGCCACTAGGTTCCAGCATCGCGATCGGTAGACTCCTCCTCGCGCCCCGAGCTCTTGCGTCGGGTACGAATCCGCGATGCGACTTCGTCAATATCGGGGTCACCGAGCCACTGTTCGCGGTCATCGGAATCGTTTCCTCGCCCGGTCTCCGATTGCTGCAGGAAACGGATCATTCCCACGACTCCCAGGTGCTGACGTAGGGCCTCACACCCCTGCTGACGGATCTCTGCCAGTGTTCTTGTTTGTGATGCCACGTTAGACCTCCTCCAAAATGAGGAGCACCGCCTCCGATTCAAGGCGGATTCGGTCCCGCCGCTGATCGTCGAAAGGCCGATTGAGGCAGCAGACATCCAAATAGACGCGTGGCATCAATGAAGCTCAGCGATACGGACCACGAGATTAAGGCGACAGAACGTCATGACCGGCCTCTGGTCTTCATTTTAGTTTCCGCCGATATTTTGTCACCAGGCAGGACAAAGGCATTCTCGCCGCTCGCCACTTTCTTTCATAGGTGTCATTCGTGCAATTCGTGGTTGTCCCCTGCTCCTCTGCGCCCTCGGTGGTGAGCCCTCGCTACTCGCTACTCGCTACTCGCTACTCGCTACTTTTTTTCGCCGGAACGGCGCTCCGCTTGTTCCGGCCTACATCTCTAGCCGCTAGCCGCTAGC
>JBBDHZ010000217.1:0-2495 GCA_040880645.1 Minisyncoccota bacterium
AACGGCCACCACCGGAATTCGGCGTCGACATTCGGTGTCTCCGCAAAGTTGGGTTTACGGATAGCGAACTGCGGTGGTTACTTTGCAAGGGCTACATCGAGCACTATTGGGACCTAACCTTGCCAGGGGAACGTGGCCGGACAATCCGTCGCATTCTGTCGCTTCGGTTTTCCAAACGCAGTTGCTTCGCGCTGACTCAGGCCGGTTGGGATTTCGCCGAGCAATTCAACTACACGTCGCAGATGCAAACGCGGCACGCTACAAATCCGGATGCAGACGAACGAAGAGCCACTTCGATTCCAGCTTGGAATGCAATGTCTCGTCAACTGACCGTGGACGGATTTGTCCTGAAAACGTTTCAAGTACCGTCGTCGAATCAGGAACGCATTCTGACGGCCTTTGAGGAAGAAGCTTGGGCGGCACAGATTGATAATCCATTGCCGCCGAGCAAGAGTGTGAATTGCCGCACCCGACTCACTCAAACGCTGTATCGCCTAAATCGCAGTCTCGTCCCACCACTCATCCACTTTTCTTGCAGTAACGGAGACCGAGTGTATTGGGAACGCACGAACAGACCGTCGTCTTCCAGTGCGTAGCGCGGACCAGAAGTGCTGTCCAAGTGGGCGTTGGAGAGCGACCAAAAAATTGATCGACTTCGATCGACTTCGATCGACTATCAATCGAGTTGAGACAGCAAAGCCCGGCAAGCTAGGAGGGCAGCGAGGCAGCAGATCGACTATCGATCGACTATCGATCGACTATCGATCGACTACTGATCGACTTCGATCGACTTCGATCGACTATCAACCGACTCGAAACAGTGAAATTGGGAAACCTGAGAGGTTAGCGTAGGCGACAGATCGACTATCGATCGACTATCGACGGACACTTGGTATCGGGAGACAATTGCATGCCATATCTGACCAGTCGCACGTTCGTTGCGACCGGAGGCCGCCGACCAAGATTCGTCGGTGAAGTCGCAAGGAGTGCATTCCGCCCCATCCACTTCCGAGCGACGGTCCATGCAACGGCTCATTCTCAAATCGTTCCAAAGTCCCGGCGACATCGTCATGTTGTCGGCCGCCGTGCGTGATCTCCACGCCGCCTATCCGGGCCGCTATCAAACGGACGTGCGGACTTCGGCGGACGCTATCTGGCAACACAATCCTCACTTGACGCCGCTGCGCGAAGGGGACACGGGAGTCGTCTCGCTCGACATGCACTATCCGCTGATCCATCAAAGCAATCAGCGACCGTATCACTTCCTGCACGGCTACACGCAGTACTTGGAGCAACAGCTTGACCTGCGGATTCCCGTCACGAAGTTTCGAGGCGACATTCACTTGTCAGAAGCGGAGAAGGAAGCTCCGCCGCTTGCAGGCATCTGTAGCCATGCTCGCCAGAGCTTGGGCTTGCCGTTGCGGGAGAAGTTAGAGGATCAAGCCGGTAAAGATCGAGATGGTAGCCATGCTCGCCAGAGCTTGGGTTTGCCGCTACGGGAGAAGAAAGAATTGCGACCGCTCGCAGGCGAGTTACCCGAGCAGTTCTGGATCATCATTGCCGGAGGCAAGCACGATTTCACCGCCAAGTGGTGGAATCCGGCCAGTTACCAAGCCGTGGTCGATCACTTCCGCGACCGGATCACGTTCGTGCAATGCGGTGAAGCGGAGCATTGGCATCCACGATTAAATCACGTTGTCGATCTGGTTGGCCGGACGACCTTGCGCGAGTTTATTCGCCTCATGTATCACGCCGAAGGCGTGCTCTGTCCGGTCACGTTGGCGATGCATTTGGCTGCCGCCGTGGAATCCAAACCGGGCCGTCCGCGCACCCGCCCCTGCGTGGTCGTGGGGGGCGGACGCGAACCGGCGCATTGGGAAGCGTACCCGAACCATCAATACATCAGCACCAATGGCGCTTTGCCTTGCTGTGCCCAAGGTGGCTGCTGGAAGTCTCGCTGCCAACTGGTGGGCGATGGCGACGCAAAGGACCGGCGAGACGTCTGCGAACAGCCGGTTCAAATCACCGACGAACTGCGCATCCCCCAGTGCATGCAGATGATCACACCCGAGGAAGTCATTCGGCGGATCGAAATCTATCACACAGGCGGGCTGCATCACTACGTAGCGGAGGGCGGAGAGCGGAGAGACAAGAGCCGGAGCGAACCGGATTCCCAGGGCGAATTGCAGCACAACGGACCTAACGGCAAACCACGAAAGGACACAACCATGCCTCCGACGATGGAAGTGGCTCGACACATAGCCATCCCCGCGGACACTCAACATGCCAAGTCGGCCGAGAAGAAGACAAACGTCTTAATTCAGTTCCGGCATGGATTGGGCGATGCGATCCAGTTGACCGCCGTGCTGCGACACTTGCAGCACTATCACCCTGACTGGAAAGTCGAGGTGGCGGCACTTCCCGGTAAGCAGACGGCATTCGTGCAGCAGTTCCCGGCGAATTGTTTGAGCGGGTCGCTGGACAGTTGGTTCGCT
>JBBDHZ010000218.1:0-2483 GCA_040880645.1 Minisyncoccota bacterium
AAGCCCGGAACAACGGAGGGAGCCCATACTCCACATCTTTCACATCCAAAACCGGCAAGAATTACCCGAAGGTTGACATCTGTACTTCGTTGACCCCGGGGGATCCAGGCAGAGTCGTGCTGATCGCAGCCGCTACGCCTAACAGCTGTGAACCGTCGGCTGTCAGCTGAGCCACATCGCTGTTAGCCAACTCGCCTTGGAAGGTGACCAGATAGGGACTGGCATCGGTTCCCGCTCCGCTGACGCTCACATCACCGGTGGCCAGGTTCGAAAGATCCTCCAGAGCCGATTGCATCTCGGCGGCCGTCGCTCCGTAGCCGATCGCCGCGGTACTCTGGCCATCGAAGTCCAGAGTCCAGGACCCGCCGGTGGCCGTCGGTAGCACGACCTGCTGAACTTCGTTCTGCGTCGTCCCCAAAGAGATCGATGGAATGGTTGAAGCTGTTTGGCTGGCGGTGAACTTGAGGGAGTAACTGCCGGTGGAACCCGCGGTTCCGCTTCCACCGGTTGACGGGCTGTAGCTAGTGTTTGGATTCCCGGACACGCTCACGAAGTACGTGCCCGAGACCGGAGCGGTGAAGGTGAGGAACGAATCGAGGCTGCCATACCCAGACGAGTCATCATTGTTCGATGCCTGCTCGCCACCACTGGAATCAAACAGCCGCACGTAGCTATCCAACGAACTGTAAGGCGTGTCGATATCGACCGTCAGCGACTGTCCGGTGCTGAGTGTTACCTCGTAGAAATCGACATCTGAATCGCCGTGCAGTCCGTTGCCCACTGAGTCATCGTAGGTTGACATGACTCCGGGTACGAGCGAAATCGGATGAGCTTCCGAGAGCGTGTCGCCCGGGACGTCTGCTGCCAGCATGTGGCGTGGCTCAAGACTCTCTGCCGAGAGGATGCGTCGCAATCGTGACCGCGCAGCCATTGCCAATACAGGGCGACGTCGCCGCGTCAGTTTGCGCACCCAGCTTTCCTTCTTACTCGCCATGTCTCGCCCCGTGAAAAGAAAAGTGATCGCCGGCCAAATCCACACGCCATCACTGCGACATATCTTCCGGCCATAAATGAATCGCCTCGAAAACACCCCCTGCGGCGCGACCGCCCCAAGGGAAGCTCGCATATGCCCCCGAACAGAGGGCTTAGCAGCGAAGGTTCTAGCAGAGCTTTCTAGCGGATGCTACAAAACCGGAGGACTTTTTCGAAAAAAACTTCCGGACCTTCTCATGGCCGATCTTCCAGGACGATCTCCGGAAAGCGACCTGGCGGTAATCACCTGCTACTTCAATCCCTGCGGGTACGCATCACGGAAGCAGAACTTCCTTCGGTTCGCGGAGGGGCTCACACGGCAGGGCATCGACTTTTGGACGATCGAAGCTGTGCTTCCAGGACAGCAGCCACTGACTGCTGCAGGACATCGCGTTGCGCACGTTGTCTTTCCTGAGGCCGACTGGCTGTGGCAGAAAGAGCGTTTGCTCAACCTGCTGATCCGCCGTCTCCCGCCTCAATTCACGAAGGTCGCATGGGTTGATTGCGACCTGATTTTCAACAACGACAATTGGCTGAGAATTGCCAGCGAATCACTGGATACTTGGCCTGTAATTCAGCTATTCGATTTCGTGCACTACGTCGGGCCGGATGGGACTCCCATGATTTGGGGTGGCGTGACCGATCATCGTGCGAGTTTGGCGAGCATTGCCACGCATTTTCCCGAGCGGGCTCCCAACTTTCGCATCGGAGCCCCCGGCTTGGCATGGGCCGCCAGGCGGTCGTTATTGGACGCGCACGGGCTGTACGAGAAAGAGATCGCGGGAGGTGGGGATGCCGTATTTGCCGCCGCTTTGTATGGGTGGTACGACCACCGCAACATAACGTCAGGCACTGTCGGGATGGCTCGCTCTGCTCAGGCGTATATTGCATCGGTATATCGGGATGTCCAATCTTTCGTTGGCTATATCCCTTGTTCCATTCGACCGCGCGATCGAAGTCGGCCATCCGACAGCAAGGCATGAAACGCTGCGATCACCCCTAAACCGTCCTCCTTATGCGCGACAACAGCGCAACCAAGCTCTGTGGTTTTATGGGCAGTCACTGCCTGCTCAAGATTGTGTGTCTAGCGACGATTGGTTCCTCCCCGAACCCAACCCTCTTCGTGAACATTCTCTGTTTTGCAAATCGCGTAACTGCTTATTTTGAAATAGCTTAGCGATTCCGAGTCCGTCTCGGTCACCCTGAGCGAACCCAACGGTTCACGGAAAACGGCACGGGATTTTCGTATTCGCAGATTCTCTAGGCGACAATCCGGTTAACCCTCCCCGTACAGGACTCGAACCTGCGACAAGGCGGTTAACAGCTGGCTGGGCGATGCCGGCCGCTCCTCGAGAAAACGCTGGGTTTTTGGGCTTAATGGGACGGGGTGGCGAAGTGGCCGTGGGGGCTCTCGGCGATGATCGGGCGTGATTTGAGGCGGGAAACGCTTG
>JBBDHZ010000219.1:0-2481 GCA_040880645.1 Minisyncoccota bacterium
CCGGCGACGGTTGGCCGGCTGGAGTACACGTTTGACATCAATCCGACGTTGGCCAGCGGAGGCGGATACTACAACTACAACAGCGAGGCGGTCCAGATCGAAAATGCCAACACGCCGTGGGTGCTGAGCAGCGGCGCTAGAGGGTTGACGCGGTGCGAGCTTGCATTGCTCGGCGAGAATGACAAGCCAGCCACGTACGCCGTGAAACTGCATTTTGCTCAGATCGAAGAGTGCGCTCCCGGCGAGGCGATGTTTGACATCAAGTTGCAAGGCGACACGGTCGCCGAGAAGGTTGATGTGGTTCGTGAAGCGGGCGCGACGAGTCGTGCCCTCATCCGCACGTTCGATAACATCGCGGTCGACAAGAACCTCGTGATCGAACTCGTTTCACAGGGAGAAATGTTGCCAACCATTTCCGCGATCGAAGTCACGCGTAAGTAGCGAACAAGATTTCAACCCGCCGCCGCAGGTCGTGAACATGTTCGATCCGAAAGCGTTCCTGAGGCACAAGCAATGACCCACTATTTCTTGTACAACACTGACAATGTTGATCAATATCACGGACTGACCGGAAAGGATCGTCGAGTCCATGTCCTTCTCAACCGGGGCTTCGCGGCAACCGGTGGTGAGAGAAAGTTCGGTGAACAACTAGATGCCCTTGCGCCCGGTGATACGCTGTTGATGTACGAGAACCGTACTGGGGTAATAGCTATCGGCGAAGTTGAAGAAAAGTGGAACCAAAAGAGTTACAGCAGGCCGCTCTACTATCCACCTCCGGCACCAGGCTTGACCGAATATCGCATCCGTGTCAATTGGGACCGCAAAGTCGCCGCAGCATTGCTTGACAGCCCCATCACGCTCGGCCAACTAAGGGAGCGATTTAACTCGCCCGACTATACACCTCGAGGTATCCGATCTGCAGTGTTAAGGCTTAAGAAGCACCATGGTGCTGTGGTGGAATTGGTTGCCGAGCTACGTTCAACGCATTCGTCGATCAATCGATGCGCAGAGACGAATGACGTCGTCGATTCTACGAACCGTCACAAGGACCAGCCAACAACGGCACGCCGCGAGATTGACGCGCGCCTGGGGCAAGGACAATTCCGTGATGATGTGATCCGTCGTTGGGGTAAGTGCTGTGCGGTCACCGGTGCGACCACACGTTGTGCAATTCGTGCGTCGCACATTAAACCATGGGGAGACTTCCCCAGCATTCGCTTAGATCCAGACAATGGCATTCCATTGCTCGCCACATTGGACGCTCTATTCGATAAAGGCCTGATTTCCTTCGACGACAATGGGAATATGTTGATATCGAAACAACTTGGCAAGAAAGAACGACAAATCCTCGGCATCTCAAGGCATGATCGTATCAGCATTCCGTCACGGAAAACTTCACGGTATCTGGCTTGGCATCGTAAAAAGTATGGATTCTAAGTCCGTCCATTTCTTCGACAGGCGCGAGTCATGCAGATTTCTGGGGGGGTGCAAATGGGGACATTCTACTTTTCTGAAAAAGTAGAATCTCCCGTTTTGCATTCCAGAGCGGCGCTGAGGTTTACGTCGATGAGCCAGCTATTCAACACGATCCAACAGATGGTCGCCGAGGAAAAGTAGGTCATTGGAGAACTCGCCTCCGAACGCCTTGAGGAACGTGGTATCGTGGAGGCGCAGGCGGTTGCGGGACAGGTGGCCCTGCTTGTTTTGATCGTGATAGGTCGTGACAGGTGGCCTTGCTTGTTTTGATCGTGATAGGTCGTGCCACTGCTTCGGAGTCTTCGGAGAAGCAGTGCTGTCCGGCGAGAAGACGTGGATCAACAAACGAAACCGATGACGTCGATCAAGATGCCGTGTTGTTCCGCGAGGCGACGCGTCGACCCTCCACTGCTTGCGAGCAAGCAGTGGCACGCTCGCGGACCCCGTGGCGGTTGTTGATGAACTGTTGGGCCGATCCGGTGCCAAGAAGAAAACGCGTGATGGAGTCGTGCCACGCATCTGCTGCCGCACTGCGTCGATGTAAGGGATACTAGGAGACATTCTACCTTTCTGAGTAAGTAGAATCTCCCCTGGTCTTTCTCTGGTCCATCACCTGGAGGCGAGCGGGAGGCTTCCGGATGGTACGGAGTTTAAAGCGGTGTGGTCGCAGTTGCGACAGAGCGGCGTAGCCAAGCTCGTAACGGTCCATTTCTTCGACAGGAGCTAGCCATGCAGATTTCCGGTGAGCGAATTAAAAGGACGCGGCTAATTCAGACCGAAAAGTATGTCGTCGCCGTCGATGTTGAAATGGTCATCCCCTTGGACGACCCAAGCGAGCCATGCTACGAAGCCGAAACGGCGAAGTTTCTTTCCCCGCTGCGACGGTAGGCCGGCTGGAGTATACATTTGACATCAATCCGCAGTTGGCCAGCGGAGGCGGGTACTACAACTAGGATCGCTCACGAAATAACTTCCCCGGTTTTCTGCTCGTTTCACCCGAGATAT
>JBBDHZ010000220.1:0-2468 GCA_040880645.1 Minisyncoccota bacterium
TCGCCTTGCGGCCCAAGGTTCCCGGCATGACCTCTTGCAGGCGAAACGGCGCGAATGCGTCCGAGGCTCCCATGTCCCGACACATCTCGATCGCCACCAACATGGCTTCCACATCCGAGTCTCGTTCGAGAAAGTTGACGTCAATGATCGGCGAGTCCGTGAAATTGGACGAAGCGAGTGTGACGCTTCCCCGCGAATCAGGACGCACGACCAACGGAGCGATGGTGTAACAGTTCGAGTTGGGTAACCGGTCGGCCAGGGCGGGCGTCGCATAAGGGAACTCGAGCAGCACGGCCTGAATATCGGGACCGCTCGCTGCAGGCGACGACTTGCACCACATCGACGCTTCGACTCCGTTATTGTGCGGCACGCCCAGCGGCGTCTTGCACTCGTAGTTGATCCCTCCGACCATCGGATGGTCGTGCAGGTTCTGGCCAACTCCGGGCAGATTCAACACAACGTCGATCCCCAGCCGCTTCAACTCGGCATCCGGCCCTATGCCCGACCGCATCAAGATGCAAGGCGAACCGATCGCGCCCGCCGAGAGAATGACCTCATACCGCGCGCGAACCGTTCTCATCATGCCGTCTCGCTCGAACTCGACGCCCACGCATCGCGTTCCCTCGAACAGCAGCCGAGACATTTCCGAGTGTGTCATGACGGTCAGATTGGGGCGCTTCATCGCCGGCTGCAGATACCCTCGCACAACGCTATGCCGACGCCCGTCCTTGATTGTCAGGTTGAAGAAGCCCACGCCTTCCATCTCGCTGCCATTGTGATCTTCGAGGCGGGGAACTCCGATCTCGCTTGACGACTCGACGAAGGCGGCTGCGATCGGATGCGGATCGACCGGCGGAGCGACGTATAAGGGCCCGCCGACGCCGCGCAATTCGCTGGCCGCCCCGTGCCAGTCCTCGATCCGTTGGTAAAGTCGCGACACCTCGGCCCAGCCCCAACCTTTACAACCTTCAGCTTCCCAAGCCTCGAAATCGCTCCGATGCCCGCGTACCCAAGCATTGGCATTCAAGCTATGGCAACCGCCCAGCATCTTTCCGCGAGGAACACGGTCGATGCGATTGTTGCAGTGTCGTAGCGGAACCGTCTCATAACCCCAAGACCGTTCACTTCGCAACAGCCTCGGCCACCGCGCCGGGTCATCGACGTCCGCGTGCGCATCCGAACCACCCGCCTCCAGCAACAGCACCTCGACATCCGGATCCTCAGACAAACGAGCCGCAATCACACACCCCGCCGACCCGGCCCCGACAATGATATAGTCGTACTCCTTGCCAAAGGCTTCACGCATTGCCAACTCGCATCCCCAACAAGCATTGAGCCGATAGCTCAGTCTTCAAGCCTCTCGCCAATAGCCAGGACGACGGTGTCCGTGAGCGATGGCCACGATTTCTACAACGCTCGCGGACTTTTCGCGATATAGGACGATAATATGGATACCGTTTCATCAGATACCTGCGTGTTCTATGCAAATAACGAGCCCAGCGATCTGGCGCATCGCCGATCTGCTGCGTGGCCACGTCCATCTCGCCGAGAAAACCTTCCGCTGCCGGCTCGCTTCTTTCGGCGTACCAAGCCACCGCGGCTTCTGCTTCCGCGTCCGGGTGGAACTCAAGATGTGGGCCGTCCATTTAATCGGCCTTGCAGGTTTTGACGGACCACCGACCACGGAACTGTCTCGACGCTTCCTTCATCCAACTCCTTCGTGCGGCGAGCGATTTCCTGATCCCAGGCAACTTCCCAATCGCTGTCAATCGCGGGATCGAGACTGTCGATCAGTGAGACCGCAATATTCGCACGGTCCCGGTCGGAAAGTTGAAGCGCATCTGCCAGTACTTTTTCTGCTGACATCGTTACCTCTCTCGCTCGGAAAATTTCTAGGAACGGCCTCGTGTTTCAGGTGTTTCAGTAGCTTCATCTTATCCCTGCCTAGGCGATGATGAAAGAGTTTGTCTGCTTGCCATTGGACTGCACTGCGAGTACCTTCAGAGATCCCGCCTATCTTGGCCAAAGCCAAGTCCACACCGACCCGGAAACCCGCCATCCGCATCCCACCCCTTGGAGTTCGATCATGATACGAATCGTCTACCTTTGTAGCTTGCTACTGTTCACCCAATTCGCACGGGCCGCTGACTGGCCGCAATGGCAAGGACCTGATCGAACTAATGTTTCGCAAGAGACGGGCCTACTGTCGAGTTGGCCCGAAGGGGGACCCCAGCAGGTCTGGGCCTCGAGTGAGGCGGGCTTGGGCTACGCCGGACTGGCCGTCGTGGGCGAGACGCTGTACACGCTGGGCGCACGTGGCGAGCAGGAATTCCTGATTGCTTTGAATGTCTCGGATGGCAGCGAGAAGTGGTCGACGGCGATCAGCGACTTGTTGACGAACAACTGGGGCGATGGCCCGCGAAGTACTCCGACCGTTGTTGGCGAGTTGGTCTACGCGTTGTCGGGAA
>JBBDHZ010000221.1:0-2438 GCA_040880645.1 Minisyncoccota bacterium
TCGCATTCCGCGGAAACCTCAAGGCTCTAGTTCAAGTTGAATGAGAGACTGCCTCTATTGACGGCCCGACCTGTTGGTTGAAGTGATTTGCCTTTGACATCGTCTTACGGTTTCAGCCGCGTTGCTCTGCGTTGTTCGACAGACGAGCTAGAGCGAGTGGCACGCCCGAGAAGGGCATTGTTTGATCGAGTCAGAGACGTCTTGTTCCAGCCGACAGTTTCGCTCTCTCAAGAACCCATACGGCCCTCGTCCTCTGTTTGTGGCGAGGGTCGTTTTTTTAACTTGATTTCGTTTGATTTCGTGGTGATGAAATCGCTCAGCCGGCCGACTCGCATTTTATTCGCCGACCGGTAATCGTCGTCAACACAGCGGCTTCGACGTCGACGCGGTGTGCTTAGCAACGAACCTCAATGCGGACTCGACCCAGCCCTAAATTGCTGGCTTTTCCCACGTGGGTCCAGGTGAGCGCGGCGAACACCGGCCAAAGCGGCCCCGGTCCCTCGGGCAGATGCAATTGGCCGCGGACGCCCGGAACCGCAAAGTCACGCTGCTGAGCGGCCGAGTAGCGAGGCAGGGCGAGCGGCGGTTGCCATTCTCCTCGCGAAGGAGTCTCGCGAGCCAACGAAATCGCTTCGTCGGTCAGCTTATCCCAGTCGGCTTGGCAGTCCGCCGGCAGGAACGCTCGCAGCCTCCGGCAGGTGCGAATCACAACATCGGCCAGCGTCGGTGATTCAATCAGCCGGTGCTCGCGCATCAAACTGACGGGCAGCGAGAACACAATCCGGCACGCCGTCCGCTCGATAGATCCGGCCTGCGGCCACGGAATCTGGTCCGCCGACCAACAATAGTGCCGAGCCGTCCGACTGCCATCGGGATTCAATCCACTCCGCTCCCGCACGAAAAACGGCTCGCGACCTTTTCCAAGCCCCATCCCGGAAGCCACGTCCCACGCCCGCAGCAGGATTTCCTCATATTTCACCGCCTCGCCCAACAGAATCCATTCAAGGGCCATTCGCCCCGATTCCGCGTCGTCAGCCGGCCGCAAGACATACCCCGGCAGCCGCTCGCGCTCTGGAGGATGAAACACCCGCTCATACACCCCCCGATCCACCCCATACAGCGCCCGCCCAAAAATCCCTCGCAACGTCGGAATCGTGGCCGCGCTCTCGACGCCGTCCAGTATCAGGCAATAGGGAAGGACCGGCACCTGCTTCAGCAAATGCCGAAGCCCATCGGCCAGGGAGCGGTCGGCAAAACATGGCATCATCGTTCTCTCTTGCCAGTGGTCTGCCCCATCACCACGGATCATGGCTTAATGTTGGTCTTGGAACATCGAGGAGCTTTTCCAACGCGATAGGGGGAACGCAAATCAAGCGACGCCACGATGGACCCCATAAGCGTTTCAGCGCACCCGCCAAGCTACGCCTCGCACGATCCAAACGGGCACCACCTCCCGAAACGCCGATCCGTCGTCCAATTTCCGCATCGAGCACGAAGGTTCGTGACTTCGCCGTCGGGGCAATAGGTCACGACGGATTCTCGGGTAGTGACGCGTCCACAGACGTCAGATCCGGCAGTGAATAATGCGTCGCACCCCTTTCATTTTCGACAAACCACTGGAAATGTTCTCCGTCCGAAGCGTTTTGTGCTGCAAGCCGCGGATAGTGAATTGGCAAATCGCCGAATCCCCGCGAAGCTTTCGCAAACGAGCTAAGAAGATCTGAATTGACTGCGCCCATAGTTTTCTCGAATTCCTCAGGCAGTTGTGTCACGTCGATGCTGTCAGGCGAATTCAATTGCAGCGTAGCATGGATCCACTCCGCGCCATTGGCAACCACAGTTTTATCATGTTCTATTTCGGCTCGCACACTTCCGAAACCGAGAGGCTTGCCAAGGCCCAGCCGAAGGAAGTGGTCTTGCGGCAACGAAAGCAGCCACACAAGTGCAGCCAATTCGAATCGAGAGAGATTCGTGAGGTGCAGATCAAATTCGAACTCTGTACACGGATTGACCCAGCCTTTGATCGACCGATTCTGGTTACTCGGCTCGGTGGAAAAGGCATTATCCTCGAGGACTCCTTGTGCATGGTGCGGATAGATTTTGTGGCCACGGATCCGATTGTCACCGGTGTACCCGGCCTGTTCTTTGGTTAGATTACCTTGCTGCGCCTTGCCAGCTTTGTTGCCCAAATAGAATCGGCCCTGTTGTGGCTTCGGCTGACCAAGTATCGCCAGCGTTTTGGGACGGGTGAACGTATCGATCGCGTCGCCGGCCTCCGTCAAGCACTCCACCGGTCCAATTCTGACATGCGAACGGTAGGCTGCGCCTTGTTCACCAGATGCGGACGGCTCGTCCTGACAAACCCACCCGAAGACTCGGTCTGCCTCACATTCCGCACATGTCGCTGGGGTAATTCTCGATTTTCCGTTCCCCGTTTC
>JBBDHZ010000222.1:0-2436 GCA_040880645.1 Minisyncoccota bacterium
CAGGCGGCGACCGAACAGACTTCGCCCGCCGAGTGATCCGGACTGCGGCCTGGGGCAGGTGATGATGATGAGCCAGCATGTTTCAGGACGTGCGAAAGAACCGCCATCGCCTTGGGGTCGATGAGCCAGCCCGCTTGTCCAAGGACCCGAAGGGGGCGGGTGGCAGACTTCCCAACGCTCGCGAAACTGGGCAATCCGTCGCCACTCGCCACGAATCGGCTTGGTAATCAATAGCGAGACTCGCAACGCATTGTTATACTCAAGAACGAACCACGGGAAACACGATGAGATTCGTACACGTCATTTGGAACGAAGAGAACGAACAGCACGTTGCGGAACATGGGCTCGACCCGGAAGACGTGGAATACGTCTTGGAGAACGCTACGGCCGATGCGTTCAGCCGCTCGTCGGGCCGCCCGTGCTGTTTCGGTTTCACGCCGGATGGCGACTACATCATCGTGATGTACGACGAAATCGACGAAGACACGATTTATCCGATTACCGCCTACGAAGTTCCCGCTCCCTGAAAGGAACCAAGTCATGGCCCGCGACAAACTGAAAATCACCGGACGCAAGTTCCGAAGCATCACGCCCGAAAAGCAAGCCGAGTACGACGAAGTTCGCCGCCAAGCGAAAGCCGAGTTTCCGCCGGCCGAGAATCTCAAGCCGCCGCTACCGCGTACCGGTGTTGCCGCCCAAATTCGCCGCGCTCGCAAGGCTCAAGGCTTGACTTGGTATGCCGTCGCCAAGCAAGCTGGCATCCCGAATTCAAACACGGTTCGCGACATTGAGCAGGGCTTGGACGCCAAACTATCCAACGTCGAAGCCATCGCAAATGTACTCGGGTTGAAGCTCGAAGCTGTCGAAGCGTAGGCCGCTCGTCGCACTCGCGATCGTGACGGGAAAGAAAGTGAGTTATTCCGCTCGACTGTTCCCTACGGTCACCCCTTCGACGTGCGCCAGGAAGGACCCGCCGCAATGCAACCAACTGTGTCGAGACTCCGAATTGTTCCCGTAGGGCGCAGCCCGGATCTCGCCCGGGTAGGATCCGCGATTAATGTCGAGGCCGAAGCCCAATGGTCGCGGGCGGCCGAAGGTGACGGCTGATCAAGTCGGCTTTAAATGAATGCGCCCTTCCCGAAAAATCCCCTGTCGCCGATCACGATGCCCCGGTCCTTATCTGGAAGGCAAAGTCCCGCGCCTCGCGATCTGTCGTCCTTTCATTCCGGGGATAGTTACCTCGGCAGTGGAAAGTGGTGTGTCCCTGGTTGCCCCCTCTCGGTGTGGTACTTTTCGTCCGAAATGTGGACGTCCCCTTCCGGTCGTCGGTCGAGACCATCCTCACTTGAGAGAAGCGCATTAGAACTCAGATCGATAAACTCAACTCAAATCCACGACCTCACATTATTCTACGCAACCTCAACTCAGGCAATGGGTTGCGACGGAATTATCGTTTGCATATCGGCGATCATGGCGCATAATTGGAGTAGAGCATGGCCTGACTCTGAGTCTCGATTTCTGTCAATTACCACTGGAGATACAACATGAGTAATGGCAACCAAAACCGAAGTGAACGTGACCTGAGCGGAGCCGAACACGATTGGCTTATTCAAATCTTGTCCCACCTGGGCGAAGTACAGCATCGACAAATGGATTATATCGCATTTGTAAGACTTCTCGGTGAAGACGTTCGATTAGTATTCGAGTGTCAACTTCATCCTAATTCGCCTTTGCCGGGACACATTCCAGCGAATTGTGGAAGGCGACCGCAGTTGACGCATGTGCCCCACTCGCTCACGCCCGACGAACAAGACTGGCTCACGCAGGTTCGTCGTTGCCTCATCGACGTACTGGAGAGCAGAGAAAGTTTCCTTTGGGTTCTGGAGATTCTCGGTCACGATCTGAGTTTGATGCAAGAGTATGATTGGAAAATGGGTGCCGCTTACGCAGATGCTTGTGTTCCCAAAGCCTGCCGCTGATCGTCTCTGTAGCCGCAAGTCTGGTTCCCCGGATCACTATGGTCCGGGAAAGGGGAGGGGCGGAGAGGGACACCCAAACTTTAGTAATCGTCCTCTCAGTGTGGTACTTTTCGCCCGAAATGTGGATGTCCCCTTCCGGCCTTTCTATACCGTCATGCGGTACGTTGAACGCAATGCGTTGCGGGCCAACTTGTGTGACGCCTCGGAATTGTGGCGGTGGGGCAGTTTGTGGCGTCGCACGAACAATGTCCGCTCGCCGCTGTTAAGCGACTGGCCCCTGTCGGAACCGCGAAATTGGACGAAGCAGGTCAACACGCCGCAAACGGAGGCGGAGTTGGCTGCCCTTCGCCGGAGCGTTCAGCGTGGCAGTCCGCTGGGCAGCGATGCTTGGGTTCAGGCCACCGCCCGCGCGCTCGGCCTGACTTCGACACTCCGCCCCCGTGGCCGACCAAAAGCC
>JBBDHZ010000223.1:0-6616 GCA_040880645.1 Minisyncoccota bacterium
CGTCTTCGGGCGAAAGAGGCGAAGAACCCGGAAACAACCCCCTCGGTCCGGGCGTGCCCGCTGTGCTTCAAGGAAGTATCCCGCAAGGCGAGCAAGTGTCCGTTTTGTACGGCAGACATTACACCGCTGAAGGATAACGAAAAGTAGCACGCGGACCGGGTAAGAGCCTCCTTGTTTTTTAGTCTATGAATACAGGTGATCACCAAAGCGCGAAAGATACCTTTCTTCGCCTCTATGACGAGCACGCGGATGCTATTTTCAAGCACTGCTATTTTCGGGTGTCGGACCGGGAGCTTGCTAAAGACCTGACCCACGACACCTTCGCTCGCACCTGGCGCTCGATCGCGCAGGGAAACGACATCAAAAATATGAAGGCATTTTTGTATCGCGTGGCGCACAATCTCATTGTCGATTCCTACGGGAAAAAGAAAGCGACTTCGCTCGACCGGATGCGTGACGGAGATGAAGGTGACGATGGCCCCGGTTTTGAACCGGCGGATACAGACACGGCGGAGCGGATCGAGGGTGAGGCCGACCGCGACCGGGTCCGCGCGGCGGTGGCCGCGCTTGATGAAAAGTACCGGGTGGCGGTCACGATGCGTTTTCTTGACGAGTTGTCGCCCAAGGAGATCGCGCGTATCACCGGAGCGTCTGAAAATGTTATTTCGGTCCGGGTCACCCGGGGACTTGAGCAACTGCGAACGCTTTTGGATATCAAAAAAGAGTAATACTGTTTTATGGATAACGTAACAAAAACAATCAAAGAACTGTTCCGGCGCGCCGCACCGACACTTTCGCAGAGCGAGGTACGGTCGATGCGGGAGATGCTTGCCGAACAGATCGATCTTCAGCCTGTAAGTGCGGAGCACACGGAGCGTCTGTATACGGCGAACCGGTCGCGAGGAGAGAAACGAACCGTGTTCGCATTATTTCTAACATACATACGACCTATGCCAGCAGTAGCACTTGTCCTTGCGCTTGTTCTATCGGGCAGCGTCTCGGTTGCGGCCCAGCAGGCACTTCCGGGGGATACGCTGTACCCGATCAAGACAAACGTGAATGAAGAAGTAGCCGATTGGTTTTCGGTGTCCGCCACTGCAGACGCAAACCGCGCGGCAATGCTTGCCGAGCGACGACTTGAAGAGGCTGAGCAGCTTGCGGTTCAGGGACGATTAGAAGCGACGACACGTGTACAGACCCAGCAGGCCCTCGGGGTTCACCTGGAGCGGTTTGAGAGCGAGGTAGCTCAGCTTGAGGTGGACGCCGCGGGAGAGGCGCGTGCCCGACTTGAGTCGGCGCTCGCGGCGCACGACCGGGTTTTGGTTGCGCTTGAGTCTCGGGCTAACGGAGATATCAGTTTGCTGCGCGCGAACGTTCAGACAGCGATTCGCCAGAGCGCTCAGGCCGGCGGGGGTATTGCGTTGATGAGTGGCCGCACCGAGAGCGATGATCGCGCCGGGGTTTCGATGATGGCGGCACAGGAAACGGACCGGAATGCAGCCCAAGGATCAACCCACGAATCCTCTCAAGAGATACAGCAGGGAGACGGAAGCCGAACGTCCGCCGCGTCAGAGACCGGGATGCGGGCGAGCGCTCAAGGAAAGATCGGTGCCGCCGAGAACGTGATCGCGTCAGCCGAGAAAACGCTCGAGAAGGTCTCGCATCTGAGCGCCGAGGCTCGAGCAGAGATGCGCGCCCAGATCGACGCCGCCGAGGAGGCACTGATCCGGGCCCGAGCGGAGTTTGAGGCTGAGGTTTACGGCGAGGCGGGGCGCCTGGCCGAGTACGCCCTGCGTACGGCAAACGAGGCGCGCACTTATCTCTCGGTATCGGAAAAGCTCGAGATCGATCTGAGTGTCGGCGGGGTTATTCGTAACGGAAACGCGAGCACCTCGATTAATCGGGGGGACTCACGCGACGTACGCCACGCAGGAATGGGAACAAGCACCGGCGCCGGTGAAGGCGAAGGAGGTGTGGAGAGTGAAGGGGAGGTAGAGACCAAAGAAGAAGCGAACGGTGAGGCGGCCGCCGGAGAGCAGGGCTCGGACGGTCAAGGTCTTGAAGTGAACGTCGGCACCAGCCTTGAGGCCGAAGCGGGAGTACAGCTGTAAGAGTGAAAGGCGTTTCCGCCGGCATACGTCTGTGCCGGCGGGTCCGCGTGATCGCCGCGGTGGCCCGTTTCTTTTGCCTTTCGTTCCCGCAGCGCGTAGAATAAGCCCCGTATGGCAACACGACTTGACGGCAGAGTAATTCGGGATGCACGCACGCAGGAACTGGCCAAGCGGGTAGCGTCGCTGTCGACGGTACCGGCGCTTATGATCATTCAGGTCGGTGACCGTGCCGACTCAACCGCGTACATCGAGCAGAAGAAAAAACTCGGCACGCAGATCGGGATCGAGGTAACCGTCCGTCGGTTTCCGGTGGATGTTTCTGAGCAGGAGCTGCTTGCGGCGCTCGGCGAGGAGAACAGGCGTGAGGAGGTCAGCGGTATCATTGTGCAGCTCCCGCTTCCGGAACACCTGAGTGTTTTTCGGGTTATCGAAGGGATCGATCCGGCTCGAGACGTCGACGGTCTGACGGCGGTGAACGTGAAGAAACTTCAGGCAGGCGATACGTCGGGTCTTGTGCCGGCAACCGCCAAAGGGATAGGATCGCTTCTTGAGGCATACAACATCTCGGTTGCCGGGGCGAAGGTAACGGTGGTGGGGCGCTCAATGCTGGTGGGGAAACCAACCGCGCAGCTGCTGCTTGCCCGCGACGCAACGGTGACGGTCGCGCACAGCCGGACCGGTGATCTCGCCGCAGCCACCCGCGAAGCGGATATTCTGATCGTCGCGACCGGTGCGCCCGGCCTGATCGGAGCTGAGCACGTTCGCGCCGGGCAGGTGGTGGTTGATGTCGGTATCAATCTTATGACCGGTGAGCAGTTCGAAGAGGAGATACCGGGCAAGACGTTTGTGGGCGATGTAGCATTTGAGGAGGTTGAGGGGATCGTCGCGGCGATCTCGCCGGTGCCGGGCGGCGTCGGTCCGATGACCGTGTTGTCGTTGTTTGAAAACTGCGTCGAGGCGCACGAACGAAAGAATAGCCGGGCAGCTGAGTCTCAAAGGAAAGAGTAATAGTAAACTACCCGCAGCAAGCGACTTTTAGCCCTTTGAGCGTCAGCGAATTAGGGATACAGAAGCACTCTTGTGGTGCTGACGGGGCATTCGGAAACTTTCTAATTGCTTGCCGCGGGACCGGGGTTCGTTTGCTCGCTAGGGATTCGGCGCCGCCGAAACTATTATATACGTCCATTCATCCTCGCGAACCCAAGCTGCGAGGATGAATGGACTGACGAGTAAGAGTAACCTCTATGGAGCAAAAAACGTTTCAAAGTGATGGAGTACAGAAGGAAAAAACAAAACTTTTCAAGATCGGATCGGTCGTGTTACTCATCCTGGCTTTTTTCATTGCGGTTCAGTCAGTGAACGCGCTTAAAGAGTTTCGATATATCGGCAGTGATATTCAGCCGCAGGCAACGATCAGCGTATCGGGTGAAGGCGAGGTGTTTGCAGTGCCTGATACGGCGCGCGTTACGTTTAGCGTGATCGAGACCGCCGAAACGACCGAGGGGGCACAGCGTGCCGCATCCGAGCGGATCGCTGAGGTGCTCAACGCGCTCGAGGCGTTGGGTATCGAGGAAAACGATATCAAAACCATTCAGTATACGCTTAATCCGCGCTACGAATACTCACGAACCGCGTGCGAGCCGGGCCGACCGTGCCCGCCTGAGGGAAGACAGATGCTCGTCGGGTATGAGCTGCGCCAGACGATCCAGGTAAAGGTTGAGGATCGCGAGAAGGCACGCGACGTTGTTCAGGTGCTCGGAGATGCCGGTGTCCAGCAGATCGGGAACGTCGATCTGGTCATTGATGACGAAGACGCCCTTAAGGCAGAAGCGCGCGCATTGGCGATCGCTGACGCTCGGAAGAAAGCCGAGGCACTGGCCAAAGATCTTGGGGTGAGCCTGGCGCGCGTGGTGAGCTTTAATGAGTCAGGTAATTATCCGGTTGCGTACGAAACGCGAATGTTCGGGCTGGGTGATGACGGAGCCCAGTCTGCACCGTCACCGCAGCTTCCGGCCGGAGAGAATCGCGTTGTTTCAAACGTGAACATCACCTACGAAATTAGATAGTCCGTAGCCTTACCGCCCGCAGCAAAAAACCGCTCACCCCGCGAGCGGTTTTTGTATGGATACACACGTGACGCCGGACGTGTGGGATTTTGAATCTCGCACAGGGCAGGGGCGCTTGACTTTTTTGTGGGAGGGGGTACTATACTCTGTAACGACGCCCCGGGAGGGGTTTTTTAATAGGAACGGTAATTACACCGAGCATGGACTACGTCACCCGATTCATCAACTATGTGAAGGATACCCAAGGAGAGCTGCTGCACGTCAGCTGGCCCACCCGCCGCCAGGCGATGATCTATACGGCCATCGTGATCGTGGTGTCGATCGCGATCGCGATATTTCTCGGGTTTTTCGATTTCCTTTTCACGGAGGCGCTAAACCGGTTCGTGATCTAATTACGCCGCTCATCATTTATCTTCTATGGTTCAACAGAAACAACAGGGTAATCAAGGCAAGAACTGGTACGTCGTGCACACGTACGCCGGGTATGAGGATGCGGTGTGCCGAAACCTCAAGCAGCGAATTCAATCCCTCGGTATGAGCGATCGGATTTTTGACGTGGTTGTACCGACGGAAAAGAAGATCAAGATCAAGGGCGGCAAGCGCGTTGAAGAAGAGGAAAAGATCTATCCGGGCTACATTCTCGTGAGTATGATCGTGACGGACGAGTCGTGGTACGTGGTCCGTAACACCCCGCGCGTGACCGGGTTCGTCGGGTCCGGTGTATATCCGGTTCCGGTTGACCAGGCGGAGATCGACACTCTCTTTGCGCGAATGAGTGCGGAGACCAGCTCGCACGATATCGACCTGAGCGTCGGTGAGCTCGTGACGATCGTCGACGGACCGTTCAAGGAGCTCGAAGGAAAGGTGAGCGACGTTGACCACGAACGCGGCAAGGTAAAAGTGTTCGTTTCGATGTTTGGTCGCGAGACCCCGGTTGAGCTGGACTTCCTCCAGGTTAAAAAAACCTAGCATTGACGTTCTGCTCCGTTTTCTATAGACTAATCCCTGATTCGACGAACTACAGACTACTAACTACGAACTAGCTTATGGCAAAAGAAGTTAAGAAAAAACTCAAACTCCAGATCCCGGCCGGAAAAGCAACACCGGCGCCTCCTATCGGCCCGGCGCTCGGTCAGGCAGGCATTAACATCGGTGAGTTCGTTACTCGTTTTAACGAGGGAACGTCTCAGATGGGAGGAGACATCATTCCGGTTGAGGTGCTTGTGTACGAAGACAAAAGCTTTGACCTCAACTACAAAACCCCGCCGGCTTCCAGCCTGATCCTTAAAGCGATCGGCAAGGAAAAAGGGGCGGCAAACCCGCTGACCACAAAGGTTGGTACGATCACCAAAGACCAGATCAAAGAGATCGCCGAGCGAAAAATGGAAGACCTCAACGCACACGACGTTGACCAGGCCTCCAAGATCATCGCCGGTACCGCCCGTTCAATGGGAGTTGAAGTGAAGTAGCCGTTTGAAGTACTGCGCAGAAAAACCGCTCGGCTGTGCCGGGCGGTTTTTGTGTGGCTGTTGTCTATCGGGCGGGGAGCTGATACACTCGCTTTGGCGTAGTTTTTGATCATTTACAGGGTTTTTACCGAAAGAGAGGATGCTGATGACTCGATTGAAACGGCGGCGCATACTCTTTCGGGAGAGAATGCTTTTTTGGATGATCGGTTACCCGACGTACTGTGTCGGCGCACTCATCTACGGACTGCTTCGGGTGACCGGACGGATACGTATTCGACATCCGGAACGCTGGCCGTACGGGAAAGGGAAAGTAATCATCGCTCCCAACCATCCTTCACTGTGGGAGCCGATGGTGTGTATGCTGCTGTCTCCGTGGGAAGGGTTGCTCCACCCGACGCGGATGGTTCCGTGGAGTACGCCGGACGCAGGGAATTACGACCGGTGGTACTGGGTGCTGGCTCGCTCACGCTTTGTGTTCGTGCCTCGCGGACAGCCCCGGGGCGAAGTGCAAGCGCTGGCGAAAGTTGTTCGGCTATTGCGGATCGGTTCCCGGGTTATCATCTTCCCCGAGGGAGGGCGTACACACAAAGGTGTGAAGTTTCATTACTCGAAAAGCCGCAAGCACCGCGTGCGCGAACTCAAGAACGGACTGGCGCGCGCGGCCTGTGATTCCGGTGCAACCATCGTGACTGTCTGGATCGACGGTGCGGACCGGGTTTTGCCCGCCGGATCCGTTATACCGCTTCTGTGGCGACGTATAACGATCACGATCGGGGAGCCGATCAAGGTTCCTCGGACATTTCTGAAAGGTGATGAAAGAACGAGGCACGTGGCAGCGAAAACTCAGGAGGTGCGGGGTCGCCTGCTCGCCCTCGCGGAAGAAGAAGACTGAAAGACACGCAGGGAGGCGTGTCTTTTTTTTATGAAAAACCGCCGCCCGGGTGTGCCGGGCGGCGGGGGCGGTGGAGGC
>JBBDHZ010000223.1:6626-14847 GCA_040880645.1 Minisyncoccota bacterium
TTTTTTTTTTTATAAAAACCGCCCGCCGGGGGGGGCGGGGGGGCGGGGTGAAGGTTATGTCGGGCGTCGCTGATTAGTCCATCAGGCGCGCCGTCGTCGTCGGGGTTGTCTCGTTCAGGAGGTGAGGCTCGGCCTTAGCGCTTCCAAGAGGGGCACCTCCCCAAAGGAGAACGCCTCCCCCGGACCCTCTCGGTGGAGTCGAACATTCGGTGTGCAGCAGAACCTGGTTTCGAAATCGAGCCTTCTCACGGCGAGGTCGACGCTTGCTCATGGACATTCCTCCGTCAGGTGAAAGGGAACAGGAACAGGAACCGTACATCCATTCTCTAGACTACGTATTTTTTGAGTAACGTCAATACATTTGGCTGTGAATACCCCCGTTTGTCATCCCATCGGGTTTCGGGTACGATACGGAGACTATGTTCGCACCCAAAAAGAAAGGCGCGATCGCGTCGCAGACCATCACCGAAATGATCCGAAGCGGGTTCATCCTCGGCGCGGAGGAGCACAACGTTCGACCGGCGTCGCTCGATCTGTCGCTCTCGGACGAAGTGTACGCGGTCGGCGGGGTGTTTCAGCCCAAACCGGGCGAAACAGTGCGCGAGGTACTTGATCTGATCGAGAAGGAACCGCACAATCTCTCGAAGCCGTTGCGTCGAGAGCAGATGTACATTGCCCGGCTCAACGAGACGCTCGCGTTGCCGGAGTCGGTGTACGGTTTCTGTAATCCAAAATCAACAACCGGCCGGCTCGATATTCACGCTCGCCTGATCGCCGACGGCGTTCCGCGGTATGACTCGGTTACCCCGAGCGGCTGGGCGGGCGAGCTCTGGGTGTCTATTGTGCCGAAAACGTTCCCGATTAAAACAGAGGCCGGACAGTCGCTCAACCAGCTCAGGTTTTTTAACGCCGATACGCGCCTTGATCAGCTTGAGCTTGAGATGGCGATGAAGCGCGACGAGCTTATCTGGAACCCGGAGAGCAAGCAGCCGTATAGCTACGAGGAGCTTTTAGTGCGCGATAACGACGACTCGCTTATTCTCTCGCTCGACGGAATGAACGACCTGATCGGGTACCGGGGGATCGCCGGCGATGAACCAATCGATCTGGCGAAGATCGGTGGATACAGCGCCGCGGACTTCTTTGAGCCGGTTGAGAAAGACAACGGCTATATCTATCTGAAACAGAACGAGTTTTATATTCTCTCGACGCGGGAGGGGGTGAAGGTGCAGCCAAATTTGGCGTGCGAGATGGCGCCGATGGACGAGCGGAGCGGCGAGTTTCGTTCTCACTACGCCGGGTTTATCGATCCCGGGTGGGGGTACGGCAAAGACGGAGCGGGTCACGGCCGGCCGTTGACGCTCGAGGTGCGTCCGTTTGAGGACCTGGTGGCGCGCGACGGCCAGCCGATTGCCAAGATCCGCTTTGAGCGGGTGACCGAGGTTCCGGACCAGAACTACGACGAGATGGATTCAAACTACACGGTGCAGACCGGTCCGCGATTGGCCAAGCAGTTTGTCGTATAGACGGACAGAGTGTACGGGGAAGAAAATCAGCCCGCCGCGTGATACGCGGCGGGCTGATTCGTGTTGGATGAGTATCCGTCGGATGTGCTCGAGAGGCCCGCAGCCGTGGCCGGTTACGTTTTCGTGCTTGATCGATCGACAATATCGTGCTCACCCCGTTTTATATCAAATCGATCCGGATCGGGATCCCGGTGAAGGACGAGCCCGCTTTCTTTGAATCGTTCGTCGAGCGCGTCCATCATCTGCAGGGCACGTTTGCGTAGTGTGGGGTGGACAAACCGCGTGGCGCGAAGCTCGGCAAGATACACAAGAGCAGGCAGCCCTCCCACGAGGCGATTGGTGGTGTTGAATCCCATCGCGGTGTAGTACTGCGCAATCTCGGGCGAGGTGTTGAGCGCCTCGACCTGTTTTTTCTGTTCCTTGATGAGCTTTTCGGCATCGCTTCTGAGGGCGTCAGACATTCCCAGCTCTTCGAGATACCACTCCGCAAAGCCCAGCTCGGTTGTCAAAAGAGGCATACGCTGGGTGACCGCTCGGTGGCGCTGAATGTCACGGAACGATCCAAAATCAAGCAGGAATCGAAAGCCGATGGTCCCGCATTCCGCGATCGCTTTGGGAAGTTCGGTTTTGGGCGGGCGCAAGGAGAGGAGCTCTTGGTACTCCGCCAGCAAGGTACGGTCGACGGTATCGTTAAAGACCTCAAATTCGGCCGGGTCCGGGTCATGAAAATACGTAACCTCTCGAGAGGCTTGCTCGTTATACCGCTCGGTCTCTTCGTACCGTTTCGGGCTGAACGAGTTCGGGAAGGCTTCGAGGAGCGCTTCCTCGATTCCGGCGGTGACGGTGCGTACTTCTTCGAGGGGGTGATGCCGAAGCTCGAGGATCTTGTCGGCGAACTGGCGAAGGTTGCTGTGCCAAGCCAGATTCGTGGTTGCCCCGGCCGGTAGGAACGAACGCATTATATCAAAGGCCCGGGCGTTGATCGCCTTGGTGTAGGTGGCTTCGTCCTCGCTTTCTTCTCGGGGGAACCGTGCGGCAAGAAGGGGCTGGAGCTCCGTAACGCCTCTGAGATAGAAGGAGCGCCAGGTTTCAAGAATACGTCGAGAATCGTCGGTCCCGAGCGGATCCATAAACGGTTGCTCGGCAAAATCAATATAGCGAGTTGATGACTCCTGGCCGCTGTAGAGCGGCCAGTTCTGGATGGCTTTGGCGGCGAGCATTGAGATCCCTTCCACAAAGATGCTGGCGCTGCCAAGGTCGCCGATCGATTTGTGCCCGTACCCGACGTAGTAGGTGGACATAAACTTCTCTGCACCGCGCTTGCCGAGGACATCGAGGTGGCTCTTGATCCCGCCGATCGAGCGCGAGTGGAGCGCCTGAAGCATCGCTTCCGCTTCGGGACCGATAACCGCGCCGGTGTTTAAGACCACCACCGTGCCACCGGTCTCTGTTGTTTTCGTTATATGAGTGATCTTCGTGATGTCGTTCATAGAGTTTGATCAATGCTCGTTAAGCTGCAGCTCACTCAACAGGTGGTCCTCTTCTTCAAGGAGCTCGTCGAGCGAGGGGGCGTCGTCGGTGCCGATCAGGTAGTCGCGTTTTTTGTTAATGATGGTATTGAGACGATAGAGAAAATCCGTCGCGCCGGACTGGCTTTCGGCGAGCCTTCCGCGCTCCTGGTGGGAGAGGCCGTGCTCAACAACTTCTTTGAGCTGCTCTTTTTCCTCGTCGGGGAGATCAAGCCCGGCGAGCGCGTTGTTCAGAGTTTCATCAAGCATATATACGGTATTAAGACTGGTCAGGGGCGGAGTTGCTTACAGGGCTGGTTGTGCACGCCGGAGCGCAATTTGGTTTGTGCGACCACAGAGCGGGTGTTGCCTTCCTTCTAGGTGCTCAAAACGTTCTCGCATCTCAGGGGATACATCAGCTTCTGGTACTGTATCTCGTGATGCATCAGGTCCGAATGACTCGTTTAACATACGCAAAAAGGATTAACTGATTGCTTTGTATTGTACCGAAGGGGGGTGAAATGTACAAATGACGATTCTCAGATACAAGGCCGATGGGTGGATACCTGCCCAAAATACCTCATCCCGTTTCGTATTGTCTTTCCGTCGGCTTTCCTCTAGAATTACCCCAATGAAAGACACGCAAATAGAGAAGCGGATCCGCGAAGAGGCCAAACGACAGGATCGGGTCATCAACTTGATCGCGTCCGAGAACCTGGTTTCCCCGGATGTGTTGGTAGCCCTCGGCTCAGTGCTCACAAACAAGTACGCCGAAGGGTACCCCGGCCGACGGTACTACGGCGGCAACGAGATCATCGACTCGGTCGAACGGCTTGCCCAAACCCGGGCGCTCAAGACGTTCGGGCTCTCTGAAGACAAATGGCACGTGAACGTCCAGCCGCTGTCCGGCTCGCCGGCTAATCTCGCGGTGTATCTCGCGCTGGTGCCGCAGGGCGGAACGATAATGGGGATGTCACTCGATCAGGGCGGGCACCTCTCGCACGGGTTCAAGGTCTCGGCGACCGGAATGTTCTGGAAGCAGATCTCCTACGGCGTTGATCCCACGACCGAGCGCATTGACTACGAAGCGCTCAAGAAGATCGCCGCAAAAGAGAAGCCCGATGTTATCGTCGCCGGCTTCACCGCCTATCCGCGTAAAGTGAACTGGAAGAAGTTCCGCGAGATCGCCGATGCCGGCGGGGCGTATCTGCACGTCGATATGTCCCACATCGCCGGACTGGTCGCCGGTGGGGTGCACCCCTCGCCGTTTCGGTACGCTGACACGGTGATGACCACGGTTCACAAAACGCTGCGCGGGCCGCGGGCCGGATTGATCTTCGTTAAGAAAGACAAGCGCGAACTCCCGAAGTTGATCGATAAAGCCGTGTTTCCCGGTCTTCAGGGCGGCCCGCATATGAACCAGATCGCCGCGACCGCGGTGGCGCTCAAGGAGGCAAGTACGAAGCAGTTTGAAAAGTACGCCAAACAGGTGGTCGCTAACGCGCAGGTGCTGGCAGATGAACTGAAGGCGCGCGGCTGGCGGATCATCTCCGGTGGGACGGACACCCACCTGCTGCTTATCGATACCTGGATGAACGGCGAGGGTATTCCCGGTGCCGAGGCGAGTGATCGACTCGAGAAAAACGGTATTATTGTTAATAAGAACACGATCCCGAACGAAACCCGCTCACCGATGGACCCCTCCGGGATCCGCATCGGCACCGCCGCCGAGACCACCAAGGGTGCAAAAGAGCGTCATATGAAAGAGATCGCCGAGCGGATCGATACAATTTTGAAACAGTAAGTATGGCTAAAAAACACACAGAAAAACCGCGCAAAGCTACGCCGCGTAAATCCGCCGGTCGGCGGACGCGCGGCAGATTGATCGTTATTGACGGTATCGACGGGTCCGGCAAGGCGACGCAGGTCGGTCTGCTCAAAAAGCGGCTCGCGAAAGATGGGGTCAAGGTCAAGACGATTGATTTTCCGCGGTACTATGACAACTTCTTTGGCGAGCTTATCGGCGAGTATCTGTCGGGCAAGTACGGTGATTTTATTGAGGTTGATCCGCGGGTGGCCTCGGTTCTCTATGCCGCTGATCGGTTTGAGACAAGCGCCACGATCAGGCAGTGGCTGGCTGACGGGCACACCGTTTTGGCGGATCGGTATGTATCGGCGAACCAGATCCACCAGGGTGGAAAGATAGAAAATCCAAAAAAGCGCAAAGAATTTATCGAGTGGCTCGAGCAGATGGAGCACGGGGTGTTCGGTATCCCGCGTCCCGATCTTGTCATCTACCTCGACGTGCCGTTTGAAGTGAGTCAGAGCTGGGTTAAGCAAAAGATAAACCAGCGGTCAAAGAAGTACCTCAAAAACGGTCGGAAAGATGTTGCCGAGGATAATCTGAAGCACTTGAAGGTCTCACGCAACGCGGCGTTGTGGCTCGAGAAAAATAATGCAAACTGGGAAAAGGTGACCTGTTGCGACGGTATGGTCTGTATGCCGCCGGAGGCGGTCCACGAGCAAGTGGTCGAGATCGTTGCCGCCCGGCTCAAGCATATAAGGTAGCGCGCGAGCCCTGAGGCGTTTCCATAGTTATTTGCTCGAATACAAACAGATGGCACGTACCATACAGATCAAAAAACTCTACGACGATACAAAAATGCCCGGGTACGCCAAGCCGGGCGACGTTGCGTTGGATATGTTCTCGCACGAGGCGGCGACGTTGCAGCCCGGGGAACGGAAGGTTTTTCACACCGGCTTCGCGCTTGAGTTTCCGGAGGGGTTCGCCGCGATCGTCAAAGACAAAGGCGGCATAGCTAACGCCGGCGTCACCACAATGGGCGGTGTCTTCGACGCGGGGTATCGCGGCGAGTATAACGCTCAGTTGCTGAACGTCGGCACCGAGCCGTACGTGGTAGAGAAGGGAGACAAGATCGCCCAGCTGATGATTCTGCCGGTTGAGATCGTTACGCTCGAGGAAGTTGCGGAGCTTGGCGACTCCGAGCGTGGCGTCGGGCGCTTCGGCAGCACCGGGTTACGGTAGTCTATCCCCAGACGTCGCGCCAGCCGCCTCTGCGCGTTTTTGTATTTCCTGCTACACTATACGTATTGTGACCCCTCGAAAAGAAACGTATGTCTTTATGGCGGTGGTGCTCGTCTTCGCGGGCATCGCCTCGCTTGTCGGCCTGCACACACAGGTCTTCGACGGGCAGACCGCTACGGTCGTCTCGAGTATCCCGAGCAAACCCGTCGCTCGAACGGCGGTGGTTATTCCGTATACGTCCGGCGAGCCGACCGCGAGCGTCGATGAGATTCGCGGGTTTTTGTCCGAGAACGCTCAGAACGTGACGGATCACTTTATCGAGGAAGGAGTGGCGTATCAGTTTGAGATCCGTGACTGGACGGAGTACGAGGGCTTCGCCGATGGCTGTTCCCAGGAGACATTGTTTGACGAGGTGAACGCACTTCAGGTGGACACCGACGGATACGACGTGGCGATCTTTATGATCCCGCCGCGTGAGGCGTGTCGGTGGGATGCTCTGACGCTCTCCGAGCAGAACACGGTTTTTGTGCAGCTTGCCTCGGGCTCTCCGTTTAACTGGAACACCCTTGCCTCGGCCCTCGCGCCGATCACGTTTGAAGAACGTGACTCGTTCCGGTACACGGTCTACGGCAGTGATCCCGAGGTGGGTGAGCCGCCCCGCGGAGAGCGGTCGCTGCAGGACATTCTGGCCGACCGCGGTATCGCGCGCGGCGTGAATACGGACAGCACCGGCCGGCAGACCTGGGCTGCCTGTGCCGGAGAGACAACTATTGAAGCCGAGGTGCTCGCGGTTCAGTCACGGAACAAGAACAAATTCGGATACATCCTGAATGGTGAAACATTTGAAATACTGTTGAATCCGCCGGGTCGCTGGACCGGTCAGGGGAACCGGGCGCGGGAGGTTTCGACCGCCTTGACCCTTTCCACGACCGGGGACGACACGCTTGCGTTCGCGGTCAATACCGGGCTGCGAACGTTCAGCACGGCGACCCGCAGCAATCCAAACGGGATGGATCTCGCGGTTACGTACCAGGTCTCCTCAAGCACGGCCGTGATCGGTTTTGAGGACTCTCACTCCTACGCGGACAATGATTTCAATGATCTGGTGGCGCAGGTGACGATTCGGTGCGAAGCGGGTGAAGAAGAGGAAGAACCAGCAGGTCCGTCGAATGGAAGAGGCGGCGGTTTTCAGCTTGATCCGAACGGGTAAGTCTGTCCGGAATCGTTTTCGTCCGGACGCGACGGCGTTTGTCCGCCTTCATAACCGTATCGTCTCAGAGGGCGAGCGGTTTTCGTTTTTGTACGGGCTCGTGCTATTCTACAGTCCATATGATGATCAGTGAGGAACTCACCCGGACACTTAATGAAGCCCTTGCGTCGTTGGGGATCGAGGCTGACCCCGCCGAGCTTGTGCCGGAACACCCGGCGGAGCTTGCCCACGGAGATTTTGCCAGTAACGCGGCGATGAAGCTCGCCCACAAACAAGGCGGTAACCCGCGAGAGTTGGCGGAAACGCTAGTTGCGGCGCTTGAAAAAAGCAAACCTGCGTTTGTGGAGCGGATCGAGATAGCCGGCCCCGGTTTTATTAACTTTTTTCTTGCGCGCGGGTTTTTTGCCAAGAGTTTGGATGATATTGTCGCACACGGGGATCAATTCGGCTCGAACGAAACGCTGGAAGGAAAACGGGTGATGGTGGAATACACCGACCCGAATCCATTCAAGGAATTTCACGCGGGACACGTAATGGCGAACAGTATCGGCGAGGCGATCGCGCGACTGTATGAGTGGCAAGGAGCGCGCGTAGCTCGCGCGAATTATCAAGGTGATGTCGGTCCGCACGTCGCCAAGGCGATCTGGGGGATGCGCCAGCTGGTTCATAAAATGCCGGCCGACGATGCGCCGCTGTACGACAAGGTGCGCTTTCTCGGCGACGCGTACGTGACCGGGAGCGCCGCGTACGAGGAAGGAAGCGCGAAAGGAGAGATCGACAATATCAATACCGCAATCTATGAACGCAGTGATGAAGCGTTGAACGAACTGTATACCTGGGGACGCACGGTCAGCCTGAATCACTTCGAAGAGATCTATAAAAAACTCGGCACGCGCTTTGACTACTATTTCTTTGAGAGTCAGGTGTTTGA
>JBBDHZ010000224.1:0-14814 GCA_040880645.1 Minisyncoccota bacterium
TGCCAGCACTGATAGCGTTTTCCCGCCGGCGAGATTCTGGACTTGCCTTCATCGCGTTTTTGGCAAACAATCCACTCGCAAGCTGATCGGAAATGATCTCCAAGCTTCATTCGAGGCGAACGGCATGAGGCCGCGGATTGGTTTGCGTTTAAGTCCCTCCGCGCAACGCGGCAGGTCGTTCATCCCCCACCGACATTGGAGGTCGCCTTTCATGTTAGTTCTGTCGCGCAAAGAAAACGACAAATTACTGCTACCCACGCTGGACATCTCGATCGAAGTGGTTCGCATTCAAGGCAACACCGTGCGTCTGGGGATTGACGCACCGGCCGACGTTCCGATCCTGCGACACGAGATCGCGAACCTCAAGGGCATTGATTTCACGCCGGACGAACACTCGTCGAGTCAACGGATCGCGACGTTAGCAAGAGCGGTTCGCACTCGCACCGAATCGTCCGCCAGCGCGCTCAACTTGCTGCACGAACACTTGGACGGCGATGTCGCCGCTCAGAGTCTGATCGTGGATGTTTACAACGAGCTTCGCGCATTGGAACAAGACACGAAGACGGCGCTCGAAGAGCCGGCGGAAACAGCCTCCGCCCCGCACGCGCTGTTGATCGATCGCGACCCGAACGAGAGCCAACTGTTGGCGAGCTACTTGCGGCTCAATGGCTTCGAGGTCACGACGGCGAATAATCGCAGCGATGCCTTGGACTATCTATCGCTCCACTCCTGTCCCGACTTCGTGCTCCTGGACGTGCCCACCGCGTCTGCCGCGAATTCCGAGTTCTTGTCTCAACTGCGACATCGGGCGGAGTGCAAGAAACTGAAGTTGTTCGCATTCAGCGAAATCGAGCCAGCGGGCGTCGACCGCTGGTTCCCGCGTCCGATCGACGCCGAGCGGCTGGTTCGAGAGCTAACCGCCGCCGTAGCCGTCTAATACGACGCGTCAGCAGTCCAAACGGGATCAGCGCCTCGACAACCGCCTCGACCGATGGCACCCTTTCCGAAATGAGCCGGCTTGGTAATTTACGACGTGACTTTGGAGGCTGTAGCTCAGTCGGGCTGGTCGCTGGAAATGTCTTATAGGAACCAGTCACTTCGACCCCCGGCACTGATAGGTGCGGATATGTCTACCTGCGGCTTGCCGGCCCCAAGGGATTGTTTGAACAGGAATTGATCTGCGATTGCGCGACGGAACACGCGGGGCTGATCGCCTTTCTCTGCCACTTTGGCTTTCGCGAGGATCATCAGCCGCGCGATAAAGTGCAGCAGCAGGCGCCGCCTCGCACGGTGCGGATGGTTCGCCGATTGAATCGTTGGTGCGACAGTTGAGCGCGGATGATTAATCAAAACACCAATGCATCAGCCGCTGGGCTGCGAGCCGACGTATACTTGGACGCCAACGTTAGCGCGTTGCGGCTGATGCGTGGATCAATCGGCGGCGAACAACGCCATTCGCAGCTTTTCGCGGGCATTGCGGAGGTTCGCTTCAATGTCGGCCTGGTCGCGGTCCAATGCCGCGGCGATCGCCGCGATCTCGAATCCATGAGCGTCGTGCAACATCAGCGCCTGACGCTCGTGCTTGGGCATCTCGCTCAGCAGTTGCGACAGCCGCTGTTGCTGTTCTGCGGCCGACAGTTCTTACCACAAGTCACCAGGGTCGTCGTTTGGCAGCAGCTCTTCCATCGCGGGCGGCGCGGCCGGTTCCAGCACGTGCTGCAGCCAAAACTGAAGATCGTCCAAATCCGCGTTGTCTTCCCGATCAAACGCGGCCAAGCTGGAAGCTGGCACCACGGACGGGCAGGCGTTATGACAATGCGGCTACCATGTCGGACATGACCCAACGATGCTTGCCTGCTGCCGTGCTTGGCATCTCGGAAACGAATTCGATATGCACTGGGTATCCACCGAGCAACTCCGACAACTTGCGGGAGGGGTATCTTTCATCGACTAGTGATTGCATGGATGTTTCGATCAAGACGTGCAGTTGGCCGCTGCGATCCTGCTTTGCGCGAAACCTGCGTATGCCTGAATAGGATTCCAGCACGTGCTTCACGCAAAGCGGATGCACGAGTCTCCCGCTACGGCTAACCAACATATCATTGCTGCGTCCGGTGATTTCCTCGATGACGGCGAAGCCGCGATCAGGTATTATCAGTGGCCTCGGCGATAGATCCCCGAGCAAATAGCGCAGCAGCGGAAAGGCCGGATTAATCAAGGAGGTCACGGCGATGTCATAGTTGCCGTCCTCTCGGGGTACGGTTTCCAGCATGATCATGTCTTCTCGAACACGCAGTGTTCCATCCGGCGATTCGTGCGCGATGACGCCGCATTCAACGGAACCATATTCGACGACGGTCGGCGCATCAAACGCCTTCGTCGCCACATGTCGGAGCCGAGCGTAGGCGGGCTCGCCGCTCAACATACAGAACTTCAGCGACTTCACGCTCGCGTTCGCCCGCAAAGCGGCTTCCGCCAGCAGGTAGACCGCAGACGGATAGCCATACATCCAGGCTGGCTGGAATCTTTCGATCTGCCGAAGGTAGTTGCTCAGATCCTGTTCCCCCAAGCGGTAGGCGGAAAGGCGTAGTCTGCCGCGGATCTTGTCCTCTACGGGGCGGCGTGCCTTTGCAATCAAGCGGGCCAAGCCGGGAGCAAGTGCCGGCGCGTGCCCCCACAGCATTGCATGGCGCTCGAGCGGGTCGACATTCCATGCCGCAATACAGCGATATCTGGCGCGGAGCGACTCGAAATGCGACTCGCACGGCCAGTAGATCCGCGTCGGCGCGCCAGTTGAACCACCCGTTTGATGCCAGCGACCCGCTATGCGCCGGCCCGAAAGCAATTCGTCGGGGTGGTCGCGGACCTGTTCCTTGGAGAGTGTCGGTACAAGCTCGCGGAACTCTTGGAGGCTATTGAATTGTTCCGGCAAGGCATGGGTCGCGCGAAGCCGCTGGTAATACCGCGTATTCTGCCATGCATCTTTCCAGATCGCATTCAGCCTTTGCAACTGCCAACTTTCAATTGCCGGGCGCGACCACGACTCGCGCTCGGCAAGCGTGGCGAGTTGTCGATAGGCAGTTCGAAACCGGGGAGCGAGTCGTAGTATATTCATTGGCAGTCACCGTGTGTGTTACCTGTTTCCCGACTTTCGCGACCATTGCTCGCGGCGACGGCGGTCGCGTGGCAGGAAGAATCGGCTGAAATCGCGGTTCGGCCGACAATCAGACCCAACAGCGCGAAAAATACTATCGCTTCCGGTTGAAACGGCGCGACAAAGGATACATTGAGTAGCCCCCACCCGATCAGCCACGCACCGATGGGGGCCAGAATGCCGCGCAACGGATCCGCATCTCGTGGGGGAAGTCGAAGAAAGGCGTTGAGAGGGCGAAGGAGTCCCCAAACGAACAAGACCAGTCCAACAAGCCCCGTAGTGACCAGCACTTGCAGCCAGATGTTGTGCGCCGAGTAATTGCCTTCGTGGTTCCATACGCGCACGCTTCCCGCGGACGAGGTAACGTAGAATCCGTGACCCGTCACCGGTGAATCAAAGTAGGAGTCGATCATCACCGGCCAAATCTGATCCCTTCCGGAGATGCCCTTTAAGTCGGTAATGGATTGATCGCGACTCAGGTGGTGCAATACCGGCTCGGTCCCTTGGATGGCCAGGCTCAAGTGCGGATCAAGTGCGAAATAGCCGCCGATGATGATCGACGCCGCAATAGCGAGGCGAAATCTGGCCATGCTGGAGATGGCGCCGATCAGCAGCGCTGCGACGACGGCAGCCGTCAGAAAAAGAGCTAGCCGCGTATTTGATATCCACAATACCGACACGTGGATCGCCAAGCCGGGAAGTAGCATCCGGCGCGTCCACTGCCAACCGGTGCAAAGGCGAGTCGCCACAAGAAGGATAATTCCCAGCGAGGATGTCGAGGCGGCTACCGTGGGATGCAGTAGTCCTGCAACGCCGTCGCCGGCATTGGTTCTCTGCAACTCGCCCAGATGCGGTAGCGTCACTAGTGCAAACAGCAACACGGAGCTGACGGCCAGTAGCGATAAGGACAAATGGGCGAGACAGAACGATTGATCGCGCCGGGTGCGAACGGTTACGGCGACAACCGCCGACAACAGCGCAAGTTCTGCAAAACAACCCGCCTGAGCGAGCGACTGCGCAGGTTGGGCTGACCACGCCGCAGAGACCAGTCCCCACGCAGCGAATAGTCCGATCGGCGTCAACAGGCGAAACACACGGCCGGAACTGGCGGTGCTCCACATCCTGGAGGCGGCAATCACCAGCAGCAGCAATGCAACGGCACGCGAGAGTAGTTTAGCGATTGCCGTCCAATCTACTTGTGCGATATTGCTTACACCGTGCCGGCCAGGGAACGTGAACGTTACCACGATGAGCAGCCAAAAGCAGAGCACCACGAGTGCCAAGCAGTTCCGCTCATTGTGCAGTTCCAGTCGACTCCTGGCGACATCGTCCAAGCTGCGCGAAATCTGCTTTTGCTGTTTCATGGTGCGTGCCGGGGGCAATTAGCCCGGGAGTGTGTTACAGAACCGACCCATGCTGCTGCGGCCAATAGACGCCGTGCAACACAGTTTCAAACGCGGGTTCGACACGGATCATCGGAAAGACTCCCGCGACTCGGTTGGGCCGTCGTCCGCTTGTGCCGCGCGCCGCTCACCATTGGTGTGAGGCGGTGCCTGAGACGCGGTCGGCGGCGATGGCCTCATCCGCTGCTCGCCTTTGGGAGAAGCGACAGTGTCCTTCAGGCGGTCGAGATAGAAGGCGAGCGAGACCGCCCCGATCAACGCCGCCAGGAAACCAGCCGACCCGTTCAACAGCAGGTTCGGACTGACGTGTTTCGGTTCCAATGTCGCTGGCTGGACGACGTTTACGTTGGAGATTTGCTCCACCTCCAAAGCCTCGTCCAGACGCGCCTGATCCACGCTGGAGACGTACTTCCGATAGGTCATATCCGCCAGATCAACTTGCCGCTGCATCCGGACAATCTGCAACTCGACTTCGGCCAACTCAATCAACTCCTGTCTTGCCGCGGCAAGCTGTTTTCGCAACGACTCGCTTTTCTCTTCAGTCGCTGTCGAAAGCGGCACCAGACTCAGCCGGCTGATCTGCCCTTCCTCCCAGACACGATTGACGCTTTCCGTCAATTGCGTCCGGGGATCGTTTTCCGCATCCAGTACGGTCTCTGTCTGCCCGACTTGCTCTTGAACCGCCCGCAGCAACGGGTGATTGGTGGTGTAGAGTGCGGCCAATCCCTTTGCCTGCGGCAGCGTAGACAACTCGTCCGTCAGTGTCGCAAGTTGCACGGCATACGTTTTCGACGCCGAGTCGGATTCGAGCAGTTGTTCCTGCAAGGTTCCGATCAGGCCGACAAGTGCCGCGCGTTGGCTCTCGGGGTCGACGATCCCCGTTTCGGCCTTGAGTCTACGCAACTGCTCTTCAGCTTCGGTGAGCCGCTTTTGCATGTCGCTGGCTTGGCGACCGAGGAAGTCGTAGGTGCCGATTGACCGATGGATACGGACATGATGATCGACATAAATCTCCAGCACCTTGCCGACGACCTGCTGGGCGAATTCTGGTGTGCGGCCTTCGTACCTTATGCGAATCAGATTCGTATCGTCAGGAACACTGACGTCGAGACCTTTCTTGAGCTTCGAAAGGGCGCGGTCGGCGAGAGGAACCTCGCCCTCGGGCTGCGACAGCACGTCCGCCGCGAACTCCCCGGTCGCGTCTGCCAGAATCTCGTGCTGACCTACCGCCGCGACGATGCCCTCGAGCAGCGCGCGGCTCTTGAGGATTTCGAGAATGGAACGTAGTTCGCGCTCGCGGGACGTCGGCATCACAAACACCGTTCCTTGGCCGACCGCGGTCGTCGGGTCGAGGGCGGCGTTCTCTCTACCAATACGAAAGTAGAGAACTCCTTCAGACTGGAATCGCTTCGGGGCCAGCAGGGTACCGAGAACAACGGCCCCAAGAACCACGACAAAGAATAGCCCCGCCGACTTCTTGTGCCTCCACAAACTACCTGCCCAATCATTCATGGATCACCCCAGAGCCTGGACTTCAGAAAACGAGCCATATGACAATACCGCAAATCCTACTATGACCACCGCCAGTAACATGTCAACTCACATAGCCTATATTCACCAACTTGACATTCCGGGTGGGCGGATTAGTCTGGACGTTCAATCGCTTTCTTGCCGTGTTTGTCCTTAAACGGTTTCAACCGCTTGTCGCACCATGAGCATCGCGGACAAACGGACCCAGATCAGGTCGATGGTCCCGAAGGAAGCAACTACGTCGCTTCTTGCACCGACGGCATTGATTGATCAGGCGATCGTGAGCGGCACGAACTTTCTCGCGTTCGCCCTTCTCGGCCGCATGTGTGGAGCAGCCGAACTGGGCGTCTATTCCATTACGTTTTCCCTGCACATACTCTCGCTGGTGGCGTCGCAATCCCTGGTTGTCACTCCATACGTCAATCTGGTGCGAGGGCGCCGCGGGCGATCCCTGGCCGGATTTACGGGAAATGCAATTGTGCTCGTCGCCGCAATCGGCTTGTGCTCGGCGGGCCTGGCGGGCGTCGTGGGATTCGCGCTCCAGGTGGCCGGCGAAACCGGCCTCGCCCAAGCGTGCTACGCGCTCTCGCTGGCGCTTCCCTTTACTGCCGTTCGCGAATTCATCCGCCGCTACCAGTACGCCCGCCTGCACGTTGCCTCAGCGCTCTGCCTGGACGCCGTCGCTTCCGCGCTGCACCTGGCAGCCCTTTTAATGCTCGCTGCCGCCGATGCGATTTCAGCGTCCACTGCGTGGCTCGGTGCCGGCTTCTCATCAGCAGTTGTTGCCGGCGCCTACCTGACGGTCCGGCGAGGCAACTTCCGCGTCGAGCAGCCGCGGATCGGACTTGCAGCAATACGGTATTGGCGATTCGGCAAATGGGTGTTTGCCACGGAGGCGGCGACGCCGTTGCGGTCGCAATTTCTGAACTGGCTATTGTTCGCCACTGGAGGCGTCGCGGCTGCGGGACTGTTCGCGGCCTGCATGTCGGTCACGCGGCTAATGAAACCATTCTTCATGGCGGCAACGAATATTAGTGAGCCGCTGCTGGTCCGCGCTTATCGCGATGGCGGCGTTCGCCTCCTGCGGCGTCGCGTCCACGCAATCACGCTGCTGATGGGCGTGACGATGCTGCCACTCTGCCTGGTAATCCACCTGCAGGGAAGCAACATCATGTCGTCGATATTCGGGAGGCAGTACGACATCTCCGGCGGCGCGTTGTCTCTCCTGGTGTCGGGGATGTTCATCTCGCTGGCCAGCGTGCCGGCAACGCTCGGAATGCGCACATTGCGCCGTCCCGAACTGGCATTCACCAGCCGGATTAGCGGACTTGCGGCATGCTTTGCCATTGCCATCGCCTTGGCACCCTCTTTGGGCGTCAACGGCGTCGCGATCGCCATCTTGGCGGGCAGCAGCCTGTCGGCCGCCGTGCGTTGGAACATCTTCCGGCGCCTCACGGTCCCGGCGTCTACGGAGGCCGATCCGGAACAGCGCGAAGTCGTTCCGTTCGTTGAGTCACCCATTGCCGAGCTACAGAAATGAATGCCAAGTTCAGCTATCGCAAATTGAAGGATTGGCCGCCGCTGGCATGGATCGCCTCCTGGCGACCGGGGGAGGACGCCATCACCGTCCAGCACGGCCCGCTGGTCGAAACACACCCCGATTGGTTTGGCGAACTGGTCTGGGACAAAGACTACCGGCAGGGGGCGTTCCACCAGACGGATGTCGTGTACGGAAGCGGTTGCCGGCGGACTGCGGGGGGCATGATCTTCGTCACGTCGGCTGCCATCGTCGATCGGCTGCAATGGTGTCAGGCAGACGGGAAGTATTGGGTGTCGAATTCGCTCGCCTGCCTGCTATGGAACGTCAAAGCGACGCTGCCGCCCAACTATCCCTACTACTTTCGCGATTTTGGGTCGATCACCCATGGAATCGATGAATATCGCCGCGTGCTCCGGTCGTCGGCCGGGGACGTGCATCTTGTCTATTTCCGCAACCTGGTTTGGTGCAACGGAGAACTGCAGGAACGCATGAAGCCGCGGCCCCTGCGCGATTTCGGGACGTTTGGGAAGTACCGGGAATTCTTAGAAGCGTCGCTTTGCCGTCTGTCGCAAAACATGGACGACAAATCCCGCCGACATCGCTACTCCATGCTCGCGACAATCTCGACCGGCTTCGATTCCCCGACCGTTGCCGTGCTGGCGCGCGCCGCGGGGCTGAGGCAGACGCTTTCTTTCGATACATCCCGCGACCACGGTGACGACAACGGGGCGTCCATATCGGCGCTGGTCGGGCTTGAGCCCCAAGTCGTTAAGCGAGACGCCTGGCGCGAAGTCCCCTTCTCCGAAGTTCCTTTCTTGGCGTCGGATGCTAAAGGCGAGGACGTCTATTTCGCAGGCGCCGAGCCACTCTTAGCCGGACGTGTTCTCTTGACCGGCTTTGATGCGTCACGAGTCTGGAAGGCCGGTTCCAGCAGGAACGACTCAATGCGGCGGGGTGACCAGTCCGGACTTTCGCTGACGGAGTATCGACTCTGGGCGGGATTCATCCACTGCCCCGTACCGACCATTGCCAGCCGGCAGACCGAGGATCTTTATCGTATGATCGCCTCTCCCGAAATGTTGCCTTGGCGCTCCCAGGCCGCGTACAACAAGCCGTTCAGCCGGCGCGTGCTGCAAGACGCCGGTGTGCCCAGCCACATGTTCGGCGTGCAGAAGAAGGCGGCGTCGGTGCTGTTTTTCGATCAGTCGAGCTTTCTCTCGCCCGCCGCTGCCGAAGACTTCCGCCAGTGGCGGAGGCAGGTTATGGACCGTTCCCCCGCGGCGACGCGAATCGGCGTCTTGCTGTCCAAAGGGGCGGTAACGCTGACAAGCCAATTGGTTCGAGTTGCGCAGCGTGCCGCCGGACCGCTTTCGACGATCGTTTCGTCGCAACGCTTGAAAAAAATCGCCGCATCCAAACGGCTGGCTCGCTACGCGCGCTACTCGGCCGAATTCAGGTACATCTTCCCCTGGGCAGTTGAACGGGCGAAGCAGCGCTACGATGTGGGTGGACTCCAGGCGGGCGAGGGGGGGCAACCCGCTCAGCCGCGCCGGTCTGCTTGAGCGAAGCGCTCGAAATCGAGATTGCGGAAGCAAGGTCCCACCGTCGCTTCCGGTAGATTAATTGCCGGATGATTCGTATTGAACTCCAATATGGCGATCTTGCCGGAGTCGTCGATCGCCACATCCCAACCGATGAATCCCAATTGCGGAACCCTGCGATGGAGATTCTCGCAGACAGCCACCGCCTGTTGAAAGTACGGGATCCGGAGACCATCGAAGTGCTGATTTGAGTCTGGATGCTTGCGATAACGTTCCCACGCCGGTCCCGAGGCAAACGGCCCGAGAGTTCCTTCCTGGTCGACAACTGCGACCCGCACCGACTCGGCGCTAACTACTTGCGCCGTTCCATAGCCCAGACGCAGGTAGGCCGCCTGAAAGGTCGGGGCTTGAGCGTTGCACGTCGCTGTGATGACCCGTAAGGTCGCCACGGCGTCCCGGTAAAATCTGTCGAACCAACGATGATGCCTAATGGACCGTTGGACGGCGAATACCTGATCGGAGGGTAGCCTCAGAGCGTGAAACTCGCCACGGCTCGTCACGATGATTCCGCGCCCCTTATTCGAATTCTCCGGCTTGATGTAGACCGTGTCCGAAGTGGAAAAGAGGGCATGGTCAAGCTGATCCGCTTCCAAAGGCGCGCCTTCCATGTCGTACCACTTGCCGTTGATAAAGGTGGCGCGATTCGGCAGCGCATCCGTCCCCAATATCCGATTGCCCAGGCTCTTGGCGCGGCCGAACTGCTGATAACCCCGGTTGATATGGGGAAGCACTTTTTCGAGGAAAAAGTCGTCTGGAATCCAGCCTTCCTTGAATGTTCCCTGGAACGTCGCATAAAAGATGAGCCAGGGAGCATAGGTCGCGTCGTGGAACGTGTGGAGCGTGTATTCCTTGATCTCTCGAATCGTCTTAGCGCCCAACGCAGCGACGTCGCTGTTCTTGAGCAACATTTGCAGTGTTTTGCGAATCGCGCGGCCGCTGCGATATCGCCGGTAACGGTGCTCCAGTCGTCGAGCGTTCTCGTGGATGGAAAGCATAATCGGTTCGCTTGTACGGTCGCGGATGAATACTCGTGCATCAGCCAGCGGGTCGTCGCCGGCAGGGGCGTGGATTACCGTCCACGGTAACTCTAGCTTTTCGGAAGGGAAGAAACGGGCTGACGTTGCCGTACCGCAGTGAAGGGTTCTCTCTCGGCAGAGCATCGGTTCCCGCTGCGTCTGTCTGCCGCGCGTAGGTAGGTGACAGTTAAATGGGACATTACCGGCGCAATTCAACTACGACGCCAAGGCGCGATCCAGCCTTAGTAGAGTAGCCCGTCGCACGCTCAGGCAGGGCTTGAGCGTGATTTTCGCGCTCGCCGGACAGGTCGCTACCGGAACGGTTCGCCCGAGCAAGCGGTACCAGCAACTAGGTGTTCAATCGTTCATAAATCCTCCCAGATTGGGGGCGTCGGAAAACATGCCATAAATAGTGCGGCAAACCCTACTATATCCCGCCAGCAGCTCGCCGACCCATGTGCTCTATGTTTCCTAAATTGACATTGCGGTTATGTGGATTATTCTGGACGTTCAATCGCTTTCTCGGCGTTTTTGTCCATTAAACACTTTCAACCCGTGGTCGCACCATGAGCCTTGCGAACGAACGGCCCCAGGTCAGGTCGACGGTCCCGAGGGAGGACGCCGAGTCGCTTCTTGCGCGATGCAGGACACGCATCAGCCGTGCTCTAGCCAGGTGCGGTGGCGATCCGAATGTTGGGGTGCTCAGCACCGAAGCCATGGACTTGGCCTTGAGGCGCGAACGCGCTCGTTGCGACCGTATGGGCTATTACTTCTCGTTGATTCAGTTCGTCGGTACGGCTCTCAACCGCCCGGAGGACGCGCGGGACGTGGTAAGACGAGTGGGGCACCGATTGCGGATCACCGATCAACTTGGCTGGCTTCCGCAAGGCAACCTGGCGCTCCTCCTCTCCGATGCTTCCCGGGCGGGCGCGAAGCGGCTTGCGGATGAGCTGCAGCAGAATTTGCAGGGGTTGCCGATCGAAATCAGAATGCGCGTCTCTACCTATCCGGAGCCAATGGGAAACAGTAGTGCCGACAACGGCGCGCCAGAGGTAGAGGCGAACAATTCGTCGCACTCGATGCTCATCCTGTTCGCCCGGCCCGTTCCTTGGTGGAAGCGCGCACTCGATTTGTTCTTTGCCACAACCGGCTTGGTAGTGCTGCTGCCGCTACTTCTGTTGGCCGCACTCCTAGTAAAACTCACGACGCCTGGTCCTGCACTTTACAGGCAATGGCGCGCGGGGCGGGGCGGGCGGCCCTTTCTAATGTACAAGTTTCGCACAATGGTCGACGGCGCAGAATCGCTGCAGGCGTCGCTTAGGAGTCGAAACGAGCAAGACGGACCGGCATTCAAGATCAGGCAAGATCCTCGCATCACTCGGGTCGGCGCGATCTTGCGGCGCCTCTGTATCGACGAGTTGCCGCAGATCTGGAATGTTCTCCGCGGCGACATGTCGATTGTCGGACCGCGTCCTTTGCCGCTGGCCGAGATGCAATCGAGTCTGCCTTGGCACTGCGAGCGGCTGGACGTCAACCCGGGGATGACTTGTTCCTGGCAGGTTCACAAGCTTCGTCCGATTCCCTTTGATTCGTGGATGCAAATGGACATCCGGTACGCGCGGCGTCTTTCCGTGATCCGTGACCTGCAACTCATCGGCCAGACGCTGGTTTTCATCCTGCGGCTGGGCAACACATGAGAATCATGAAAATGACGCCGATTTCTCCCGCCAAGGTCACGGACCGGCCCAGCACCGTGATTCCGCCGGCCGAAACCCCAGGCAAGCGCCCCATCCTGCTATGCCATGCCTATTATCAGCAGCGCGGTGGCGAGGATGAATCGTTCGATGCCGAGTGCCGCCTGTTAAAAGACCGAGGCCACGAGTTCGAGACGCTCACGTTTGATAATTCGGCTGACGCCGAGGCATCGAGGCTTCGGCAAACACTCTCCGGCTTCTGGAACCAGACGACCTACCGCAAGGTAAGAGACGTGCTGCGCCGCACCGGTGCATCGGTGATCCATTGCACAAACCTGTTTCCGTTTGCGTCTCCCGCCGTCTACTGGGCCGCCCGGCGCGAAGGTGTTGCAGTCGTGCAATCGCTGCGCAACTATCGTCTATCGTGCGTAAACAGCTATCTGATGCGAGACGGCCGGGTCTGCGACTGCTGCCTGGGGCGAAAGATTGCTTGGCCCGGCATCCTCCACGGCTGTTATCGCGGCAGTCATCTGGCGAGCGCCGCGGTCGCCTTCCAGTTCGCATTGCATCGCGGAATCGGTACGTGGCGCAACCGCGTTGACTGGTACTTCGCCCCGACGAAGTTCGCCCGCGACACGCTGGTCAAGGCAGGTGTGCCGGCGGAACGGTTCTCCGTGAAGCCGAACTTCATCGATCCAGATCCGGGACCGGGCGACGGCTCGGGAGGCTACGCCCTTTTCGTGGGTCGCCTGTCGGCGGAGAAGGGGCTGTCGGTGATGCTCTCGGCATGGCGGAAGAATCCCGCGGCACCTGAGTTGCGGATCGTTGGAGACGGACCGCAAGCCGGGCTGCTCGACCAACACGCCGCACGCGATCCGCGCATCCGTCGGCTGGGCAGGTTGCCAAACTGCGAAGTAATCGAGCAACTAAAGCATGCGCGTTTCTTGATTATGCCTTCGGTGTGGCACGAGACGTTTGGCCGCACGATCATGGAAGCATTCGCCACAGGCACCCCGACCGTGGCCAGTCGGCTAGGCGCTATGGCCGAACTGGTTGAGGACCAGCACAACGGAATCCTCTTCTCACCCGGCCAGGACGACGCACTTGTGCGCGCCGTGCGGCAACTCTCCGAGGCACCCGCTGAACGCTATTTCGCCATGCGTACTGCCGCCAGAGAATCCTTCCTCGCCAACTACACGGCGAGCCGCAATTACGATCTGTTGATGGACATCTACGCACGAGCCTGGGAAGCATCGCGACGGCACGCGCCACGCCGAGCGAACCGGTTCGCCCCTTCCCAGAACAACGGAGAAAGGCTTCGGCAATGAGTTTAGCAATCGTCACCGGCTCGGGCGGACTGGTCGGAGCGACCGCTGTTCGGCACTTCGCCTCTCGCGGGATGGATGTCGTCGGTATCGACAACGATATGAGAAGCGTGTTCTTTGGGGCAGAGGCTTCAACGCGGTGGCAGCAACAGGCACTCAACCGCGAACTGTTGCTTGACCGGCCCGAACCACTCGCCGACACAACTGCATGGCTTTCTCGCCTACCTGCTGCGGTGCTGTGTCACGCACACGCCGTACACCGTCTACGGCTACCAGGGGAAGCAGGTGCGCGACAACATCCACAGCGACGATCTGGTGCGGGCCTTCGAGGCATTCTTCCATGCTCCGCGTTGCGGCGAAGTCTACAACATTGGCGGTGGGCGCGAAAGCCATTGTTCAATGCTGGAAGCGATCGACATTTGCGAGCGCGTTTCCGGTCACCTCTTGCAGTGGACTTACCGGGAACAGAATCGCGTTGGGGACCACATGTGGTGGGTCAGCGACCTCGCCCGCTTTCGCGGCCACTATCCCGACTGGCAGATTACGCGCAACGTGGAAACCATCGTCCGTGAGATTCTCGCGTACAACGCCCATCGCTGGTTGAAGGAGCGGTTGCATGCGGGATGACGGCAAGCGAAATGTGTTGGGGGTGGGCGTCAGCGTTCTGGACTACGACGCCGCAGTCGCGCGGATCGTGCGGGCAGCCAGCCGCGGTGAAGCGTTGGCGGTTACCTCATTGGCCGTTCACGGCGTGATGACCGGCGTGCTGGACGAGGAGCATCGCACTCGTCTCAACGAATTCGATCTGGTTACGCCCGACGGCCAGCCCGTGCGCTGGGCGCTCAACTTTCTGCATGCCGCCGGACTCCGGCAACGAGTGTACGGTCCCGAATTGATGCTGCGTGTCTGCGAACGGGCGGCTGCCGACCGGGTTGCCGATCTTCTTGTACGGCAGCACTCCGGAGATGTTAAGCCAGCTTGCTGGCTCGCTTCGTGAGCGGTTTCCAGGTCTGGCCATCGCGGGCACGCGCCCTTCGTGCTTCCGGCCCGAGGGCACTTTAGTTTCCGTATTTTGAAAGAATGGAGGTGTCCCATGGCAAGACGCAACGATCACGACCAAGAGTTTTTTCGAGACGATGAGTAAACGCCGGAAGGGATTCCCCTCCGAGACGCAGGTCAAACGCGGCGTGCGAATCGTCAGCGGCGACAAACTGCTCGAGGAGAAACTGGGGCGCAACGACCTCTGTCCATGTGGCAGCGGCAAACGCTTCAAGAAGTGCTGCCTGAAGTCAGGCCGCTTTTGATGGCGCGAACCGGGACGACTACTTTTAGAGACGACTGATCAATATCGCCCGTTGTTCGCGGCGGGCGATTTACTTCGACGCTGGAGCCAGACGGCACGGCGGCTGCCTGGGGCACCGACGCGAAGCGTTGGTCTACAGCTTGAAGCGGGTTCGACTCCGGGCACCGATCGGCATGGATGCCGGATTGGTCGTGCGTCTCTGACTGTCCAACTGCCGGTTCAGACTACATCAACTTTGAGAGCTGAAA
>JBBDHZ010000225.1:0-2385 GCA_040880645.1 Minisyncoccota bacterium
AGAAGCGCCGGATCCGAAAGAGTTCGCGATCCGGATTATTGAGTTGGCGGGCTAATGCTTTCGGCTTTTGGAGTGCGGCGACTTGTCGCCGCTTTCCAGTTCTGTGGCTCAGCCACTTTCCAAGCCCTGCCCGCTCCCCGGACGAAAAGCGGCTTTCGGAGAAGCAGGTGCATTCCCGAAACGATGTGTTTACTTAGCTTAGGATTGCCTTGCATTACGCCGCTCCAGCCATCGCTCGAACGAGGCGGCACTTTCCGTCGACTGCTTGCCAAGCAGCAACCCCTCAATGCCGATATCCTCGTCGAGATCAGGCCAGTGCATGCCATAACCTGCGCCGCTGATTTCAACATGGGCGCGCTCAGCGCGGGTGCCATGCACCAAACGGGGATACCAGCCAATCGGCACGGCGATAGTGCGACCGTCTTCGAGGTCAACCGACACGGTATCGTCGGTCACGGTTGCACTCACTATTTTAGGCAAGGTGAGTGTCACCACCGCAGAAGGCGTCCCATTCATGTCTCAAACTCTCCAGATGCTCGCGCGTCAGGCGCTCGATGTCTCGTAATTCTCGGCGGCTATAGCCGTGATTTGCTGCCAGCGTGACGTCCGGATCGAGCCAGAATTTGGCGCTCCGGCTCTCTCGGTCTACGTGCATATGTCGCGGCTCGCGGCAGTCATACGAGTAGAAGTAAAAACGATAAGGACCAGTGCGTAAAGCCGTCGGCATGGTGAGAGGCAGTCTCCAATCTTGCGTTGCTAACGGTTTCCAAATATATTCGCCGCCGCTTAACCATCTCCGATACATAGGGCGGCAGGGCCGCAGCCAATGCGAGCCTACCGCTCGGTTGGTTACAACCCGCTTCCCGACCAACCTTTGGTCGGTGCCCGTCGCTGGACTCCTGTTAGAAAAACAACACATTCGTTGATAATTGATATAGTAACATGAGCACAGCGGAAAGCGACCGGCGACACAGCAGCTTGCCATTCGGCGCTTCCACCGACCAGCACGAATTGAACACCCCAAGGCTGGCCGCACTAAGAACCGCGCGCCATTGCGTCCGCGGGTGCTAGGTATGGCAGCGGTCAGCCTGGGCAGGCTGACGTACGGCTTGCTTGAATGTGGTCGGCGACCGGTTAAGATAACGGACTGTTTCCTTCCGCATTGGATCTTCCCTGGACCACGAGGCACCTCATGAACCTAGTCCTATGCCGCCTTTCGGCTGCGATTCTGCTCGCCACCTTGCTTGTTACTCAATCGTCGTCGGCCGATGACGCGCCGCCAAAGCTCAAAGGGCTGATCGTCGCGGGCGGCTGTTGCCACGACTATCCGCGCCAGAAACTGATCATCAGCGAGGGACTCAGCCAACGCGTCAGCATCGCCTGGGATATCGTGCATGAAGGGGATGAGAACGGCAGAAATCACAAAGTCTCGGTCTATGCCAAGCCAAATTGGAGCGAAGGCTATGACGTCGTCGTTCATAACGAGTGCTTCGGTGCGATCGAAGACGTCGACTTCGTCGAAGGCATCGTCAACGAACACAAACGTAGCGGCGTGCCCGCGGTGTTCGTCCACTGTTCGATGCATTCCTATCGGGCCGCCCAGACGGATGAGTGGCGAAAGCTGATCGGCGTCACGTCACGACGACACGAGCGAGCCAAACGATCGCTCGACGTCCGAAACCTGGCTGCCGAGAATCCGATCATGGCCGGCTTCCCCGACACCTGGAAGACGCCCAACGGCGAACTCTATGTGATCGAGAACATCTGGCCGAATTGCACGCCGTTGGCTGCCGCCTACAGCCCCGAAACCGAAACCGATCAGCCCTGTATCTGGATCAACCACTATGACAACGTCCGCATCTTCGGCACGACGCTCGGTCATCACAACGAGACGATGATGGCTGACGAGTGGCTGGATACCGTCTCACGAGGCGTCTTGTGGACGGTCAAGAAATTGAACTCAGACGGCACGCCCGCGGAGGGTTACGTCGGTACCGGCAAGGCCCCATTCAGCTTTGAGAACGCCGGTGGTCCTTCGCCGAAGGTTGCTGACTGGTCGAAGAGCATCAAGTTTCCGGCCGGCGAAAGCCCGGTGGCGTTGTTCAATGGGAAAGATTTCCAGGGCTGGGAAGGCCACACCGACAACTACTTCTCGATCAAGGACGGAGTGATTATCGCAAAAAACAGTGCCGAGAACGCCCCGCAGGTCAGTACGTACTTACTGACCGACAAGGACTATCGCAACTTCCGCTTGATTTTCGAAGGCAAGCTCGCCGAGTCGAAGATGCACTCTGGAATCGCGTTATGGGGGAAGAAGTTTGAGAAAGATGGCGAGTCGCATTCGTATCAAGGGCATCTCGTCATGTTCCCGAGCAACTGGGGCTT
>JBBDHZ010000226.1:0-14566 GCA_040880645.1 Minisyncoccota bacterium
GATGATCGCCTTCCGAAATCCATCATCCCAAGGCCGGGAACAACCACAACTCGTGTGGAGCTGTTTCCATGACCTACGTGATTCCCAAAGGCACTTGCTGCAAAATCTGCCGCGCCGCGCTCGTTGTGGCGAGTAAGGCTACTCTGTCATAGGCCCGTCGTCCGTTGGCGGCATACCCCCGACGTTGACAGGTACGATGTTACAGGTTTCGGTTTGGTCATCGAAATGCAGCTCAACACGACCAGCCTCTAGTTGGCGCAGAACATTCTCGACACGTCGCTCGACGGATGAATGATCGGTGCCATCACGAGTGACGAATTCCTGCACAACGGCCCGAAGCGTCACTGGCAACAGTTGGGTGTGAGGGATTCGCATCGAATTGGCGTCGCAAAGAATCTTATTTGCCAAACTTGTCGATCCGTTGCGGTCGTCGAACGAACAAGTAGATAAGCGCTCCCACCCAGCTAAGCAGCACAATCACCAGCACCCAGATGAGCTTATCGTTGCCTTCCGATGGCTCCTTGGTGAGACAATCGACGAGCATCCAAATCCAGAAGACGAGCGCCACCAAACTCAAGCAGCCAAAGAGGAGCATGAAAAGAACGGGAATGATCGCGAAAGATTGTTCCATCAGTACGCATCCTTGGCTAGCAAAAAACGACAGGTCCGCCGGACTATTCGCCAGCCCGTCTAAAAGCTTGGACTAAAATGACAGTGATTTGCGACTAATCCTCCGCCCTCGAACAGAGCCAACCGACAGTCTGCTAATATCTCGGCATTGGGAACTCCACTAACGGCAAGGAACGGCCACGACACTTTCGGAGTTGTTTCCATGCCCTACGTGATTCCCAAAGGCACTCGCTGCAAAATCTGCCGCGCCGATATGTCGGATCGTTGGCGTTCGTACTCCACTCGCAAGCGTACCTGTTCCTTGCTGGCGCGTGGCTGATTTGGGTCGATGCGAGGTTTGTTAAGGGGGAGACGTGAAGAAGGAAATTCTGCCGAGTCACTTCAAGTCTTGCTCATGCGGCAACTCGGCAACCGGCGACGTCGCGGCGTAACCGCGCTGCGGTACGGCGATCGCGACGCGGCGTAGTCGCTGAACGATGCCAACCACGAATATCTCCGCGCGACCGGTCCGCGCCGGCAGCGTCGCGCACGCCGACAACGTCCGGATTCGCTCGCGCACCCCTGGAATCAATCTCGTCGGCAATTTGATAGAGCCTCCAACGGGTCAAGCGTTCCTTCACTGTTTGCAGGTGGGTCAAACGTTGTAAGGGATGGTAAAGCGAGTGTCATGTCGTCGAGCTCCGTTGGAAGCTGGGTGGAAAGGTCAGTCGGACTCCAAACGGCAACGTGACCACATTCTCGGGGGTCTCAGTATTCGCCTGTTCTTCGGTCCAATGGTCGCGTTCCGCGTCCGCGGTGAGCAGAGCATCCGTCAACTCTATTGGAGTCACGGCACGGATAAGCCCCTTGATAAATCGAATCGTTGCACTTTCGATGGTAATTACGACGTCACCCAACTCCGTGCGGAGAAACAAGTCACTCTCGAGTTCTTGCAGCAGTTGACCCTCTTCCTCAACCATCGCCTTCAACTCGGCCGGGGCACTGGTGTCGAGCTGCCCTTGAATCGCCTCGTCATCGGTTTCCTCGTCACGAATCTGTGCATTGAATGTGAGCTTCCGTGCGAGCTCGCGTTTCCCGATGTTTCGTAGGAAACCGAATAGATGTGCCCTGGCAATCTCCGCAGCCGAAGACGGCTGCAGCGGCGCATCAGTCTGGCTATCGGTCGAGTTCCATGCCCTCAGGCACAACCGCCGTGTCGGCATTTGTACGGCGTTCGGATTGACACGAGTCGCCACCACAAGGTAGCGGGTGACATTCACGATAGCGTCATTAAACCGCACCTCAATATTACGGACTTGCTTATACCAGTCACTCGGACAGACCGTCTGACTGGCCAGCGGCTTTCTGGTTCCCTTTGCCTCCACCACCGCCCAATCCACAGCACCATGCCAGGGACGGATCGCAATGTAGTCCGGGCGGAGCTGCGATGTGCTTGTTGGCGAACCTTTAACAACGAGTGACGTTGGTGGATACGCTACGTGCCAGTTGCTTAAATCAACCGGGTGACGGACATCCGGATAAAACGCACTTGCCGGCGCAATCCAGCGGTAGCCTTCGTCTTCCAGCACCTGCCTTGTGCCGACGACGCCAAGCATCCATGAGAGTACGGACTTCCATTGACGGTCACTCCTTCCTGCATCTTCGTGGATGGCCAAGTAGTCGGTCCCATTCACATCAACGTTCCCGATCAAGTAATGCGGCCACGCCATAAACGAAGGTCCGACCGCCATCGCTAAGGACGGCACCCAATCGGCTATCAGGTGTTTGCTAATGTCGGCTTGTGACATGCTCAAGGGAACTGAGCTCGAAGCCCCGACACTCCAATACTCGGCGTGCATAAATGGACGCCCTCCTTTACTACCCGCGATCGCCGAGCCGTGAGAGACCATTCATAAGCTTCCCTCGCGAACGTAGCGTTTTACTCCGGCGACAGTTTCGATTCGCACACGAAATGGAGCATTCGGTTTGAGATCGTCGAATTGACGTGCGAAGCGACGCAACTCGCGGTGTCCACCGAGCAGAGTGGCGGCCTCCGATTCGGTGAGCACCCCGTGCGTCGCCAAATGAGCGAATAGAGCTCGGATGCCACCTTCCGGGAACATCAATAGCCATTTTGGGATCGGATCTGCAGATTCGACACGCGGTTTGACGGTTTTGTCCTGCCTAGGCGCAATCGGTTTCTCTTTCGCTTCGACGAGCGTCGGAGCTTTCTTAACTACCGTCGCAGCTTCGCTAACAATCGTACTGCCGAGCGGTGGTTTCCCAATTCTGGTGTCGTCGATAGCTGCCTCATACCCCGCTTGTGTCAGCGAGTAGAACAATCGGCTGCCGTCTCGCGTGCAGATGACAAGTCCCTGCTTCTCAAGCAATCGAGTCAATCCACCGATCGGAGTGTTCACGGGATGCTTGCCGAGTTTCTCAGTAACCTCAATCTTCGAGAGCGGTTTCTCTGCCTTCGCAAGCGTATCAACGATTGCAATCTGCAGCCGGAGGTGAGCATCCCACTTGTCGTATCGCGTTCCTTCAATCGCATGCACGCGCTTTGCATTCATAGGATAGAACTCGTCGCCTTGCAGACGCACTCGCAGCCGACGCGATCGTGGACACGTCTCATTTCAGTGGGATTTAGCACTTGTCGGTGCGCTCGACAGTTTCCCACCCCGTGTGCCGTTCGGCAAGCCGCCGCGTATTGAAACGGCGTATTATCCGATTACGTACAATCGGTAATTCACGCCGGTCAGGTGGACGCTCGAACAGTAGAATCGCACGTCTCGGTCGCTGGTGCGCGACCGGTAATCTTGTAAACTGATGGGCTTTAAGGTGTCAGCTCGGCAGACCGCCGCGTCGATCTAGCTTGGGACTGGTGCCGGCGGACTCAACAACAGCGTTACTGCGATTGCGTCGGGAATTCCGAACGTCTCGTTGCGAAAGACTAATATGTCAGTAGTGGAAAGTCGCGAACCGAGCCGTGAAGGCGCGCCAGTTCCGTTGTCAGAGATCGACCTGCTGCTGACGGCGCAACTCGCGATTGGTTGGGCTGGTGAACGCGGTGAGGATCGGCGACTTGGATGGTGGCGAACTGATCTGGTGAGCAAGTTCGGTGGTCAAGATCTCTTCTCTCGCTTGCTTCCGCACTCCTGGGAATGGGCTATCTTCCAGGGCGTTCGTGAAGCGGCACGCCGGCGGGATGAGGAACTTCGCAAGCAAGACCACGATTCCGATCGGATCATTTCGCTCTTCAATATCACGTTTGAAATTGAAGAGCGCGCTGATGAACGACTCGCGGATCTAAAACGTACCGGAAAACCACCTGTCGAGGCGTTACCGGGACTGGCCGAAGTGGTTTCCGAAGAATGGGCGAAAGATCGGTTTGCCGAGTGGCTGCAAGCACATGGCAAGGTCGATTTCGTTTCAGCGCCAATCGGCCGACGCATTCGCGGAAACGCGCCGGATTCCCTTGATCTGCTGGTGCGTCACCTGATCGCGGCTTGTTCGCCGTTGACGGACGAGTATCCGATGCCTCATTACCGGAGGTCGTCGTGACTTTCCAGCCATCGGAAACTATCGAGTTCCATACGAGGCTCATGAAGTGCGCGCTGGAAGTCGAGCACTCGCGAGCCTACTGGCAGCGCATCGAGCCGGAGCACGAAGCACCAAGTGCTGAAGAGGCATTCGATCAATACTGGTTCGGCGCGCGGAGTCTCGCGCGGGTGAAGAGGCTGCTGACCGAGTTTCGCGAGCGGTACGACTCGTTTCCTTCGGCTCTCCGCGTCCTACATCTCTGGGAACACATGGAGCCCACGACGCGACGAGTGATTTGTCATTGGCATCTACAGCTTGCCGACCCGTTGTATCGTGCATTCACCGGCGCGTATCTCGCCGAACGCCGGGAGCAGAGCAGACCGGAGATGACTCGGGATCTCGTCGTTCAATGGATCGAGGGATTCGTACCGGAACGATGGACGCTGGCCACGCGTGTTCAATTTTCGAGAAAGCTTCTCAGCTCTGCCACATCAGCTGGCTTGCTGCGCGGGACTCGTGACCCTCGTTCGCTGCAATTGCCTCGTGTTGACGATGATGCCTTAACTTACATGCTCTACTTACTGCGAGAAGTCACCTTCCATGGGACGCTACTCGCCAATCCATATTTCGACTCGGTTGGACTTGCCGGCGAAGAGCTAGAGCGACGTTTGCGGCCACTCGCAGCTCTGCGTTTTCGCCGCCAGGGCGATCTTGTCGATTTCGGCTGGCAGTACCAGACCTTAGCGGAATGGGCCGACGCCACGATCTTGGCGGGCGATCCAATTCATGTTGGAGAAGCATCATGAGTCGATCGCTATTTGATAAGACGCCGTTGCAGCAAGCGTTCGCCGACTTGCGCAAGGACCTAATTCACGAGGATGGCCCGCGTATTAGCACGATGCGGAACTACCGGTTTGCGATTGTGCAGTACGAGCCGCGCGAAGAGTTCCACTTGCGGCGGGAAGTCCAGAAGCTCAGCACCGATCTGGTTGGAAATGGCTGGGCCGTCCTTTCCATCAACCTCCAGAAGTTGTTATTGGATCGTGTGCGTAACCAGGACGAAGGATGGGTCGAGAAAGTCATTCAGATGGAACGGCAAACCGCTTCGACCGCATTGGACCGTGGCTTGAACTACCTGCAAGGAAAGCTGACGCCATTGATTGAGGGCCCCACAGGGATCGCTGCGGATTGCAGCCGGATCATCTGCGATTACAACGACGAGCATCCGGAGCAAACGGATCGGACCGTTGCCTTGATTGGGCGCGCCGGCGCTATGTATCCCTTCTATCGTTCATCAGCATTGCTTCGCCACCTCGATGGACACACCCGAAGTATTCCTGTGGTTCTGCTTTATCCAGGTGAACGCCGCGGCGACAAAGGACTTTCATTTATGGGCATCTTGGACCCGGACAGCGACTACCGTCCGCGAATTTACTAATGAGTGAAACCATGCTGATCCGCGATTTGTTCGTTTCGGACGTCACCCGTGACATACCACCGGTCGTTTACTTTCACGAACAAAGTCCCAAGAAGCTTCACGACGAGGTATCCGAATACATCATCACGGGTGGTTGGCCCAAGGATCATCCCAACCATCAGCGTGTGCCGGACGGAATCCATGAGCAGTACGTTCGCCTTTTGAGTGCGATCGCGTCGGAGTTGGACAAGAAGAGCGGACCTGATCTCCCCAACGTCTGGATCTCCGGCTTCTATGGCTCCGGCAAGTCGAGCTTTGCAAAGCTCCTCGGCTTGGCATTCGACGGCGTCGCACTGCCCGATGGAACATCGCTCGCGGAAGCACTGCTGCGACGCGACACGTCACCTCGAACGGACGAACTGCGAAAGGCCTGGGACAAACTGCGACGGAAGATCGATCCCATCGCCGTTGTTTTTGATATCGGAGGGATCGCTCAAGACAACGAACAGCTTCATGCTGCCGCAGTTCGGCAACTCCAGAGCAGACTGGATTATTGCAGCGTCGACGCCTGGGTAGCCGACTTCGAGCTGAAGCTGGAACGCGCTGGTCAGTGGTCGCATTTCACGGCCGCCGCCGAGCAGACGCTAGGTCACCCATGGGATCAGGAGAAAGACAAACCATTCGCCGAAGAAGCTTTCTCCCAGATCATGCACGTCATGGATTCCGTTCGCTACACGGACCCGATGAGTTGGTTCACCAGCCGCGCGGGAACGCACCAACGCATGGATTCTCCGTCGGAGGCGGTCGCCGCAATCACCGACATGCTGAAATTTCGTCGGCCAGGCGCAACGTTGTTTATGGTCGTCGATGAAGTATCACAATACGTTCTCTCAGGCAAGGACCGCGTGGATCGGATGCGCGCCTTCGCTTCCGAACTGGGACGACTTAAAGGTCAAGCCTGGTTACTTGCTTTGGGACAACAGCGCATCGACGAAGAAGCGGGCGACTCGTTTCTGGGCTGGGCTAAGGAGCGGTTTCCTCAGAACCTGCGTGTGCATTTATCGGCAACCAACATCCGTGACGTGGTTCACCGGCGTCTGCTTCAAAAGACTCGGCCAGGGGAAGACGAGTTGCGAACGCGATTCGAGAAACATCGTCCGGAATTGAAGCTCTACGCGTTTGGCTGCGAAGACGTATCCGCCGACGCGTTCGTCGAAGTCTATCCAATGTTACCTGGCCAGATCGATCTGCTGCTGCAGATTACCAGCGCCCTCCGCACTCGATCGGCCCGCGCTCAAGGCGACGATCAGGCCATTCGCGGCTTGCTGCAGTTGTTGGGGGAGCTGTTTCGCGATCAGAAGCTTGCGGACAGACCAGTCGGTGATCTGGTCACGTTGGATCAAATCTATGAAGTGCAACACACGGCGCTCGACTCGGATGTGCAATCGAGCATGGCCCGTATCTTGAACCAGTGCGCCGATGACGATCCTCTCTTGATTCGAGCCGCTAAGGCCGTGTCGCTACTGGAGCTGATCCAAGACACCATCCCTACCGACGCCAAGTTTGTGTCGCAGTGCCTGTACGATCGTCTCGACCGTGGCAACCAGGTGAGTGAAGTCACCGAAGCGTTAGAAGAACTACGGCGACGCAACCTGTTGAGCTTCTCAGAAAAGCAAGGCTACCGCGTCCAATCGACGGCTGGCGAAGAGTGGGAGCGAGAGCGACGCGAGATCGGAGCGACGCGTGAAAGCATTAGCGAGATTGTCGAGGATGCTCTGAAGTTTCTACTCGATAAGCCGGAACGACCCAAGATGAAAGGTCGTGCTTTTCCATGGGCTGGTGTGTTTTCAGACGGGCGGGAAAAGGTGGATGCCAAGCTGCTCGATCCTCGCGACGATGCTGCGTTCCGTGTGGATTTCCGATTTCTTCCCGGCGATGACCGTAGCGAAGCGACATGGGTCAAACGGAGTGCGGAGACGGCATTAGAAAACCGATTGGTGTGGGTGTGCGGCGATACAGAACAGCTTGCTCAACAGGCTCGCGAATTGGTCCGATCGCGAAATATGGTGAAAAAGTTTCAGCCGCGCAGGGAATCATTGAGCGAGGCACGTCGCATCTTGCTCCAAACGGAAGAGCTTCGCACCGAGGAATTGCAGGAGAAGCTTCAAGACGAAGTGGCTGCCGCATGGATGTCAGGGAAGATGTACTTTCGGGAACGCAAGATCGAGCCCACGGACCACGGCTCGGGCTTTCCGAGTGCTTTGAAGACGGTTGCGGAACGTCTGTTGAACGACCTCTTTTTCCAATTCGATCCCATCACCGTCTTGCCTGCCGAGTTGGCACAACTGCTGGAGTCGGATTTATCCGGACCCTCACCCAAGTTTCTCAAAGATGAGCTTGGCATTTTGGAGTTAGACGCCGGACGCTACGTTCCAACGTGTAGCGGGGTCATTCCGCGGCGGATTCTGGAACGAATCGAGAAAGAAGATGGGACGAGTGGTGGTGCATTGATATCCAACTTTGCGGGACCACCCTTCGGTTACACTCCGGAAGTCGTCAAGGCGTGCGTGCTGGGCCTGCTTCGAGCCAGTAAGCTGCAGATTGAAACGGAAGATGGGACGAAGATTACAGCGGTTCGCGATGCTGGTGTCCGCGATGTGTTTGACAAGGTGACGTCCTTCCGGCGAGCAACGCTATTGCCCTCCGGCGATGACGATATCGGGGTTACGGCCCGAGCGAAGATCTGCAAATTCTTCGAGGACTCTCTGCACGATCCGTTTGATCGAGAGGACAGTCTGATTGCCGACGCCGTGCAAAGGCATTTCCCCAACGTCGCCAAGAAACTCCGTGATGTGTTGCGAAGGCTTGATCGTCTGCCCGGTTCGTTCGAGACACCGTCCGAGTTGACCAAGCTGAACGACGCTTTGGAGCAATGCCTGCTCAAGGTCCGCGAGACCAAACCGACTGTCCAACGGGTCAAGAAGCACCTGGATGCCCTTCGCGACGGCATTCAGTTGCTTAACATCTGTGCCGCCGAACTGACCGACGAAGCGGTGCAAGCCGTCCGCGATGCATCCGAAGTCCTAAGCAACCAAGTGCCTCAACTCCGCGCGGTCGACGCCCTTTCCAGCGATGTGGACAATGCCGCGAAAAGAGTCGACAACCAGCTACAAGCCCGCCGTCCCTGGACGGATATCGCTTCGCTCGCTCCCGATCTCCTGGCGGTGCGGCATGCTTACATCGCTGAACGCAAACGTCTGTTGGAAGTACAGGAACAACAAGCGGAACAGGCACGCGGCCGGGTCCAAAGCCGCGACGGCTTCAGTACTCTCACGTCGGACCAGGCACATACGGTTCTTCGACCGGTCAACACGGCAGTCACCGATACGACCGCCGAAGCGATCGCGCCGGCGCTGATCGCCTTGAAGGACGCGTTTGTCTTGACGCTGCAACGTGGCGAAGATCGAGCCAACGAACTGCTCGACGACATCTTGAGTGAAGGCGAAAGGCCACTGATCGTGAAAGTCGATCTGACGTTGCACAACCGCGAAGTCACCACGGAGGCGGAAGTGGAGGAACTCGTCAACGAGATCCGCGAGCGGTTATTGGCACAGGTTCGATCTGGCCAACGCGTGCGGTTGATATGAGGGCAGCATAATCATGGCCATGACGCCTGAAGCAAAAAGCAAACTCTCTAAAATCATTCGAGGCACGCAGAATGGCGACGGTGGACTGCGCGCACTATTGCTGCGCGATTTGCACAACGCAACGGAATCCGCGTACCGGATGGGAATTCGCCTCCAGAACGCCGATCTGAAAGCGGCCCCCAAGGAGAAGCGGCGGCGGTTGGAGAGCTGGATCGCCGAGCAAGTGCGTGCCGAATCCGGCAAATACAAACGAGACCACAATGACTTCCGCCGCATCGCCGAGAAGCAGGCGGCCTACACGCTGTTGAACCGGCTCGTGTTTTTGCGGTTGTTGGAAGCTGCCGGGTTACGAAAGCCGTTGGTTGTCACGGGCGGTTGGGACAGTCGTGGCTACAAAGACTTTCGCGAGATTGCGCCGGCTTTGTGCGATGTCCGTCATGACGAAAGTGAAGGATATGCGTTCTTGCTGCAGCTTATCTTCGAAGATCTCGCCACGGATCTGCCGGGTCTGTATGGCTCGGCGGGGATCGCGGATTTGATTCCTGTTCCGGCTTCCACTCTGCGGGCGGTCGTCGAGGCGTTTGACGATCTTGCGTTGGCAAGCTGCTGGACCGACGACATGACGCTCGGCTGGGTCTACCAGTATTGGAATGATCCGGACCGCGAGGCACTCGACGCCAAGATTAACGAGGGAGGCAAGATCGAGCCGCACGAGATAGCCAGCAAGACGCAGATGTTTACCGAGCGGTACATGGTCGACTGGCTGTTGCAAAACAGTCTCGGCCCGATGTGGCTGGCGATGTGCAAGAAGCACGGCTCGACGCCCGAGGTTGAAGCAAACGGCACGCTGGACGCTCTGGAGCAACGGCGCGTCGAATGGCGGGCGAAGCGTGACGAGCGGCAGGCGGCGCTGGACGTCGAGAAAGCGAAGCAAGAGAAAGACAAGTCGTACAAGTTCGACGAGAAGAAACTCCCCGGCGTTTCGCTGACAGAGCTAATGCCGCTGTACAACGAGGCGGAACGGCGCTGGGCGTACTATGTACCACAGCCGATCCCGGACGACGCGGTCCAGCACGCGCCCGACACGGTACGTGATCTGAAAATCCTGGACCCCGCCGTCGGCTCGGGCCATTTTCTTGTTGTGGCGTTCGACCTGCTGTTCGCCCTGTATGAAGAAGAGGCGCGGCATCGGGGCTGTGAGCCGAACGCGCCAGCGTCGGCCGCCTCTGGTGACGACACGGAATTGCCCGCGGCTAGCGCCGTCGGCTCACAGGATTGGACGCCGCAAGCCATTACCCAATGCATCCTCGAATACAACCTGCACGGGATCGATCTTGATCCGCGGGCGGTCCAGATTGCCGCGGCGGCGTTGTGGCTGAAGGCGCAGCAGAAGTGTCGCGAGGCGGAACCGCGACAGTTGAACCTGGTGGCGTCGAACTTGGGGATTGCCCGTCTGCCCGATAACGATCCGGCGCTGGTCGAACTGCGCCGCACGGTGGAAGCAGAAACCGGTATCCCTGCGGAGCTGACCAATCAGATCGTCGAAGCACTCCGCGGCGCCGACCATCTGGGCAGCTTGCTGAAGGTGGATGCGGCGATCGGGACGGCGATTGCCGAGCACGAGAAAACGCTCAATTGGGATCAGAACGTCCAGCAATTGAATCTGTTTCCTGACGGCCGCATTCAGCAGCAGAAGCTGCGGTTTCCGCGCGAGCGGATGGAGTTCAACCTGCTGTCGGCCCTGGAGTCATTTCTTAGTCGGCACACCAGCGCGCAAGAACTCGGGTTGCGGCTGCGCGGCGAACAACTCGCCGCGGGCGTCCGGTTTGTGCGGATGGTGCGCGAGAGATCGTACGACCTGATCGTGGCCAACCCGCCGTATCAAGGCACGGCAAAGATGGCGGCGACAGATTATGTGGAGCAGCAATACAAGTTAGGCAAAGCCGATCTGTTCGCAGCATTCCTGCTGCGCGGTCTGGAGCTTGTGCGGGAAGGCGGCGTGTCGTCGATGTTGACGATGCGAAACTGGATGTTTATCAAACAGTACTCCGACCTTAGGCAGCATCTGCTGGGCGAGTACGACCTGCGGGCGATCGGAGATTTCGACCGGGGCGCATTCGAAGACGTGTTGGACGAGGTGGTCAGCGTTACTGTGTCGTCGTTCGCACGCGCAATGCACGACGTTGAGAGCATCGCCCTTTGTCCGACACCGCGCGAGGATCGTTCGCGTGACAATGAGCGCACGGCGCGGAAGCGAGCGGCGACGCTGTGCCACGTGGGCCGTCACACCTTCGACTCGGCCGCAATGACGCGTATCCCAAGTGTGCCGGTTGTTTACTGGTGGGATGACGACCTCTTCTCTCTTTTCGGCGAGGACAAGCCTACCGTCGAACGCGAGTTAAAAGTCAGACAAGGTCTCGCGACCGGCGATGATACTCGGTTTCTTATTCGCCCTTGGGAGTCCTCAGAAGTGGGATTCAGTGCGTTCGCTTTACGCCCACGAGTGCATACGGACTTGCGCATGGACCAGATAACTTGGGTTCCTTACATCAAGGGCGCGGCCGGGAAGAGGTGGTTGGAGCCATTGGATCACGTCATTCGCTGGTCCGAAAATGGCCTACACAAGAAGGTGTTCTTCGACTTCTATGGCTCAAAAGGCGGCAACGGAGCGCCGAGCGAAGCCGACTACTTCAACGGAGGTCTCGTGTTTTCCACCATAGGAAGCCAGTTCGGCGGCCGAATGCACCGGTACGCCAGTGTGTTTGCGAGTACTGGATGTACCGTGTTTGGCGCCAACCTGATCGATGTCTGTGGGCTTTTCAACTCTACACTCGCTCAGACGATTCTGGAGAGTTTTAACCCCACAATCCACTTCACGAACAACGACGTAGAGCGCCTACCAATTCTCAGGATGCCGAACGCGGGTGAGACTTTTTCTCAGGTAGTGTCGGCTTTCGGCGTTCACGAATCTAGCCGCGAGCCATCGGTCGAGTTTCAGTACCCGGGGCCGTCACCCTGGCGGCATGCTCAGGAGTGGGCGCAGCGCGCGGTCGATCGGTCGGAGGGCGAGCCGCTGCCCGAGTACGTCGAACAACTCGATCCCGAACCGCCCACCGATCATCTCAGCTTCGCCGTCGGGGTCGCCCTCGGCCGCTTCGGTGCCAATGGCGAAGGGATTCTTGATCCGGAGACTGGCTTGCCCGTTGAGCCGACGGCGCTAGCCGCGGGCCACGACAAGGTGACTCCCCAACCGCGGCCCGACGCTAGCGCGTTCGGCTCACAGGTGAACTCCCGCCCACAGGGGATTCTCTTCCTCGACGGAACGCTGGCCGAAACGGACGATCGCGACTCGCTGGGGCATCCGGCAGCGCAGATCATTCACGCGAAATGGAGCGAGTTCGGCCCCGCGATCAACGCGGGTAAGAGGCCCGTCTCGGTTCGCGACTGGTTGCGAGAAAGGTTTTTCGTCGACGTACACAAGTCGATGTACGAGACCCGCCCGATTCACTGGCCACTTTCGTCGGCAAAGAAAACCTTCGTGGCCTGGATCAACATTCATCGCTTGAACGAAGCGACGCTGCGCGTGCTCTTGGCCGATCATCTTCAGCCGGCACTCACACGACTCGACGGCGAACTTGACGACCTGCGCGAGGCTCGCGACGGAGGCGATGCCAAGGCTGCTCGCGATGCTGCAGGCCGCTTTGCTGACGTGAAGAAGTGGCGAGATGAACTTGTCGAGTTCATCGCGAACGTCGAACAGTGTGCCGAGAAAGGTCCCGCGCCGCCCGATCCCAAGAAGCCCGAACGAGAGGCCGACGCCCGCTACGATCCGGATCTCGACGACGGCGTGATGATCAACAGCGCCGCGCTCTGGCCGCTGCTCGAACCCCAGTGGAAAGATCCGAAGAAATGGTGGAACGAACTGGTCAAGGCAAAAGGGAAAAAGGACTACGACTGGTCGCACCTGGCGATGCGCTACTGGCCCACTCGCGTCGATAAGAAATGCCAAGCTGATCCCTCGCTGGGCGTCGCACATGGCTGCTTCTGGAAATACCACGCGGCGCGGGCCTGGGCCTGGGAACTGCGTCTGCAGGACGAAATCGCTCCGGACTTTCGCATCGAAGAAGCGTCTTATCGCGGCGACGGCGGCGACGATGAACACCGGGCCGTGTTCCTTCTGGAACACCCTGACGAAGCCTTCGACGCCGTCGCGAAGGAACTCAAACGTCGAATCAGAAAGCATGAAGAACCGGTTGCCGAAATGCGGCTGCTGGAGCCCGGCATCTGGTCGGCGGTTCCACATCGCTGCTGGGAACTCGAGTTGGCAACGTCAAAGAAGCAAGCGGCGGCGTTTCGGCTCGACGCACCCGATGCCGAAGTGTGCCGCAAGGCGTTTGCCCAAGCGAACCCGGAACAGGCAGCGGTCAGGCAAGAGTTGCTGGCCGGACTAGCAACGCGACAGCTTTAACTGCTGAACGACGACGGGGAGGATACCGCGGTTGGAAGTTGCCGCACCTGATCGACTGCGGAAGCATCTTCGATATCAATCGCACCGCATAGCCTCTCGACAAGCTTCATTCCCTCTTCGGCCGTGTCGTTGTCCAGATCTTGCCCGCGGATCAGGAAGCGGCAGTTCTCCGGTTGCACAACAGCATGTTCAAGCAGTGCATCGACAAGTAACGCCGCACTGTTAATGCTTCGTTCCTCTGACATCTTTGCTCGTTGAAGAATCACATCCGGTGTGCCATTGCCCACGTAATAGTCCGGGTGAAGGTGGCGCGAAACACCACGCCACACGCATTCAACTGATTCGTTGGTCTTAAAATCCAACCCCGCCTCGCGCAGGATGTCCGAGCACGATTCGGAGAACGCCTTCCTGGTTGGCACACCGATCTCATGCGACCGTTTCTTGGGATCGGCCACGAGTTCGTTAAACAGATACTCGGTCGCTTCCGGCAGGTCCTTCTTGCGGATCGGCGACATCAGCTCGCCGGAGTCAACCAGGATGTAGTTGCCCTTTTGTGTTGAGATCAGCGCATCAATGCAGGCGGGATCCGTCTTGGGCACGGGCTTCCCACGTCGGGGCCGAATTACCTCTTCACTGGTATTGCGGGTCCAGTAGGTTGTCCACCGCTGGTAGGTGTCAAGATCGTTTACTTCAACCTCGTCAGGTTCGAGAAATCGCAGACAGAACTCACCCTTCCACCATACGAACACGCCAATGTTGCGAGGCTCCATCCTGCCGAGGTCGGGCACGTACTTTGCCAGAACGTACCGTGGGGCTAAAGTAGCGATCATTTTGCACCTAGAAACAAAGGCCAGTTTGAAATCTTCGGGAATCGTTGCTTGT